>UQEF01000032.1 GCA_900540045.1 uncultured Eubacteriales bacterium | reverse complement strand
GCGACTTTGAGAAGGCCGCCCCGTGGAACACCTCCTCCATCAAGGGCTCCAGCGCGGGGCCTGCCAGCACGGGCGGCGATGCCACGCGCAACGCTGCGCCCGGCAGCTCGGACAGCAGCGCCACCAGCCACAGCAGCAGCCGCGCCAGCAGGGAAGCGGTCCAGCCCAGCGCCTGCCCCGCGAGGGGAACGGAGGAAAACAGCAGCGTTATGGCGCACAGGGGCGTGAGCATCGTGCCTGCCAGCGGCACAATGAGCAGGTTAATCAGCACGCCGTAGAGCGGGAGCTGGTGAAAGTACGCCGCTGTGGGCAACAGCACGCCCACCTGCGCGGCGAGCGAAACCGCCGTCAGCGACAGCGCACCCCGTCCCAACCGGCCCAGCGCGTACCGAAGGGGACGGCTCTTTTCCGGATAGGGAAACAGGCGGACAAACAGGCGCGTCAGCGGCGGCAGGAGCAGCGTGATGCCCAGCATGGCCGAAAAGCTGAGCACAAACCCCGCCGACCATGCCTGCAGCGGGTCCAGCGCCAGCACAACCAGCATGGCGGCGGCCAGCGTGGTCAGGCGGTCGGGCCTGCGCGAGGCCAGCTGCGCCAGCAGCGTGAGCATCAGCATGACCGCCGCCCGCACCGAGGCGGCGGAAAATCCCGTGAGCGCGCAGTATCCCGCCAGAAACACCGCCAGAGCCGGCAGCCGCAGCACGCGGCGCACGCGCAGTCGGCGCATCACGCCCAGCAAAAGACCGCCCAACAGTCCGACGTGCAGGCCAGACACGCTCATCACATGCGCCACGCCCAGCGTTTCGAACGCCTCGCGCTCCTGCCGGCTCAGCCCGTCGCGCTCGCCCAGCAGCAGCGCCACGGCCACGCGCGCTTCCTCGCCCATGACACGCTCCAGCGCGCGGATGAAGGACTGGCGCACGCGGTAGGCCGCGTCCCTGACGGGCGCGTCCGCCTCGCCGTTGAGCACCGCGATTCCCTGATAGGCGGCGATGCCGAAGGACTGGCCGCTTTGGCGCATCCACAGGGCGAAATCCATATGCGGCTCGCCGGATTTTCCATCCGGCAGATACACGCGCCCCTCGAAGCGGACCTGCGCGCCGTCGAACAGCACGGGCGGGACGTCATCGTAATGCAGCGTGCAATAGGCCCTGCCCGAAGCGGGCGCACCATCCAGCGCTACATCGTCCAGCACGAAGGCCACGCGCTGGTCCGGGCGCTCGCCCGCACCGCCGTAGACATATCCGGTGATCTCATAGGTGCCGGGATCAGGCTGGGGCGTGAAATAGGCGGCCTGAAAGCGAAGCGCACCCAGCGCGAAAAAGCAGAACGCGAGCGCAATCCCCGCGCCCGCGCCCAGCCTGCGCAGGAGCCATCCCATCAGAAGGGACAGCCCTGCGAGACCCCAGAGCCAGAGCCCGCCCGTCAGCCGCAGGGCCGACAGACAGCCTGCCAGAAACGAAAGAGAGACTATAAGCAGTATGCCGTTGCGCTCCGAAACCGCCGCGAGCTGCAGGCGGTTTCGGACGCGGCACATGACGTTACCTCGGTTCAGGGGAGAGCGTTTCCAGCAGGCATACCGCGTGCGCGCTGATGCCCAGCTCCTCGCCCTCAAACCCGAGATGTTCGGTGGTGGTGGCCTTGACGCTCACGCGGCCATCCTCCACGCCCATGGCCTGAGCCAGACGGGCCCGCATGACGTCGATGTAGGGGCGCAGTTTGGGCCGCTGCGCCACGATGGTCACGTCCGCGTTGCCCAGCGCATAGCCTTCCCGGCGGAGCAGCGCGCAGACTTCCTTCAGCAGCCTGATGGAGTCCGCGCCGCGGTAGCGCTCGTCCGTATCGGGAAAGAGCTTGCCGATATCGCCCAGCGCAGCCGCGCCCAGCAGCGCGTCCATCAGGGCATGGGTGGCCACGTCGGCGTCGCTGTGGCCCAGCAGGCCCAGCGTGTGGGGCACCTCCACCCCGCAGAGGATGAGCTTTCGGCCCTCCACCAGGCGATGCACGTCCATGCCGTGTCCGATGCGCATCATCCAATCAGCTCCTTTTCCGCCCGCGCGGCCAGAATCAGCCCGGCGAGCATGAGGTCGGTGGGAGTGGTGAGCTTGAGGTTTTCGCGGCTGCCCTCGCACAGGTAGACCGGCATGCCCGCATGCTCCAGCAAAGCGGCGTCGTCCGTCCCCAAAAACCCGTCCCGGCGGGCGATCTCGTGGGCTTTACGGATCAGCTCCACCCGGAAGGCCTGCGGGGTCTGCATGGCGCGAAGGGCAGATCGGTCGGGGGTATCCAGCACCAGCCCGTCGGGCGCGGCGCGCTTGATGGTGTCGGTCACAGGCATCGACGCGATGCCCGAACCGCGCTTCTCCACCGATTCGATGGCGCGGCGGATGACGTCCTCGGTGACCAGAGCGCGCGCGCCGTCGTGGATGAGCACGCATTCGGCGTCGGCCGGCAGGGCGTCCAGCCCGCAGCGCACCGAGTCCTGCCGCTCCGCGCCGCCGGGCACCACCCGCATCACAAAGCGGTCCAGCCCGCAGCGGGCGATCACCGCGCGCATCTCCTCCACCTCGGCGGCGGCAGCCACCACCACCGCGCCCGCGCAGAGCGCGGAAAACGGCGCGATGGCCCGCACGATGGCGGGAATGCCCCGAAGCGGCAGAAACACCTTGTTGCGGTCCGCCTCCATGCGGCGGCCGCTGCCCCCGCCCAAGATGATGGCGTAGCTTTTCACCTTATGCCTCCCCGCGCTCCATGCGCGTCTGCTCATCCTCCTCAAGCACCTCGTACATGTCCTGCGCTCCTTCCTTGCGCACGGTTTCCTTCACGCTCTGGATGCGGTAGCGCCCCACCCGGCTGCCGAAGCGGATCTCCAGCACGTCGCCCTCGCGCACCTCCGCGCCGGGCTTGGCCACCTTGCCGTTGAGCGATACGCGGCCGCCCGAGCAGGCCTCGTTGGCCACGGTGCGGCGCTTGATGATGCGCGAAACCTTCAAAAACTTGTCCAACCTCATGAGGGGTTTGCTCCTTTCAGGCGGTCACGGCCGCTTCGATCAGGCGCAGGGTGTTCTCCACGCCCTTGCGGTGGCTGCGCTCATACCCGTGCGAGGCGTATACGCCCGCGCCGATGAGCGCAAAGCGCACGTCACGCCCCGCGCGCAGCGCCGCCGCCGCATCGCTGCCGTAGGCGGGGTATACGTCCACGGCGTAGTCGATGCCGTTTGACTTGGCCAGCGCGATGAGCTCGCCGGTCATTTCGTAATCATAGGGGCCGGAGGAATCCTTGGCGCAGATGGATACCTGCTGTTCGCGGCAGGAAAGCCCCTCGCCCACGCAGCCCATATCGACCACCAGAAGGTCCTCGGTATCCTCCGGGAGGCCGCAGGACGCGCCGTGGCCGACCTCCTCATAGACGGAGAAAAACAGCGTGACCTTGCGCGAAAGCCGGACGGTACCTTCCGCCACGCCCCTGGCCAGCGTCAGCAGCATGCCGGCGCTGAGCTTGTCGTCCAGAAAGCGGCTGCGGATGAAGCCGCTTTCGGTCACGCGGGCGCGGGGGTCCAGGCAGACGATATCGCCCACGGCGATGCCCAGCCGCTCCACGTCCTCGCGGGAGGAAACCTCCTCGTCCAGCAGGATCTCCAGCGTCGTGTCGTCGCGCTTTTCGCTGTCCAGCTCGCGGTTGACGTGCTTGGAGGCGTTGCGCAGCTCCACCACGCCGGTGTAGCGCTGGCCTCCGCGGGTGATGACGGTCACATTTTCGGTCTCTACCGCCTGCAGGGACGGCCCGCCCAGGCAGGTGAAGGCCAGCCGCCCGTCCGGCTTGACGGCGCGCACCATCAGCCCCAGCGTGTCCACATGCGCAGCCAGCGCGAGAGGACGTCCCTCGCCGCCCAGGGGGCACACCACGCCGCCTTTGCGGAGCTGCCGGGGAGAAAAGCCAAGGCCTTCCAGCGTTTCTACGAGGGCGCCGCATACCTGACGGGGATAGCCCGTGGGGCTGGGGATGGAGAGGAGGCGCAGGGTCTGGTCAAGGGAATAGCAGGCGTCAAGCGGCATGGAACATTTCCTCCAAAACATGGTTTTTTCTTATGATACCGCATTTGGCCGCGGTGGGCAAGGGACGAAAAAAGCGCCGTCAGACAGCCGCTGCAGACTGCCGGACGACGCGCGGACCGCCATCGGTGACGGCGATTTTTCCAAAAAGAATTACTTGTTGACGCTGTCCTTCAGAGCCTTGCCGGCCTTGAAGACGGGGGCCTTGGAGGCCTCGATGCTGATCTGCTCGCCGGTGCGGGGATTGCGGGCCACGCGCGCGGGGCGGCTGCGGACTTCGAAGCCGCCGAAGCCAACGATCTGGACCTTCTCGCCAGCGGCCAGGGTCTCGGTGATGACGTCGGTCACGGCAGCAATCGCCTTCTCAGCGTCCTTCTTGGTAAAACCGGTCTTCTTAACGATGGCGGCAGTCAATTCAGCTTTGTTCACAATGAATTACCTCCTTTGATTTTCCCATGCATAGCACGGAAGACGGGGTTTCGTTCATGGAAAGCGCGATCTCACGGGGTTTTTGGCTCAAACCCTTTGCCCGCCTCGCTTTCCTGTGTTCCAGTATACATCCATTTCCGATAAAGTCAAGTCCTCTAAGCATTTTCCCGACTTTTTTATGGCGTTTTCCATGGCACGGAAGCGGGAAATAAACTTATTTGTGGAAGCAGAAAGGGCAATATCGGGGTTCTTGCCAGCCAGGCGGCAAACGTTCACCACGGAAAACAGCAGATCGCCCAGCTCCATTTCCGGGTCCGCACCGTCGTGCAGGTTCTGGGCCACTTCGTCCGCCTCTTCATAGACCTTGCCGAGCGCCTCCGCCGCACCCGCAAAGTCAAAGCCCACCTTGTGTGCCTTATGCTGCACCTTGCTGGCGCGAAGCAGGGGAGACAGACCGGTGGATACGTCCTCCATGGCCTGCGCGTGCGTGGTGATGCCGCGCTGGCGGCGCTTGAGGGCCTCCCAGTTATCCAGCACCTGCCCGGCGGTGTCGGCCTTTTCCGTGCCGAAGATGTGGGTGTGCCGCTCGATCATCTTGTGGCAGATGGCGGTGGTGACGTCATGAAGGTCGAAATCGCCATGCTGCCGTGCCACCTCGGCGTGGAATACCACCTGCAAAAGCACGTCGCCCAGTTCATCGTACATATGGTCGATGTCGCCGTCGCGCACGGCCTGAATGTATTCGTAGCTCTCCTCCAGCAGGCTCGGCAGCAGGCTCTCATGGGTCTGCTCACGGTCCCAGGGACAGCCGTCGGGCGCGCGCAGGCGCTCCATCACACGCACCAGATCGTCCATGTCGTAGCGGATGCGCCTCTCCATGGGCACGGCGGGCACATAGGCGGCGGTGAGGTGGTCGTAGGCGCTCTGGCGGTCCAGCTCGTAGAGCGGCACGGAATGCATGGCCAGTTCGCCCGTGCTTTCGTCGCCGGTGAAGAAGGATACGGGCAGGTCCTCGGGCAAAAGGTCCATCAGCCGAAGCTTTACGCTGCCCGCGCATTCGCGGCTGTGCAGCTCTGTTACCAGCAGGGGTTCCTCCGGGGAAACGCGGGTTTGCAAAAAGGACTCCGCCGCGTACAGCCTGACGCCTGCCGGCGCATCCGCAACCAGGGCCAGGCAGCGGTCCGCATGGCTCACGCCGGGCAGGACCCGCACATCCGCCTCCCTGGGCTTGAGCCGCTGAATCTGGGCCACGGTCTCGTCGAAGGCCGCGTCGCTCACCGCATAGCACACGGGGCTTTCATTCAAAAGGCTGAGCACCTTGACGGCGGCCGCGCGGTTGAAGGTATCGAAGTCCTCGCATTCGTCGTAGAGCGCATCCAGCGTCTCAAAGGCGATGCCCTCTTCCTTGAGAAAATCCGCCATGGGGTGGCGCGCCGTGCGCAGCACCACGCGCGGCGCCTCATGAAGCGCGCGCTCCACGCCGCGGGTCAGAAAAGCCTCTCCGCCGGTTCCGAGGGTCACGATGGTCAGGCGGTTCATGGGTCAATCCTCCTTCTTTGGCGCCCTGCCGCGTCCGAAGCGCCTGAGCAGGGGAGCTAGGTCATCACGGGTCAGCGCGCCGGTGAGAAGCGCAAAGGCGGCATAGGTGCAGACGCCCAGCGCGACCAGCGCCAGCGTCCACAGCCGTCCCGAGGGCAGCAGGCGGATGGCCGGCGCCAGCACCGCGCCCATGAGCGCAGTGGCCAGCGCGGGCTTGAGCAGAATGCCTTTCAGGTCCAGCTTCATGCCGGTGTACTTGCGCACATACCACAGGTTGGGCAGCATGCTGATGGTGTAGCAGGCGAGCGAGGCGATGGGCGCGCCGTAGATGTTGATGCCGGGCATGCCGATCAGCGTGTAGTTGAGCAGCACCTTGACGGCCACGCCCGCCATGAGCGTATACATGGGAATGCGCTGCTTGCGCAGGCCCTGCAAAATGCCGCTGGTGGACTGCACCACGGTAAAGAGCACGATGGTGAGGCTCGAGAGGCGGAGCAGCTCGGCGGTCACGCGCAGGGCCTCCGGCGTATCAAAATGATAGATCAGGCTGAGAATCTGCGAGGACAAAAGGCTCATGCCGATGGAGCAGGGCAGCCCCACCACAAAGGACAGCCGCAGTCCCAGCGAACTTTGGCGGCGCATGGTTTTGCCGTCGCCCCTGGCCATCGCGCTGGAGATGGAGGGGACCAGACTCATGGAAATGGCCACGGCCAGGGCGGTAGGCACATTGATCAAAGTGAGCACATAGCCCGAATAGCGCCCATAGAGCCCCAGCGCGGAGGCGCGCTCGATGCCCGCGTCCACCAGACGGTTGAGCAGGAGGCCGCTGTCGATAAAGGAGGCGATGGGCACGATACACGCGCCCAGCGTGATGGGGATGCTCAAAGACAGCAGGCGCTTGAGCAGGGGGCGCACGGCCAGAGGCGTCTCATCCGGGTTTTGGGGCAGGGCGTCAAAAGCGGCGCGCTTGCGCCGGTAGATCACCACCATGTACAGAAGCGCTACGCCCTCGGCAATGGAGGTGCCCAGCAGCACGCCCGCGGCCGCATAGGCCACGGAGATGCGCATGCCGAAATACGCCAGCGGCAGGGCGACAAACACCTTGCCCACCTGCTCGATCAGCTGGGAAATGGCGGTGGGCACCATGTTCTGCTGTCCCTGCATGAAGCCGCGCAGCGCGGACATGGCGCATACCAGCAAAAGGGCCGGCGCAATGGCCACAAAGCCCGGCTGGGTGGAGGGGTCGCCCGAGCGCAGGGCGAGCGTGGGGCTCATGACCAGCATGAGCAGTGTGGCAATCAGGCCGAGGGTGGAAAGAAGGCACAGCGCCACGCGGAAGATGCGCCGGGCGTTGCGGGGGTCGTCGCGAGCCAGCGTGAAGCTGACCATGCGGCTGATGGCTACCGGCAGGCCGGCCGAGGAGATGGTCAGCAGCATGTTATAGGTGGGAAAGACCAGCTGATAGGTACCCATACCTTCGTCCCCGATGAGCCAGGCCAGGGGGATGCGGTACAGGGCGCCCACGATCTTGCAGATCAGGCCCACCACGCTCAAAATGGTCATGCCGCTGAGGATGGATTTCTGCGTACTGCTCAAAAAAGGCCTCCGAAAAAAGCATATTGGCGGCGGAATATGGCAAAACCGCGGCAAGCCTATTATAAGCGCATTGCCGCGGTTTCGCAAGGTAATGATGTGCGTTGAGGGCGGAGAGGCCGCCGGCGCTGCGCGGGCGTTACTGCTCCATCTGGCGGCCCACGATGCCCGCGGCGGTCTCCGCCACCTTGAGCTCCGCGTCTCCCATCTTGGCGCCCTGCTCCTTGGACAGGAGCAGCACCGCTCCGATGGCCTCGCCGTCCGCAATGATGGGGGAGACCACCTGCGCCGTATAGCCGGTGATGTCCTCCTCGTTGGTCACGGCCACGATCTTGCCGCCGCCCGCGCGGTTGATGGCCACGGTCTGCCGGTTGGCGATGGCCGTTTCCAGATCGTGGCTGATAGGCTTGTCAGCCAGTTCCTTCTTGCTTACGCCGCTGGCTGCCACCACCTGATCACGGTCCACGATGCAGGCGATGTGTCCCATGGCGCGAAAGATGGATTCCGTATAATCCTTGGCGAAGGCCGACATTTCCCCGATGGGGGAGTATTTCTTCAGGATGACCTCGCCATCCCGGTCGGTGTAAATCTCCAGGGGGTCGCCGCTGCTGACAACATGGACATCGAAAACCTTGTCCCGCTGGTTTCTGGCAGACTGGACAAGTTGGCAACCCAGGGCGTTTTCGATGCCTGGCTTAAAATTTACGGTATCCTCCAGCTCGCAGGACCGAAGCAGCTGGTCGATATCCGCCTGAAGCTGAATTTCGAGGTGATCCTCGTAGACCTTGATGTGGTCGATGATGAGCCGCAGGTCGTTTCGGTCGAGCTTTTCCTTGGCGAGGATGTCCCTAAAAACGTCCATGGCGGTTTTGGCCACGCGGTTGACCCGCAGGATTGTGTTGCGCCTGTCTGAGAGCAGGTCGATCTGATGGGTCAGCCCTTCGATCCTGCGCTGGAGGTCGCTTTCCAGCTCGTCGTAGGTTTCCTCCAGCAGCGCCTCCTGATCGGGGTGCTTCATGATGTCGCGGATGCGCTGGCGCTTGGTGGCCTTGAGCTCCTCGTGCAGGTCGTCCAGCACCGAAGCGAGGTGGTCGGCGGATTGCTCGGTTTCGGCGACGTTTTCCTGCTCGGCGGCAAGGTCCTGATTCAGCCGCTCAATCATGGAAGCCGAGCTTTCCATCACGCGCCGGACATACAGCTTCATCAGCTCGTCCAGCCGGTCCGCGCGGATGTGGTGGCTGGTGCAGCCCGCCGTCCCCCGGCGGTGATAGGTGCCGCAGGTGTAGGCGGGGGCCAGGTCGCTGCGGCTCATGGCAAACATCGGGCTTCCGCAGTCGCCGCACTGGAGGAAACCGGAGTAGACGTTGTCGTACTTCTTGACGCCGCGGTAGTGGGAGCGGGAGCGGCTTTCGCGCAGCGCGCGCGTGGTGGCGAAGGTGCGGTAGTCGATGATGGGCTGGTGGTGGTTTTCGATGACGATATGCTCGCTTTCGTCCCGCGCCACGTCCTTGCCGTTGATCTTGACGCGAGTGGTCTTGCCCTGACGGAATGTGCCGATGTAGAAGTCATTGTCGAGGATGCCCTGCACGGTCACGATCGCCCACGCGCTCTTGGCCGCGCGGCGGGTTTCCTCACCGGCGGCTTCCCTGCGCATCTGCTCGGACATGCGCGGCGTGGGGATGCCCTGCGCGGTCAGAAAATTGGCAATTTTCTTGTAGCCCCAGCCATCGTTGTTGTAGTGGTCAAAGATGCGGCGCACGATGTCCGCTTCGGTCGGCACCACTTCAAATTCCTTGCGCTTGTTGACGGTGTAGCCATAGGGCGCGGCGCAGATCCATTTTCCGTCCACCTGCCGCCGGCGGATGACGTTTCGTACCTTTTTGCTGGTATCGGTGACGGGCATTTCGTTGATGAGAAACTGAAACTGGATTTTCAGCCAGTCGTCATCGTTGGGGAAGTCGATGCCGTCGCCGATGGAGATGATGCGCACGCCGGCGTCGCGCAGGTCCTCCAGCTCCACCAGGCCGCGGCTGTTGCGGCGGGAGAAGCGCGAGAAATCCTTGACGAGCAAAATGTCATACTTGTGGGCCATCAGGCCGCGGCGCATCTCCTGATAGCCCTCGCGCTGCTCAAAGGTGTAGCCGGAGCGGTCGCGGTCCTCAAAGAAGGTGAGGCTGCTGCCTGGAAAGCGCTGCTTCACAAAGTCGCGGATGATGGCCTTCTGGTTTTCGATGGAGACGTTATCCCGGTCCAGCTCATCGTCCACGGAAATGCGGGTGTAACCGGCGATGTCGAAGGTTTCGATCATGGCGGGCTGCCTCCTTTCGGGTGGTTTGCCATTTGCGGCTGGGGACGCTGAGGACAGGTGCGGGGGAGTGCGCCTTGCCGCTTTGGGGCTGTCTTTTGTTCATGCGAGTTTTTAGACGCTGCTGTTATCGTATAAAAAACGATTGATACAGATAACATTGTACACGATCCTGCGGGGGATTGCAAGTCTTTTGGGCGCAGAACGGGTCGTTTTTTACTTTTTTTATCGGTTGCTTGATCGCTTACGGTTCGGGCGCAGCCGGGCCTGCACTCTTTTCGCGCAGGGTTTCCAGCTCCGCGACACGCTTTCTATTGTAACGCAGCAGGTCGCGCGTGCAGCCAAACAGATCGGCGTTGCCGGACTGAAACACCGCTACGGTATATTTTTGCTTTTGGTACGCCCGGTACAGCGGCTGTAGCCTTGCCGCAATGGCCGGGTCGTTTTTTTCGGAATTGGTCAGCCAGACCTCAACGATTTTTTGCGCATCCCTTATGCTGATCTCCAATGAATCGCCTCCTTGTACGACGGTAGTTTTTGGTTTTTGGGGGTGGGTTATGCAGATGCTGAAGGGGCAGGCGAAAAAAGGCCCTTCATAAATACAAGGAGAAAAAGGGAGGCGTTTGGAAGTGTAGAGTGAAAAAATTAACACAAAATTCATTTTTGGATAAGGTGGCATAAGGAACCTGTTAACAAAAGCCCCAAACACTTCTTCCCCCCCTATGGTATAATTGAAACAAACGATGGACGGGTGTGATGGGATAGAAGAGCGGTCGAATAAGTATGGTGATTCTGAATATAGCGGAATTGATTCCAAAAAATCACCTGCTTCGAAAAATAAATCAGGTCATTTGGTTTACCCGCCATTATGGCCGAGCACGACCTCCAGCTAGGCAAAAAGGAGAAGGCCACCTAGCTTTAAGGACAGATGAAAAAACGGGAGACAGCGCTGCTATCTCCCGTTTTTATGATGCGTCTCATACCCGTCGGCTATGGTCAAAAGCGGAAGTAGAGGAATGGGCTGAACCCGCTCCCCAGCATATAGGAAATGGCGATGAGAAAGACAATCACCAAAAAGCCATCGTAAATAATTTGCGTATTCCCGCGCAGCCGCTGTACCAGAACCCTTCCCACGGGTAGCGAGAAGATGGTGGCTGCGACCAGGCAAAATACCAGCTGCGGGTTCAGGTGGATATACAGGTCTGTCCATGCCCCGTCGCTGGCGGTGAACATACTCACTAAGTAGTGCAGCGCGCTTTCCAGGTCTTGTGCCCGGAAGAAAACCCAGCCCACTATGATGATAAGCAGTGAATAGATGTGCTGCAAAAACCGCGGCAACCGATCCAAAATGGCATGACCGCCCATCCGCTCAAAGATGAGAAACAGCACATAGTATAGGCCCCAAACAATAAAATTCCAACTGGCTCCGTGCCAGAGTCCTGTGAAAAAAAAGACGATGATCAGGTTCCTGTATGTGCGCCAGGTCCCGTTCCGGCTGCCTCCCAGGGGAATATACACATAGTCCTTGAACCAGGTGGAAAGGGAAATATGCCACCTGCGCCAGAATTCCTGGATGGATCGAGAGATATAGGGGTAATTGAAGTTTTGTGCAAATTCAAAACCGAAGATTTTTCCAAGACCAATGGCCATGTCAGAATATCCGCTGAAGTCAAAGTAGATTTGGAATGTGTAAGCAATTGCACCCACCCAAGCGCTGGGCGCGGAGATGTCGCTGGCATTAAACATGGCATCCGCCAGCGGTGCTAGCTGATCGGCTAGAAGTATTTTTTTTGCAAATCCGGCTGTAAAGCAGCGCAGACCCTCATATACCTTATCCATGGACAGCTGGCGGCTTTTGATTTGCGCTTCAATGTCAATATACCGTACAATGGGACCGGCGATGAGCTGAGGGAAAAAGGATATATACAGCCCTAGGTTTAACACATTTCTCTGTGCCGGCACGTTTCCTCGGTAGACATCGATGACATAGGAGAGGATCTGGAAGGTGTAAAAAGAAATTCCGATAGGCAGAGGTACTTGGGGGATATCCAGATTGAGCGGCAATACCCGGTTTAAATTTTCATACAAAAATCCAGCATATTTATAGTATCCCAAAAGTGCAAGATTGAACACCACGGCCAGACACATAAGCAGGGAACACAGCTTATCCTTCTTTCTGCCGCGTATCCCTTCTATGATGAGGCCGAAGACATAGTTGATCAGAATGGAGAGCAGCATCAGCAGAATATACTGTGGCTCACCCCAGGCATAAAAGAACAGCGAGGCAATCAATAGGACGTAGTTTTTTACCTGGGCAGCGCTGAAATAGTATACAAACGCCGTGATAGGGAGAAAGACGAACAGGAATACAGCAGAACTAAATACCATCTTATCTGACCTCACCAATATATACAATTTGCATGGACAAAGTGCGCGTGTCATCACTTATGCCAAGCTGTGCGGGAATAAAAGAGTGAGAGCAGTAGAGCTCAATTTCATAGATGTCGTCCGCCGCTGGACTGAGCATTTCCGGTGTAAGGATGATACTGCATGGGCCGGCGGAATTCACAAATAATTCCGCCTTCTTTTTCTGATTGACATAGGCAACTAGCTGCACATCCATGCCCTGAAAAAGCTCCGGGGGAAGATTAAACTGAAGCTCCAGACCGTTTTGGGCGATCATAGGATTTTGGAGGATGACATAGCTCTTCCCAGTGGACCAGCAGAAACCGTCTTCAAATCCGTACAGTCCGCCGCACACATCGCCGCCGGTCAACGTGGAAGCATCCAGATTTACCCCGTATGTCTTAGGCGAAGCCTGAGTTGGGACATAGGAGTCCAGAAACAGATCCAGGTACTCCACAAAACCGTTGGAATAGCTGGGGAGCACACAGTCATTCACTTCAATGACAACATAATCCGCACGATCCAGGTAACTGGCTAGGTCTATCTCTTCCCAGCCACTGATGGGCCGCCAGACTCCATTTTCTACAGCATAAGTGTTGTAATTAAGATAGACATAGCTCTCGTTGGGGAAAAAGGAGTAATAGTCATGCTCCAACCCCTCAGAAAAGGAGCCGCCCTGCTTTAAAATATTCAGCTTGTCATAGGCATCTGTGTAGACTGGCACTACGTCATACTCATAGTACGTCTGGCCCGACACGCGCTCGTAGAGGTTTTGCAACTGAAACACATCTGAATCTCGCCAAAAGGGCGTTTCACTAGCGTGGACATCCATCAGCTCCAACTTGCGAAAGTGCTTGCCCGAGATGTCCTCCAGCTTTTCGAAAATCGCGTTAGAAACCTGCTGTTCAATGGGGCGCGCCCAGTGGATCCCCGTGGTATAGAACAGGGGATATTCCCTGTTCTGCTCAATAATTTCTCGGGTGTCCAAGTAGTTGACGTCGGTCTGTGCAATCAGCTCGCGGAAAAGGGAGATGCCGCGCACCCCGTTCTCTGGCTTCTGCAGCCAATACTTTTCCGGAATGTTCTCGGGGTAATACTCGGCTTTGGAAGGCGTGGTATAGATGAGGAAACTTTTACCAACCTTATTCAACTTATCCTGAACACTCACCAGATGGCCGACGTATGCCTGCATCGCCTGCTGATTCTCCGCCAAGGAAAAATTATACGCCTGTCCGAGGCTGAGATACTCATTGATATAGTCAAGGCCGATGATGTCCTTATTTTTTCCAATGATCCATTCACTTCCTAGGTTGAATAGACTGTATCGAATTTGATTATACAGCTTAACGAGGACGCCCCGGGGAATAAGGTTAGTGTTCAGCCACTGCTCATAGTCGGACTGGTAGCTCCCCTCCAGAAAGCCCTGCAGGGATTTTTTCGGCGCCTGTGTGTCGCTTGCAACTCCAACCAGGGGGATATCGTACCGCTTCCCGGTAAGTGTGTATCCCCCCTGTATCACCAGGGGAATGCAGATAAAGCAGGTAACAATGATGATAAAAACTGTCTTGCGTGGTCTTACCATAGTGGTCTCCTATCTTCTTTCATTCATTTTAAAAGGCCTGCTTTGGGAAATGCTCGGAGGATGCTGGGAAAAATGCCCCGTCCCAGGGGATGTGGCCCAAACTGCTTATGTCAGCATCCCTGTGAGGATCGCCTCCAACGGATCAATGCTGTATTTTCCATGGATCACACTTTTTAACCTGCTGGGATCGCCCACCAAACGCCAGATTTCATTGGGCCTGGATAGATCGGCGGTGGAGTGAATTTTAGGGTGGTGCCCGGTCAGCTCCTCCAAGATATGGACAACGTCCTCGCAGGAGTGTCCCGTGCCGGAACAGATATTCAAAACCGGGGGGATAGGCTCCTGAGACACCGCCAGATCCAGCACGGTTTTGGCACAGAGCTCCACAGAAACATAGTCCCGTACCGCTTTCAAATTGCCAAGGAAGATCTCAGGTGCCCGCTGAGAAAAATGCTTTATCAACTTGGAGATAAAAAAATTCTCCTTCTGGCCAGGGCCGATAATATTAAACGGCCGGATAATATTGATATCCAGCGCATCGGCGTACTGCCGGCTCAAAAACTCCATGACCATCTTGCTGTAGGAGTAGTGATTCACTGGGTTAAAGGGCATATCCTCACTCAAGTGGCTGACCGGCTGGTTGCCGTATACCCCGGCAGTGCTGGCAAGAATTACACGGCTCCCGGCGGGGAGATGCTTTTGGGCGGAGTTTAGTAGATTCTCTGTGCCTACTACATTGACGTTGTACACCTCGGCGATGTTTTGGTGCACGGGGGAGGCAATAGCGGCCAGGTGGATCACTGCGTGGGGCTGGAAGTACTCGATGGCGCGATCTAGGGAGCGGGCATCCAGCAGGTTGGCAGGAAATCCGGTTCCTCCGCGCTGTGCGCACGTTCCATCCTGGGACAGCACGAGAAAATCGATCCCGTGCTTGATGCACTCCCGGCAGAGATAACGGCCGATAAAGCCGTTTCCCCCTGTGATCAACAGCTTCTTATTCACAATACAACACACTCCTACTGTCGCTGTTTCTATAAAGCTGACCTTTGCATATGGCGCTCCCACTGTCTACGCAGCCAGCGGTTGAGCGGCTTTGCAAACAGAAACTGGATGGGAATGGCAAGCAAAATGGAGACCACAATGGCCCCAATTCCGCCAACAGAAGAGCTTGAGAGTCCACCAGCTGAGGGAGAAAAAGTCGCTTGGCCAAATTAATCAGGATCTGATGGATGAGATAGATGGGGAAGGCAAGCTCCCCCAGAAAACGGGCGAACCTGCACCCCAGCAAGGCGGAGAGATACCCGCGGCTAAAGCTGAAAACGTAGATGAGAATAGCGGTTGGAATGGTGTAGAAAATCTGCCAGCGCCACTGCCAACCAATGGCCGCGCTCATGGCGATGCCGATAGAGCAGACCAGAATCAGAACCGCCACGCCCTCCATAATGGTGGCGCTCTTTTTGCTGGAGGGCGCGAAAAGGCCAGTGCGGAATAGGTCGCACAGCCATATTCCCAAGAGAAATTCCGCCAGACGGAATACAGGGTTGATATAAAGCAGCCAGTCGGCAAGGGGGGAGGCGAGCCCCATAACAAGGATATTGAGTAGGATACCCCCCCACAGCCCCACCATCAGGGCGTTACGGTGCTTGTCCTTGAGTTGTACTAGGCAGGGAAACAGCAGATAAAAAAACACCTCGGTGGAGACGGACCATGCCGCTCCGTTGAAATTAAATGCAAAGGTGCTGTCCGGAATCCAGCTCTGCACCATAAAGACATGGCACCAGAAAGAACTCGTTTTCAGGTAATAGGGAGCGGAAACACCCGCATAGACAACCAGAGCTGCCGCCAGGGCCAGAAGATAAGTGGGCCACAGGTGAGCAAAGCGATTGAACAAAAAGCTCTTGGTGCTAAGGACACCCTGCCGTAGTTGTGGTCCGTAGGAGTACTGGATCACAAAGCCGGACAAGATGAAGAAGAAATTGACACTTAGATAACCTTCAGTCAAAAGCCGCATGACTTCTGACCAGCCGGGTACCTGCAGGTCATTGAACGCATCAAAATGGTGAAGACACAAAAAGATAATAATGAGAAAGCGCAGCCCGGAGAAGGCCGGGATCCACGGGGACTGTAAGCGGTTAGCCTTACTCATGATACAGCACCTCCTCCAATTTGGACAGTACATGCCCCGCACACTCTTCCCAGCTGATGGGGTGCCAGTGCTCCGCAATGGCCTTTTCCCGATCCGCCAGCGCCTGGGGATGAGAGTGGTAGTAGCAGATCCGCTCGCTCCAGGTCTTTTCGTCCCATGCCTGGATGTATTCGGAAAGCGCTCCCGCCGTCTCCTTGAGGGCAGGGGTGTCACAGCACAGGCAGAATTTCCCGTACCAGAAGCTCTCTGGCAGGGTCAAGCTCCATCCCTCGTACAGGCTAGCCAGAATGGTGAACTCGCAGTTTTCGTAAAGGATGGACAGTTCCTCGTCTGTGGGGGTGATCCAGAGAATCTTTCCCTTTACCCGCTCGTCTCTGGCGAGGATGGTGAGAAAGTCTCCCGTTTTCCAGCCCGGATGGCCGGCAAAGACCATCTGGGGGATGTCTTCGTCCCGTTCCAGCATCCGCAGATAGGCGCGGTAGAGGGTCTCGTGGTTTTTCCGGATCTCCATGGTGCCCACGGACAAAACATAGGGGCCCTTGATGCCTAGGCGCTTTAAAACGGCCTTCGCCCCATCGCCATCCTCATCCGGCGCAGTATCCTCGTGGTGGGAGATGTCGCTGCCGAATTTTATGGCCGCCGAGGGGGGAATCGGAAGTCCTCTCTTTTTCTGATAGGCGATGCCGTCCTTCCGCGCGGTCTCCCCCCCGTAGAGAATGAGATCGGACATGTTGCTTACAAAGTCAAGAAATGGAATGTAGTGTTCGATTGTTGCTTTCTGATGAACCTGGGGCAGTAAAATAGGGGTAAAGTCATAGACAATGCTTACATATTTAAAGCCGATTTTCTTCCGAGCGGCCAGAAGCGCCTGCTTGACCTTTTCATCAAATCCGGTTCCGGCAGTAAAGACCACGTCGCCTGGGGCGAAAGGAAGACGTAGAGTTCTCCCCTTGCCGCCTTGCGTGGACGGGGCGGAAGACGCAGCGTTCATCCGGCCTTTTTTCTTTTTCCCGATGGTAATCAGCTTCTTTTGCCAATTCAGCGGGAAAACACTGGTTAAAAACCAAAATGCATCCCTCTTGGAAGCGTAGCTGCTGTTGCTTATGGACACCGGAGCGGTAGGAATTGAAAGGTAGCGGTTCACAACACTGTCTCGGCAGGTGAGGAAATCAAGATCCAAATTGTCGCCAGTGAGAATGGGGGCAATTGCACTGATGTCGATTTCTAAAAAACCAAACTGTTCAAATATGGAGAAAAACTTAATCCTCGGACATAGTCGATACAGCCATTTTGCCAGCATCAGTTCGCTGCGCAGGATACCAGTGATCTTTCCCTGATACAGCATGGCGCAGCAGCTCAGACTGAGATCCATGTAGAGGCTTTGTCGTTTCTCCTGCCGTGTCTGGCGGTTCAAATCCCGCAGAATACCGTTGATCTGCTGCCCACAGTCCGACCAGTAGATGGGTGTATAGCTGCTACGGATCGTCTCCTCGCGGCACCTGCGCTCCTCCGGGTGATTGTAGTAGTATGAAATCTTTTCCGACCACGCCAGGGGATCGTAGGGATCCACATAGTCAATAAAGCCAGCCCCGATCTCCTGTAGGGGGGGCACGTCAGAGGCGATGACAAATTTCCCGTACTGAAGGGCCTCTGGCAAGGTGAGGCTCCACCCCTCCCAGGCGCTAGCCAACACCACAAAGGCGGCGTTGCGGTAGAGCTGATCCAGCTCTTCGTCGGTGGGAGAGACAAAGACGATATTCTTCGCTGTCCGCGGATCTCGCTGGATGGTATCCTGAAGGATTTTGCAGCTTCCACCCTTTCCCACAATGACCAGCTGGGGAAAGGGCTCCTTGGGATGATCCGCCAGAATCGTCATGGCTCGGTAGAGAGTGGCGTAATTCTTCCGCTCGTCCAGAGAGCCCACTGCCATGATATAGGCGCGCTCAATGCCATTTTCTTGGCAAAATTTATCAAAAGCGGCATTGCTATCCTGGGCTGTATGCACGATGTTCGATCCGAAATACACCGGATACCCCGGGGGCACGGGGAGGTGGTGCTTGGACTGATAGGACTGGGTGTCCTCCATGGCCGTCTTTCCGCCGTACAGGATCGCGTCGCAGTGCATGGAGACCCACTTCAGATACGTTTCAAAATCCGCGGAGAGCGTCACGTCATAGAAGTGCTTTGTGTTCTCCCGGATTAAAATGATGTCGTAGATAAGATAGGTGATAAAAATGGAGGGGAGCTCCTCCTTAACCTTTTCAAACCCCTCCTCCTTTCCGCTGTAAAGCCAGCCGCAGGAAAAGATCAGATCATCCTGCCCAAAGGGGTGGAAAAACGGGGAGGAGCGCTGTGCTTCCTTCGACGCTTGCGCCGCCTGGGCCTGTTGTGCTGCTTTGCAGCGGGCACGCCAGAGGGAGATCTTCTTCAGCGGGGCAGCGACGAGGGTGATTGCGCCCTTGGTAAAGCCCCGTATCCCAGCAGGCAGGGTGTTGGCGTAGAGGAGAAGGCCCCAAATGGCCCGGTGGAGCCGGCTGCCGGAATAGCGATAGGCGTTATCTAGACCCGGATATACCTTGCGCAGCTCCTCAACGCTTTCCTCACCGCCTTTCCCCTCCAGCCCGGAGGTCTGCTTGCGACCCATCGCAGTCAGATAAGCGTCTCCCACCGACTCACACGTCCAGAGCCATTCCAACTCGTGCTCCCCAACCTCCTCAAAGGCCGAACCGTTAAACCTAAAAAAGCGCACATCAGGATCACACCGCTTCATATTTTTGGCGATTTCCAGCTCCGCGCGCACAATGCCCACAACACCGCCCTTCCACGTCTGCAGACTGTTGGTCATATCCATCCAAATGGCCATGTGTGATTCTTCCTCTCTCTAAAATAATTCCATATAGCGGGTGTGAACCTGCCGGGGTCCCCAAGCATCTCCAGCTTTCTGTCTTTGAGCCAGATCGAGTAGTCGCAAATCTCCTCAATTTGTCCAAGGGAATGGGAGACAATCACAATGTTCGTCCCGCAGGCCTTAATGCTCTTTAATTTGTTAAAACACTTATCCTGGAAACCTATGCTATGTCTCCCACAGTCAGGAGCTTGTCCACCAGCAGGATATTTGCGTCTACATGGAAGGCCCCCGAGAAGGCCAAGGGCATATACATGTCCGACGAGTAGGTTCTTACCGACGTGTCAATGGCGGCACCAAACTCCGAAAATGGGATAATCTCCTCCAGCCGGCCTTAGGTAAGGCAAAAGAGGAAGGCGTTGATATAGATATTCTCCCGGCCAGTCATATCGGGGTGGAAGCCTGCTCCCAGTTCAATCAGGCTGGAGACACGCCTGGGACTCTAGCTTGCCCTGTTTGAGGTAGATTGTGCGGGCCCTCAGCTTGAGTATGGTACTTTTGCCGCACCTGTTTACACTGATACGGCCCACGGCCTCCTGCCCCCTATTTGCCACGCTGAAGGTTAGAAAAGACAAGGTTATTTTTAAAACGGCGATTCATTGAATTTTCTGCATCTCTTTCAGATACCTTCCCAGCGCGTCGCGCCAGTCAGGCAGGGGCGCAAAGCCATTTTTCACAAGTTTGGTTTTATCCAGCCGGCTGTTGAACGGGCGAGCTGCCGTTGATAAGCCGTATTCCGCCGTCGTCACGGGCTGTATGGTCACGGATAACCCCGCCTGACAGAAGATCTCGCAGGCAAAGTCGTACCAGCTGATGTACCCACCCTCGTTGGTGGCATGGTAGGTTCCGTACTTCTCCGTCTCAACCATGTCGACTAGCAGCCGCGCTAGGTCCGGCGTATAGGTTGGCGTACCGACCTGATCGCTAACCACGCGTAGGGTGGAATTCGTTTGCCCAAGGTGCAGCATGGTTTTGATAAAGTTATTTCCACTTAGTCCGAATACCCATGCGATGCGCACGATGAAGAACTTTTCCACCAGCTCACGTACTGCCTGCTCGCCCTCCAGCTTGGTCTGCCCATAGACATTCAGGGGCGCGTAGTCCTCGCATTCCGGTTTCCAGGGCTCCTTGCCCTGGCCGCCAAACACATAGTCCGTGCTGATGTACATCAGCTTACAGCCCAGCTCCCTGCAGATTTTCGCGATGTGCCGTGTTCCGCCTGCGTTGATCGCGCGCACCTTGTCCCGATTTTCGGAATCCTCAGCCGCGTCCACCGCCGTCCATGCAGCGCAGTGGATCACCGCGTCGGGCCGTGCGCGCAGGAGGCTTTCCCGCACAGCTTCCGCGTTCGTGATGTCCAGCTGCTCATAGGGCATGGCACATACCGCGCTTCCGTCCTGCACGCCGCTGTATACGGGTGCAAGATCGCTCCCCAGGCCCTCATGCCCGCACCGGGCCAATTCATTCATCACGTCATGGCCCAGTTGGCCACAGACGCCCGTAACAAATACTTTCATTTGTATGAGCTTCCTCGCATTACATTTCTCCATACACGAAGTTACAGTCACTGTCTGATAGCAGGGGGGAGGTCATGTCCTTCTGCGACAGCAGCTCCTCCACCACTTCTCCCCAGTACACGCCGATAGCAGGATCGTTAAAACGGATGGCGCGGTCATGTTCTTTGCTGTAAAGATTGTCCACTTTATAGCAAAACTCTACGTTGTCCGTCAGGGTTTTGAAACCATGCCCGAAGCCTCGCGGAATATAGAGCATGTGTTTGTTTTCCGCGCTGAGCTCCGTGGCAGTCCATTGCAGGTAGGTGGGGCTTCCTTTCCGCAGATCGACTGTCACATCCATCACCGCGCCGTGGGTCACGCGTACCAGCTTGGCCTGAGCCATGGGCGCGTTTTGAAAGTGAATGCCACGAAGCGTCCCCTTCTGTGCCGTGAAGGACTGGTTATCCTGCACGAACACCGTGTCGATGCCCATTTCTGCAAAGGCGGCGGTGGAGTAGGTTTCCATGAAATAGCCGCGACGGTCACCAAAGACTTGCGGCTCAATGAGATACACCCCGGGCAATCTGGTCTCGAGCTTTTTCATCAATGCAATACCTTTCTTTCTCCGACGGCTTTGAGACGGATATCATACGGGATTTTGTCATAGCGCGCCGCGCTCTCTAGCAGCTTTTCCTTTGAAATCCAGCCGTTTAGCAAACTACTCAAATAACGCAAATGCCACAAGACTGAAACCATTCATCATAACCATGCTGAGAAAAATAACATGAAAAGCTGGTTGAACAGCAGAAGGCAGATTGGCATGGAAACAGCCTTCAACTTCTGATGAATAGCCTTTGGTTTTGCCCAAAAATGTCGGATTAAAGTCTGACTATATAGCGGCAAATAGACGTATTTGAATCTCTATTCATTGATCGATCCATAATCATCTTCGCATGGTGGGATCTCATATTATCCATGATCACAACTGCATGCTTATCCAGAGAGGGAAGAGGCAAGTTTTCCAGTTGGTCATGGAATTGTTCAGCTCTAACAAATAATTATTATGTAGACCATTCCTCCGCAAATTTATATAATTTGTTTTTTTACAGGTTCAATCACTTCTGCTTACTCCTTTAGTCCATGATAATTTTGGAAATAAAACGTTCATGCGAGAACTTAAAAAGTCATATGTAGAAGAATGACTTATATTTCTGTGTGTTGAAAAAGCTCACCTCGGTGATTTTTTCAAAAACACACGGTTCCCCTGCAACGGTGCAGGGGAACCGTGCAAGAAAATCTCGTTAGAATCCGCCGCTTATATCGATGGTTTTAGATTTCACTTAAAGAGTTGGGTACTTTAAACTCCCCTGTTCCCCATAACCTATATTCTTTAAAAGGTTGGTTACACTTTATCTCTCTTTTTTTGCAAGCTCAAGATCATGCTCAGCCATAATTGCGCAAAGCTCCTCATAGCTGGTCTTCTGGGGATTCCAACCAAGCACGGTCTTTGCCTTCGTCGGATCACCCCACAGGTTATCCACATCAGTTGGCCGGAACCATGCTGCATTGACTTCAACCAACACACTGCCCGTAGCCTTATCTACGCCTTTTTCATCAATCCCACTGCCCTGCCATTCCAGCTCAATGCCGCAATGCTTGAATGCCAACGTTGTAAACTCACGCACGGTGTGCTGCACGCCAGTTGCAATGACAAAGTCCTCGGGCTGGTCATGCTGGAGCATCAGCCACATGCATTCCACATAGTCCTTGGCATATCCCCAATCGCGTTTGCTATCCAGATTGCCCAGCTGTAGTTTTTCTTGAAGTCCGCATGCGATTCGACCAGCTGCGCGCGTGATTTTCCGGGTCACAAAGTTTTCGCCCCGACGTTCAGACTCATGATTGAACAGAATACCGTTTACCGCAAACATACCATACGCCTCACGATATTCTTTGACAATCCAGAAGCCATATTGCTTGGCAACCGCATAAGGGCTGTACGGGTGGAAGGGCGTGGTCTCCTTCTGAGGAATCTCCTCTACCTTGCCAAAGAGTTCGGACGTTGAAGCCTGATAGAACTTGCACGTCTTTGCCATACCCAGAATGCGGATCGCCTCCAGCATGCGCAGCACGCCGATCGCGTCCACATCGCCAGAATACTCCGGCACATCAAAGCTCACCTGAACGTGGCTCTGCGCCGCCAGGTTGTAAACTTCGTCCGGGTGCACAAGGCTCATGATGCGCATGATGCTCGCCGTGTCGCTCAGATCACCGTCATGCAGCGTGATCTTATCCATGATATGTTCGATGCGGCCCGTATTGGGCAGCGAGGCACGGCGCGTCATACCATGAACCTCATACCCCTTTTCAAGCAATAGCTCCGCCAGATAAGAACCGTCCTGCCCCGTGATACCCGTAATCAATGCCCGCTTAGTCACGATTATCTCCTCCGTATATTGATAATGATGAAACTATCTTGCTTGTCCATCTCAGAGGTACTCTGTCCTGTTGCAGATTTTCAGGTTCTCCAGCACCTTTTTAATCTCGCCTGCATGATCCTTTTCGCACACAAGCAACGCGTCCGGTGTATCCACGATAATTATATTCTCCAACCCCACTGCTGCAATTAGCTTCTTTTCCCCCTGAATAATCGTGTTTTTCGTGTCTACCGTGATCGCGTTGCCGCTGACGATGTTGCCCAGATCATTTGTCTTTTTGATTCTCCCGACTGCCAGCCATGAGCCGACGTCGTCCCAACCAAACGCGCTCGTAAGAATGTAAATATTGGACGCCTTCTCCATGATGCCATAATCGATGGACTCGGACTTAAACGCCATGAATTCCCGGCCTAGCACCTCGGTCTCCTGTTCAGTACCGATCGCCTGCCCGATGCGTTGCAGGCCCTCATAGGTATCAGGCATAAACGTCTGGATATTTTTCAGAATTGTGGATACCTTCCATGTGAACATGCCGCTGTTCCACATATATTGGCCAGAAGCCAGATATTCCTTGGCCCTCTCTAAGTCCGGTTTTTCGACAAATTGCTCCACCCGAAATGCCCTTCCCAGCGTGTGCTCTGCGTCAAAACGGATATAGCCATAACCGGTTTCCGGAGAGTTTGGCGTAATGCCGATAGTCACCAGATTCTCGCCCTGCTCAGCCACATCGCAGGCGTCCTGCAGGGACCGGAGGAAAATCTTATCCATTTTAATCAGATGATCCGACGGCAGCACGAACATCAGAGCATCCTCATACTTTTTAGCGATGTGCATAGCGCCGAGCCCAATACATGGGGCAGTGTTTTTACCTACCGGCTCACACAGAATATTCTGCTCCGGCAACTCCGGTAGCTGCCTGCGTACAAGCTCCCTGTAATCCTGGTTCGTTGCGATATAGATGTCTTCGATATCCACCAACGGACGAATGCGTTCTACCGTCAACTGAATCATGGTTTTATCATCGTCCGTCAGCGACAGAAACTGCTTGGGCATGTCCTGCCGACTCTTGGGCCAGAAGCGTTCTCCACGACCTCCGGCCATAATGAGTGCTGTTTTTTTCATGGCATCTTCACACCTTTCGTTCATGCCGCGTCTGCATCAGGTATGCAGATCGGCCTCACTTTTTATGTTGCAGATTTCTTCCAGTCTGCTGCGCATTTTTCGAGCCGACTCCTCCGGACTGAAACGGGAGGTAATCCATGCCCTTCCAGCTTCCGCCTTTTTCCGGTAATACGTTTTATCCCCAAGCAGACGTTTCAAGTATTCAGCCGCCTGATCGATGTCGGCCTCCGCCCATCTTTGCGATGCTTCGCCATACTGATATTGCTTGCGCACAGGCACAAGCTGATAATTCACCATACAGGAGGTTTCCCTCGTCATAAATTCTGTATTGGCAGACCAGTCGGTGGCGATCACAGGCGTTCCCAGTGCCATCGCCTCCGCCATGACTAGGCCAAATCCTTCGCTCCGATGAAGGCTGATGAATACGTCGCACAGGCGAATGAGTGCATTGAGTCGCGGCTTTTCCATCTGCTCCGTAATCAAGGTATAGCCCGCCCGATCTTCGATCTCGCGCTCAAAGAACTGGATGTCCGCCTGCTTGGGATTGTTCACCTTGATGACCAGATGCGTAGCCGGGTTTTGCTTGCCAAATGCCTTTGCATATGCCTTGATAGCGGCCGCCGGGTTCTTTCGACTCGCGTAACTGTTAGAATCGTACATGACCAGCACGCAGAATCGATCTTCAGGAAGGCCAAGTGAAGCTCTGGTTGCCGCCTCATCGAAAGGCACGCTTATTCCATACGGAATCACTGTAACAGGCTTATCCGTCACCTTGTGCAGTGCTCTGGCAATGAATTCCGACGGAACCCACAGTTCATCTACATATGCAAGAATCGGAAGCCATTTTTGCGGGATGGTCTCCAGTTCCCAAAGCCATACACCGATGTTATAATGCCGGTCAAAAGCCTGCAATCCAAATGGATATATGGCTTCACGCCACTGATCAGGGTTGATATGCACAACATTGACCGCATAAACCGGCACCTGAACAAGCTGTCTGTCATAGGAATGATCATTCTGGGCAAGCCATTCCAAAAAATCCAGATTCAGCAACACATGCGGTATTTTGCCGCATTCCAGGGCATGGGCGTAAAGTTTTGCGCCCTGCGCCAACCCCATCTCCGCCCTGAATAATCCGAAGAGGTTAACCCCCATAGGGAAGAGCCCGGGTGAATACGGTTCGGGAGGTCTCTTGATTCTGTTTCCTGTCAGGCATCCCAATGCGCTCCCGATTCGCAACCGAACCCCCTTTGGCAGAAAAGAGAAGTAAGGCTTTATGCGAATTATGAACTTTTTTAAAAGAATTTTAGGATGCAGCCTACTCATCTCTCAGTCCTTCTTAGCCTTGCTTATTACGGCTGGCCATGCTTGGTTCGCCGCTGCGACGGATTCTTTTTTCAAAATCGTTCGCCAGTCGCGCGGCAAGCTCGCTGCTTGCCTGGCAAGTATCCGCAACCGTCGTCACATACACCTTGAGCTTAGGCTCCGTGCCGGAAGGACGGACAACAACCTGCGAATCTCCTTTCAGCCAGAAGCGCAGCACATTGGAGCTCGGCAGATTGATGGCTTCCCGCTGCCCATCCTGATGCTGTATACAGGAATGCAAATAGTCACCCACGGCCATTACCTCCATATCGAGGATGTACGCAGGCGGATTTATCCGCAGCTCCTCCATAAATTTTTGCATCGCCTCAAACCCCTCCGCCCCCGTAAATTCAAAGGAGAGCAGACGGCTTTGATAATGTCCGTATTGACTATACAGCGCCTGAAGCGCATCAACAAGGCTCTTTCCCTGCGACCGGTACCATGCGAACATTTCGCAGATGAGCAACGACGCATTGACAGCGTCCTTATCCCGGACATACGTGCCGCTCAGATAGCCGTAGCTTTCTTCGAAACCAAAGATGTAGCGTCCCGCCTCATTCTTTTTTTCAAGCAGGCCAATCTGCTCGCCGATGAATTTAAATCCCGTCAGGACATCGATCAGCTCAACTCCGTAGTGCTCTGCGATTTTTGCAGCCATAGGTGTTGTCACAATCGTTTTCACGGCGATCGGGTTTTCCGGCATCGTTCCATTCGCCATGCGCATTTTGCAGATAAAATCAAAAAGCAATACCCCCATTTCGTTGCCTGTAATCAGGGTGTATTTGCCATCCTCGCGCACAGCTGCGCCAACACGATCACAATCAGGGTCGGTCGCCAGCAACAGGTCGCTTTTCGTACTCTGCGCAAGTTGAAGACCGATATCCAAGGCTTCACGGATCTCGGGATTCGGGTACGGGCAGGTCGGAAAATGACCATCCGGGTGATCCTGTTCTTCAGGCATGATGAGCCGGGTAAAACCATGTTCCTTCAGGCATCGCGGCACACAGGATACGCCCGTGCCGTTAAGCGGCGTATACACAATAGAGAAGCTCTGATCAATGCCTTCGGGCAGGACAGAAGTTGTTCCAACAGCTGCCAGATAACGGTTGATCATATCCTCATCGATATTGATGATCTGTCCCCGCGCGACAGCGGTGCCAAAATCCATTCGACGCACATCTTCAAACGGATCAACGGCGTCAATCTCTTTCTGGATTTCCTTTGCTGCCTGCGTCGTAATTTGGCACCCGTCCGGACCATAGACCTTGTAGCCGTTGTATTTCGCAGGATTATGGCTGGCTGTAATCACGACGCCCCCACTACACTTCAGATCGCGTACGGCAAAGGAGAGTGCCGGCGTAGGCATCAGTCGGGGATACAGATGAACAGCAATCCCATTGGCAGCAAAAATTGTCGCTGCCGTTACGGCAAACAGATCCGAATGAATTCTGCTGTCATAGGCAATAGCTACGGACGGGGTAGCAAAAGTGCGCTTCAGATAATGGCTCAGTCCTTGTGTCGCCTTGCCGACGGTATACACATTCATGCGGTTTGTGCCTGCGCCGAGTACGCCCCTCAATCCACCTGTGCCGAATTCCAATTCCCGGTAGAAGCGATCCCTGATTTCTTCAGTATGGCCGGCAATCGCTTTAAGTTCTTGAAAGATTTCTTCATTTGAGGCTGCTTTTTCCAGCCAGCGTTGATATTCCTGCAAAGCCTGTACCCTCCTCAACTGTTTAACCGTTTTCGTAAGCGTCACAGGCCAGCTGTGTCGTATCGAACATCCTCACCGAGCCGCGTTCCAGCCACACGACACGATTGCACATCTGTCGTATTTGATCCATGCTATGGCTCACAAACAGCACCGTCGTCCCCCCGCTCATCAGTTCCATCATCCGTTTTCGGCTCTTCTCCTGAAACTCCGCATCGCCTACCGCGAGTACCTCGTCCACGATCAGCACCTCCGGTACCACCACCGTCGCCACCGAAAACGCAAGCCTCGCTACCATGCCTGACGAATAGTTGCGCAG
Organism: uncultured Eubacteriales bacterium; assembly: GCA_900540045.1. Classification (GTDB taxonomy): domain Bacteria; phylum Bacillota; class Clostridia; order Christensenellales; family Aristaeellaceae; genus Limiplasma; species Limiplasma merdipullorum. The sequence goes on along the minus strand of UQEF01000032.1, from coordinate 879 downwards.
CGGCATGTCAATGAACGGCCCAATCTCCGAAAAAGCCACGATCTCCTCGTACTTGCTCTTGAGAAACTCCTCGGAATAGCCCAGAATCGCGCCGTTCAAGAAGATGTTTTCCCTGCCAGTCATATCAAAATCAAAGCCACTGCCCAGCTCCAGCATCGGCGCGACATTTCCGCGCACAATCACGCTGCCCTCCGTGGGCTTCAAAATGCCGGAAATCACCTTGAGCAGCGTGCTCTTGCCCGCGCCGTTGTGCCCGATCAGCCCCATGACCTCTCCGCGCTTGACGTCGAAGCTCACATGCTTGAGGGCCTCGAACTCGTTGTATTTCAGCTTCCCGCGCAGCCGGGCAATGGCGTATTCCTTGATACTGCTGATGCGGTCGTTGGCCATGCGAAAGCGCATGGACACATCCCTGACCTCAATCATCGTTTCCATCCGCTTCACCTCACAGATACAGCACAAACTTGTCCTGATGCCGCTTGAACGTCAGAATCCCCAGCCCCAGCACCACCACCGAAGAAAGGATGCACCACAGATAGGCCATCGGTTCAGGAGACACGCCATCGATGATGCAGATACGGGCAAACGTGATGTACTGGTACATGGGATTCATGTGGTAGATCGTCAGGAACTGTGTCGGGATGATGCTCTCGGGATAGAACAGCGGCGTCAGATACATCCACATCATGCTGACTACGCCCCAGAGGAATTGCGTGTCCTGAAAGAAGGTCATGGCGGTGGTTAGCAGCAGGCTCATGCCTGTTACGAAGCCCAGCAGGCACAGCATGTCGAAAATGAGCAGCAGTAGCGCCGGAGTGAACGCCGTCCCGGTGATCAGCATGACCAGCAGCAGGGGGATGATCGCCAGCGCAAAGTTGA
>UQEF01000031.1 GCA_900540045.1 uncultured Eubacteriales bacterium | reverse complement strand
TCCAGCATGTCGCGGCCCTTGATGACGTTTTCGCCGCGCAGCTCGCGCTTGAGGAACTGGCGGATCTTGGCCTTGGCCTGCTGGGTTTTGACCACGCGCAGCCAGTCGGTGCTGGGGCCCTTGGAGGAGGGCGCGGTGATGATCTCCACCCGGTCGCCCGTCTCCAGCTCGGTCTCCAGCGGCACGATGCGGCCGTTGACCTTCGCGCCCACGCAGTGGTTGCCCACGCCGGAGTGGATGCGGTAGGCGAAGTCGATGGGCGTGGCGCCGCGCTGCATGCTCACGATATCGCCCTTGGGGGTGAAGAGCAGCACCTCCTCGCTGAACAGGTCGGTTTTCAGCGAGTCGATGAACTCCTGACTGTCGCGCGTATCGCCCTGCCAGTCGAGGATCTGCCGCAGCCAGTAGAGCTTGTTGTCAAGGTCCCCGCCGCCCGCGCCGCCCTCCTTGTAGCGCCAGTGCGCCGCCACGCCGAACTCGGCCACGCGGTGCATCTCCCAGGTGCGGATCTGGATCTCAAAGGGGAAGGGCATCTTGCGCCCGCCGATCACGGTGGTGTGCAGGCTCTGGTACATGTTGCCCTTGGGCACGCTGATGTAGTCCTTGAAGCGGCCGGGGATCTGGTTCCACAGCGTGTGGACGATGCCCAGCACCGTGTAGCAGTCCTGCACGGTATCCACCAGCACGCGCACGGCGATCAGGTCGTAGATCTGGTCGAAGGTCTTGCCCTGGCCCTTCATCTTCTTGTAGATGGAATACAGGTGCTTGGGACGGCCGTCCATCTCGTAGCGGATGTGCTGCGCGTCGAGCTTTTCGGACAGCTCGGAGATGACCATGCGGATGTTTTCCTCGCGCTCGGTGCGTCTGAGGCCCACCTTCTGGGCGATGTCGTGAAAGGCGTCGGGGTCGATGTACTTGAAGCTGAGGTCCTCCAGCTCGGATTTGATGGAGTTCATGCCCAGGCGGTGCGCCAGGGGGGCGTAGATGTCCAGCGTCTCGTGGGCGATGGCCTTCTGCCGCTCCTCGGGCTGGAAGCGCAGGGTGCGCATGTTGTGCAGGCGGTCCGCCAGCTTGATGATGACCACGCGGATGTCCTTGCTCATGGCCAGGATCATCTTGCGCAGGCTTTCGGCCTTCTGCTCCTCGCGGTTGGTGAAGTCCAGCTTGTCCAGCTTGGTCACGCCGTCCACCAGCTGGGCGACTTCGTCCCCGAACTCCGTGCGGATGGTGTCCAGGGTGATGTCCTTGCAGTCCTCCACCGTGTCGTGCAGAAAGCCCGCCGCGATGGTCGGCGCGTCGATCATCAGGTCGGTCAGGATGCTCGCCACCGACACCGGGTGAATGAAATACGGCTCGCCGCTCTTGCGCACCTGTCCCCGGTGCGCGTTTTCGGCAAACTCGTAGGCCTTTTTGACCAGCAGGCAGCCGTCGCCGGGGTGGTGCTTCTGCACCCGCGCCAGCATCTTTTCCAGCGGCATGCACTCGTTGGTGATGTAGGTCAGCATCGTATCTTCCCTCCCTGAACCGGCGTGCGTTTCATCGGGGCGCTAAAGCGCCTTCAGACCGTTGAAAAACCTATGGTTTTGGAAAGAGCCGCGTTTCTTGCGTCCTTCGGACGCTCGCAACGCTCACGAAAAATGCTGCGGCATAAGGCTTTGGGGCTCTGCCCCAAACCCCGGCAGGGGGATGATCCCCCTGCACCCCGCACTTTGTCAGCAGCCTGGGGGCGCTAAAGCGCCTTTTGCAGGCACAGCCACTGTCCCTCGGCGTCCAGCGCAATGCTGTAGAGGGTCTTGGGAGCGATGTCCTCCGGATTTTCAAACAGGCTCCCATATTCCCGCGCAAAGCTTTCGTTGATGCTGTGCAGGTACACATGCGTAAATCCTCCGCTGACAAGCCCGTCACGCCAGTTCAGCGGCGGCACGCACAGCGCGTCGCCCACGCTGCGGTATGCATCGGCGCTTTCCTGCGTGCCGTAAATGCTCCAGCTGCCCACATATCCCATCCGGATGGGAGAAAAGGCGTACCGGCAGGCATAATAGGGCACTCCGCTGGTTTCCTGCCCCACAAACGCCACCCGGCATCCCTCCCGGTCCGCCAGCCAGTCCAGGATGTATTGCGGGGGCTGAATATCCGCCCGCAGTTCCTGCGACTCCCGAACGGGCCGGGACGACGCCGCCGTCAGCTGCATCAGCGGCTCCGGATTCGCCACCAGCAGCACCGCCGCCAGCGCGGCCAGCGCCGCGTTGCGCCGCCCCGGGAACAGGCGGCCGGAAAGGTCCAGCAGCAGCACGCCCGTCATTCCCAGCAGCACCGTCATGTACGTTGACATATAGCGGTCAAAGGAGCTGAGTGCCGCCGCCTCGTTGGGCTCAAAGGAGAAAGCGTACACCACCAGCATGGAAACCGCATAGAGGAGGCACCCTACCCACAATACGGCCAGCACGGAGGCACAGCGCGCGGCCTGCTCCTCCGCTCTGCCGCGCCTGCCAATCCAGCAGGCCACGGCGGCAAACAGGGCCATCCACATGATGAAGGACAGGTGCAGCACATTTCCCTCTCCCATCACCTCAGGCCGGCACAGCGACAGGAAGAAGGTTTCCAGGGCGCGCTGCCGGTACAGCGGGCCGCTGCCTGTAAGCCATTCTGCCACGGAGGACAGGGTCAGCGCCCCATACTCCCACGTCGCCCCGACGCCGTGCGCGTCCAGGAACAGGCTCCATGACAGCTTTCCCGCCGCCAGGCAGGCTGTCCCGGCCGCCAGGGTCCATATGCCGCGCGCCCTTTCCCGGCGGCGGTATTTCACCACGTCCACCGCCAGCACAGCCAGCACGATCGCGCCCAGCGCCAGCCCGGAATCCTTGACCAGCGGCAGCGCCGCCATGACCCCGCACACGGCCAGCCCGTTGCCCCGCGCCCCCGGCGCGGTCAGCCACAGGCTCAGCGCATAAATCATCAGGCCGGCCAGCACACCGTCCACCGACAGGTTCTGGTATACGTCGCTCCTGAAGACCACAGGCACCAGAAGGCACGCCAGCAGCATGGGAATCAGCTGCTTCCAGTCCCGCCAGCGCAGGTTGTGAAACGCCGGCAGAAAGCAGACCATCAGCATCAGGTTGACCGCCCTGAGCGCATCGCCTTCGTTGAAGCCGCCGCTGAGGCTGATCCAAAAGCAGGCGAACAGCGTGGTCAGGGGCGGATAATCGGGGTAGAGCAGCGTGCTGTCTGCCGTCAGCTGGGCCAGGCGGCCCTCCTGAAAGGCGCTTTTCACCGCCAGTCCCCAATGGGTAAAGTCGTCCCAGCCGGTAAACAGGCGTCCGCGATGGCCAAACCATACAATGGCCATCATCGCCAAGAAGGCCAGCGCACCCGGAGTCAGGAGCAGCGCCCGGTACTCGCGCTTCCACAGGGCAGCGCCCACGGTGAACGCCAGCGCGGCGAGCCCTGCGTATTTGACCACCGCATAGCCCAGCGTCAGCGCATCCGCCATGGCAAAACCCGCCAGCAGCACACCGGCCATAAGCGCGGCAAAGGCGATCCACTCCTCGATTCGCCGCCTGAGCACTACCGCCAGCGCGCCCGCGCCGCCCAGCAGGATTCCCGTCATCATGAGACTGCTCATGCCTTTTCCCTCCGCCGCAGTTGTCGGATGTTTGCCTCGCGCCCGGCGGGTCTGAGGGCCCGGAGGCCCGCCGCCGATACCGGATGAAAGAAATATACGGCGCCGCTTCCGCGCGCCCATTCCCGGCGCCCGTTTTCGGCAAACCCATATGCCTTCGGGGCCGGCAGGCAGGCGCCCCACGGGCGGCGCTTGCGCGCCGGCCCCTTTTGCGGCGAAATGCACCCGCCGGCGATTAGGGTCGGCATCGTGCCGTCCCTCCATGAAGCGGGATACCTGACCGGTATCCGGCGGCTCTATTGCCCGTCCGCGCGCACCAGCGTTACCCCGCCATCCCTGACCGCCACCTTAAACAGCGTGTCCGCTTCGATCTCTTCGGGGCTTTGGAAAAGCTCCGCATAAGCCGCCGCAAACGCCGGGTCGATCCGGTCCAGATAGACATGGGTGTAACCCCCTTCTATCAGCTCGTCCGCCCATTCCTGCGGCGTCTTTACGGTGGAGAACGTCTGGGCATACCAGTCTCCCGTCTGCTCCACAGCCTGCTCGCCGGGCATCAGCCACCAGCCGTCCGCGCGGGCCTGCAGGCGCTGCGGAACCCATTCAAACGCCCGGAGGAAATAGCGGTGCCCCTCGTCGTTCTGCGATACCAGATACACCCGGTCCGTCTGCGCATCCAGCGTCTGGGCAATTTGAGGCGGAGCGGCGGTGCTCATGCGGCTTTCGTAGACCGCCTCGTCCCACTCTCGGGTGATTACCGCCCTTTCCAGCAATGTGCCGGGGTTTGCCACAAGCATCACCGCCGCCAGCGCCAGCAGCTCCACGCTCTGCCCGCTGCGGCGCAGGACCGGCCCCAGCGTTTCCGATGCCAGCGCCAGGCTCAGGCCCGCGAGCGCGATCAGGTAGCTGGAAAGATACCTTGCGAAGGAGAACAGGCTCTCCCCTTCGTAGTTCCTGAACAGAAACAGGAAGGTGTAGAGCAGCGACAGCAGGTATGCGCCCAGACCGGCCAGCAGCCATAGCGCCATGCGGCGCCAGCGCGTCCTGTTGGGCTCGCCGGCCCGGCTCAGCGCCAGCGCCGCCAGCGCGCCCAGAAGCAGCAGCCATAGCAGCAGGCTCAGCCGTAGGACCCCGCCCTGCCCAAAGAGCTCCGCATCCGTCAGGCTGAGGAAAAAATTCTCCACCGTGCGCATGCGGTGCGACGGCGCGCTTCCCAGCAGCACATCCAGAATCTCCGTAAAGCCTGCCGACAGGGTCCAGACCCTCCGGGTCTGATGCACGGCCAGAAAGGCTTTCCAGGACAGCCCGCCCGCCATCGCCGCCGCGGCCAGGGCTCCGAAGGCCCGCCCATGCCGCGGGCCCGCCCTGCGCCGCTCCCCGACGAGGTCCGCCGCCATGACCGCCAGCGCGATCAGGCAAAGGCCCCATCCTGCCTCCTTGATGAGCGGAAGCAGGAAGAGCGAACCGCCCGTCAGCAGCACGCCGCCCCGGTCGCGCGGCGTAAAGAACCAGGCATACAGGGCGTGGAAAAACACGCATCCCAGCGCCACGTCCGCGTAGATGGTATAGTAGGCGCCGCTGTTAAACAGCGTGGGGAGCACAAACAGCGCGCAGGCCATGCACAGCGCGCTTCCCCAGCGCTTCCAGCGCTGGGCGCGCATGGCGGGCAGCAGGAAGGCAAGGATCATGATGTTCATGGCGCGCTGCGGATCGCCCTCGTTAAAGCCGCCGGAAAGCCGCGTCCAGAAATACGCAAACAGCGTGGTGGCGGGCGGATAATCCGTATAGGTGATATTGGCCTCCTTCACCCCCGCGGGAATGGCGTCAAAGTACATCATGTTGCGCAGGACCGTGCCCCAGTGGGAAAACTCGTCCGGCTCATAGAGCATGTGGGCGCGGAAGGAAAGAAGCACCCACACAAACGCCGCGAGCATCACCACAGCGCCCGGCGTGAGCAGGAAGCGGCGCAGGTCTCCCAGCCCGCCGCGAAGCAGCCGCGCCGCCGCCAGCACCAGAGCAAGCGCGCAGAGCGCCAGCGCGGCATAGAAGCCCGCGCTGAGCCAGCCGAAGAGCCCAAAGGCGTATTGCACGCCCACAATCAGCGCGACCGAAAGGGGCAGGGCCTCCTCCAGCCGCCTGCGCAGCAGCAGCGCTCCGCCTCCCGCAAGGGCAAAGACGCTTGCCAACACCACCAACGTGCTCATCTCAGGCCTCCTCCAGACGTTTTGCTCATTTCACGTGCTTGACGTAGGTGTACAGGGTGTCGGTGATGGTCGCTCCGGCGTTGACGTACACGCGCAGAACCTTGGCGTTGTTGCTGACGATGGTGGAGGTCAGGCGCTTGCAGTCGTGCGTAAAGCAGGTATCCAGCGTCTTTTTGTGAAGCAGCGCGCCCATGCCGCGGTCGCCCTCCTCGTCGTACATGCCCATGAGCACGGGATCGACCGTGGTTTCATCCTTGCGGCAGATGACGAAAAAGCCGATGGGCTTGTCGCCGGAGAGCACCTCGTAGAGAAAGCCGCCGCGCGCCAGCATGCTGCGCAGCCAGTTGGCGTAGCGGTTGCCGCCCTTTGCGCGGCCGAAGGCGGGGTCGATGCTCACGCGGTCGCTTTTGAACACGCCCCGGCGGATCAGCGCGTAGATGCGCTCGCGGTCGGCCTCCTCCCTGCGCTCCGCCACGCGAAGGCCCCGGTCGAAGCGGGCGATGGAAGCCGGCATGTGGTACTCGTCCCGCCGGATCATCACATGAAAGACCGTCTCCACAAACGTATAGCCCAGGGCCTGCATCGAAAACAGCAGCGCGGGGCAGTCCACCGGGGTTTTTGCCACGATATATTCCGCGCCCGCCGCGATGATGCGCGCCTCCTCCTGACGGAGCATGTCCGGGGTGTCGGATGCGTCCAGCGCGATCTCGTAGGCGTCCACGCCCAGGTTTTCACGCTCCCAGACCGCATGCGTGGTCTTCATCCGCGTTCATCTCCCTTTCCTCTGGCTGATGGATTCCCTCCGCCGCCCCGCGCGTCACGCTGCGCACCACGAACTGCGGCGAACGGTTGATGCTCAGATAGATGCGGCCGATGTACTCCCCTACCACGCCGATCAGCGCGATGATCATGCCGCCCAGCAGCAGCAGCACGGAAATCGTGCTGGCCCAGCCGGCGGGGATGTCGGGATTCACCAGCTTGCGAATCACCGTCGCCAGCGCGAACACCGCGCCCGCCGCCGCCGTGAACCAGCCGGCGTAGCTGGCAAAGCGCAGGGGCTTGATGGAAAAGGCCGTCACGCCGTTGAGCCACAGGGCCATCAGCTTTTTGAGGTTGTAGCCGCTGCGGCCCTCCGCGCGGGCGCGGTGCTCCACGGGCACGTTGGCATAGCGGCTCACGCTCTGGAACAGAAGGCCCGTCACATAGGGGAAGGGGTTGGGATACTGGAGCGCGGTATCCACCACGAAGCGGCGGCAGGCGTAGTAGCTGTTGACGGTCAGCTCCTTGGGCTGGCCGAAGAAGTAGTGGTTGCAGGCGGCGTTGAAGCGGCTGCCCAGGTTGCGAAGCGCGCTTTGCCTGCGTCTGGGGTACTGGGCAAAGACGATGTCGTACCCCTCGGCCACCTTGTCGATGAGCTTGAAGCATTCGCAGGCGGGGGTCTGTCCGTCGTCGTCCAGACAGATCACGATATCGCCCCGCACCTGATGAAAGCCCGCCATCACCGCGCTGTGCTGGCCGAAGTTGCGCGACAGGTCCACAAACACGATGGCGGGGTCCCGCTCGCACAGCTGGCGGATGGCGTCGGCGGTGTCGTCGGGGCTGCCGTCGTTGACCAGGATGATCTCATGGTCGTACTCGTCCGCGCGGGCGGCGAGCGTGTCGTTCAGCTCCCCGACCACCGCGCCGATGGTGTGCGCGGAGCGGTAGCAGGGAATCACAAAGGAAAGCAGCGGTTTGGCCATAAAGGCACCTCGTTTCGTCAGATGGCGGATATGCGGCGGCTGAGCGTGCGGATGAGGTCGTAGCCGTCCCAGGTAAGGGCGAAGTCCATGGTGTGCCCCACGGGCGCGATGCGGTCCACGCCCCACAGGGCGTTTTCGCGCACGAAGCGGCGAAGCGCCTCCGGCTCCAGCCCCAGGTAGCTGAGCGTCTGGTACTTGCGCTTCACCACCGGAATCAGGCCGTCCAGCGTTTCGGCGGCGTACTCCACAAAGAAGCCGCCCGCGCAGCGGTGCCCGTCGATGTCCGGGGTGAGCGCGCTCACCCGAACGCGCACCACGGTGTTGTCCGGCATGGGCGCAATGGCCGCGCCCGGCAGCGCGGCGGCCGCGCGGAAGGCCGCGGTCAGCTTGTCCACCGCCACCACCGGCTCGATGGGATAGCGCGGCGCGGCATACGCGCGCACGGCCTCCCAGAAACGCGCCTGCGCCTGCGTCACCGCATCCCGCCCGCCCAGCCAGTACACCAGCCGGGGCGAGGTGCAGGCGTTCTGGTCGGTGAGATACGTGTCGTTGTAAAACCCGCGCGCCGCGGCGGCCAGCGCCTGATCGTCCATGGCCAGCACGCTCTTTGCGTCCACGGCCAGCAGGCTGTAGCGGTCGGGGAAGGCGACCTCCACCGCGCGGGGCGCGAGCGGCGCCATGCGCACGCGGCGCACCGTCTCGTCGCCGCCCCAGATGATGCGCGCGTCGCACTGGGCGCTCAGCATCTCCGTCACGTCCTGACGGTCGCGCGGATAGATGACCACGCACGCATGGTTTGCCAGCGCCGCGTGCGCGCCGCGAAGCAGCGCGTCCATCACGCGGCAGATGATGCGCGTCTGCGGAAAATCCCGGCTGGAAGCCTTGACCACGCAGGCGTTGCCCGCCAGCAGCCCCGCCACCAGCGAATAGGCGAAGTTGACCGGCACGTTGCTGGGCGCGATGTGAAACGAAATCCCGCGCCCCAGCCGGTCCGAAACCGCGCCCTCGTATTCCCGCGCCAGCGCCTCCAGATTCGCGCGCCGGCAGAAGAAGCCGAAGGCCACCACGTCCGGGTAGGCGCGCGCCTCCCGGCCGGCGATGAGGGCCGCGCCCAGGTCGGAAAGAAAGGCCATCACGCCGCCGTCAAAGGGCGCGAGGGGCCGGGCGCTCTGCCAGTCCCCGCCGCACAGGCGGGTATAGGGCTCATTTCTGCTCATAGGTATCGCTGCACCCCCGCACCTCGGCGCGCTTGACGCGCCCCAGAATTTCAAAGTACTTGCCCTTGCGGCCGCAGGGGCAGTCGTCCTCGCCGAGGATTCGCCCCTCGTCCTCGGTGAGGAGCACATGGCCCGGATAGCTGCGCGGCAGCACGCTGGATACCTGAATCAGCCCCGTCTCCCCCACATCGGCCACGGAGAAGTCCCCTGCCCGCCGGATGGTCACGTCCGACCACACGGGCGCGTGCAGGTGGCCGTGCTCGCATTCCATGTAGATGGTGCCGGTCTGCTCGACCATGCCGTAGTAGTTGTGCACGCGGGTGAGGCCGCAGGTCTCCCGCAGTTCCCGCTTGAAGCGCCCGGTGGAAATCTGCTGGTCCGCCAGCTTCTTCCATCCGCCGCCGTGCACCAGCACCCCGCGGCTGAGATCCGGATGGTAGCCCGTCTCCCGCAGCCTGGCCACGAAGTGCTGCCAGATCATGAACGTGAAGCCGAAGAGGAAGATGTCCTCTCCCCCATGCTTCTCAAGGAACGCCTCCAGCCCCTCCCTGTCCAGCTCCATGTGCTCGTCCAGCGCGAACACCCTGTCGCGCGCGAACATGCTGAAACCCAGAATGCCCGCGCCCCGCGCCGAGAACATGGCGCGGTTCTTGACGACGGCGCTGGTGTCCAGGATGATCATGGGCAGGCGCTGCTTGCCCAGAAACTCGCCCATGATGCGGCTTAAGACCTTGCTTTGCAGGGCGCTGGTCTCCCGGTCGAGGTAGATGCGGCTCACCTGCTGGCCCGTGGTGCCCGACGAGGTCATGGTGCGGTGGAGGGCTTCGTCGGGCACGCTTTTGAGCGTAAGCTCCTTGAACAGCCGCACCGGCAGAAAGGGCAGCGCCTCAAAGCCCTCCCCGCGCGCGGGCCAGGCGTCCCGCATGCGCGCATATTCGGGGCAGCGCGCGGCGTGCCAGTCCGTCAGGTCCGTAAGCTCTTTGTCCAGAAAGGCCCGCTTTTTCGCCCGGCCCCATTCGTAGACGGGCAGGGCGGGCAGTTCGTTGACGTCATACATGGTATTTCTCCAGCTCCCGGTAGAGGGTTTTGCCCGCGTCGTTCTTGGGGATGGCGTCCAGGTGCATCGTATGGAAGCCGCTCTGGTTCAGCCCCGTCTTTTCCGACAGCCAGGCGCGCATGGCGGGCAGGGCGTCCGCGCCGGTGGAGAAGATCATCAGGTGGTCGTCCCGGCCCGCGCAGGCGCATTCCGCATCCGGGAACGCCGCCTTGAGCATGCGCTCGGTCTCGTCGAGGTTGACGCGGTTGCCGTACATCTTCAAAAACCGCTTCTTGCGGCCAACGACCGTGTAGCAGCCGTCCTCGTCCATCTGCGCCATGTCGCCGGTGTCCAGCACGCCGCCGCGCTCGTCGCCCTTGGCAAGATCGGCCCCGCACTGGGCGTATCCCAGCGTCACGTTCTCGCCGTAGTAGCGAAGCTCGCCCGTCACGTGCGGCTCGGTGATGATTTCGCCATCCACGCCCACGAGCTCAAAGCGCCCGCCGGGGATGGCCACGCCCATGGCGCCCACCTTGTCCAGACTCATCTCCCAGGGCAGGTAGGCCATGCGGGCCGTGGCCTCACACTGCCCATACATGACGACGAACCTGCGCCCCGTGTCCCTGCACCACTGGGCAAATCGGCGGTGCAGGTCGGGCAGGAGCTTGCCGCCCGCCTGGGTGAGCGTGCGCAAAGTGGGCAGGTCCATGCGGGTGAAGCGCATGCGGTCGAGCATCTCGTAGGTGTAGGGCACGCCGCCCATGCTGGTGGCCCCCGCCTCCCTGAAGAAGGTCCAGAAGTCGCGCTGCGCGATGCCCTTCTCGGTCAACAGCACGGTCGCGCCCACCCAGAGGTGGGTGTTGAGGATGCTCAGCCCGTAGGTGTAGTTCATGGGGAGCGTCGTGATGGGCTTCTCCTGCGCGGTCAGCGCGAGGTATTCCACGATGCTTTCGGTGTTGGCCCGGATGTTTGCGTAGCTCTGGCGCACAAACTTGGGGCTGCCGGTGGAGCCGCTGGTGGTCAGAAGCAGCGCGAGGTCCTCGTGCAGCTTCGTCTCCGTGCCAAAGGGCGTTTTGAGCAGGCGGTAGCCGAAGCGCTCGTACACGCTTTCGCACGCTTCCCAGTCAAAGCCCTCCGGCGCCCACAGGTACGCCGGGTGATACGCCTCGTACAGCGCCTGAAACAGCTCCCGGTCGATGGAAGCCGCCAGCAGCGCGGGCGTCACGCCGCCCTCGACCATGCCCGCGTAGCCCACGGCGCTGCCGATGGTGTTGCCGCACAGGTTAAAGCACAGGCAGCGCCCGCCGATGGCCCCGCACAGCGCCTCGCCCTCGCGCGCAAGCTGCGCGTAGGTCAGGCTCTGGCCGTGCTCGTCAAGCAGCGCCGCGGCGTCGCCGAAGCGGTCAAATCTCCACATCATACTTGCGCAGAATCTCCTTCCCCTTCTCAAACGAGCTCAGGTCGATGATGTCGTCCATGTCCACCATGATGTCGAACGCGTCCTCCAGCGCGGCGATGAGGGTCATGTGGCCCACGCTGTCCCACTGGTCGCTCTCGCCGTATTTGAGGGCGGGCACGTCGCTTTCGGGCACCTCCAGCGCCTCGGAAAACGCCTTTACGTACTTTTCCAGATTCGTCATGTGAATCGCTCCTCTCTGATGATGGGGTCGTTGTTTTCTGCGGGGATGCCGGCTCACAGCATGCCGCCGTCCACCCGCCAGACCTGGCCGGTCACGTAGCTGGCCCTGTCGCTGGCCAGGAAGGCCGCCACGTCCGCGATCTCCTCGGGCCGGGCCTTGCGGTGCATGAGGATGCGGCCCAGCTGCTCCTGCGTCACCTTTTCGCTCAGCCCGCTCACCAGATCCGTGTCGGTAAATCCGGGGGCCAGGGCGTTTACGCGGATGCCCACGCTGATCAGCTCGCGCGCCATCTTCTTCGTGGCGGCGATCACCGCCGCCTTGGAGGCGGAGTAGTCCAGGCGGCTGTCGCCCTCAATGCCGGCGACGCTGGCGATGTTGACCACCGCGCCGCATTTGTTTCGCGCCATGAGGCGCGTGGCCAGACGGCTGACCTCCACCATGGCGAAGAAGTTCACGTCCATGATGCGGCGCATGTCCTCCTCGCCGGTCATCTGAAACATGCGGTCCTCGCCCATGATGCCGGCGTTGTTGACCAGCACGTTAAGGGGCTGTTTGTCCGCCATCACCTGGCGGAACGCCTCCTTGAGAGCCGCCGTGTCGGTCAGCTCGCAGTAGACGGGCTTGATCCATACGCCGTACTTTCCGGCGGCCATGGCCAGACGCGCCTCAAAGCGCGCGTCCGGCGTGCGGGCAAAGGCCCACACGTTGGCCCCCTCGCGGGCGAACACCTCCGCCATCGCCGCGCCGATGCCGCGCGCCGCGCCGGTAATCAGCGCGTTCTTTCCTTCCAAGAGCATGCTATTCCCCCTCCGCAGCCGTGACCTGCTGCTTTTCATAATACTCCGCGTACAGGCTGAGCACATAATCGAGGTTGTCCGCGTTCAGCGCGTCGCCCATAAAGGCGTCAGGCACGTTTTCCACAGGCGTGAGCACGGGCCGGGTGTTTTCCGGGTCGTTCATGGCGGCGTCGCGTGCGTCCATGGCTGCGTCATAGGCCGCCGCTTCGCCGTTCAGGAGCGAGCGCAGGGCCGATCCGCCGGCCAGCTGGGTCAGCCCCACCTCCTCGCCTCCATAGGGCCTGTAGCCAATCAGTCCGCCCATCAGGATCAGCGCGGCGGCAAGCGCAGCCCCCAGGCGAACGCCCCTGTGCCCACCCACCATGGCCCCGGCACGTGCTCCCAGCCGTTTCAGGGCCCATCCGGCCCAGTACACGGACAGGAAAGCCGCCATGAGCACATAGCTGTAGAAGTAGGTGTTCACCGTGCGCCCGTCGCCCAGATAATTTCCCGTAAACAGCGTGGGCGTAAGCTGCGTGCAGAAGATGCATACGCACAGCAGCGTTACCACAACGGGATAGCGGAAAGCGTACCGGGATTCGCGCAGGGAGGGAATCAGCACAAAGGCACAGACGGCGCACACGACGCACAGCGGAACCGAAAGCCAGTCTCCCATCAGCGCAAGGCCAAAGTAAAAGGATTGCGCAATCGCCATGGGCGCGCTGAGTCCGCCGCTGAGCGTTTCGGCGCGCACCAGATTGCCGGGCGCGGTCATGCTGTACACAAGGCATGCCGCGTACAGCAGCACAAGCCCCGCATAGCACCAGCGCCACCGGGATTTTCCCAGAAACGCCATAAGGGCGACAAACCCAAAGCCCACCAGCGCAAACAGGCCGCTTGTGTAGCTGCCGCCGCCCAGCAGGACCAGCAGCGCGGCCAAAACCGCCACATGCAGGGCCGCCCGCCGCTTCGTTCCGCATCGCCACAGGCGGATGGCCAGCGATCCGGCCAGCGCCAAAAGCGCATAATTGAAGGTGTAGCCGATGCCGCCGTTAAACCAGAAGTAGGCTTCATCCACGGCAGGGGTCATCTGTACGATCAGGAACAGAAGCAGCGATGCAATCAGCGCAACCGCGGCCCAGTCCGCATTCAGCAGCCTGCGAAGCGCCGCGGCGATCAGCGCCGCGCAGCCGGCAATCAGCGACGTGAGCAGAATGCAGGTCGTCAGGAAATACAGATCCTCATCAAACACCCCCGGCTGGATGCCGCTGAGGAAGGTGGCGGTATAGTTGCCCTGCCATGTCTGGCGGGTGCTGAGCATGTTGCGCCACGCCTCGCGCACCGCCTCCGCCACGCTGCCGGTATCGGTCCATACCCGGTGAATGCGCACGGAAAAGCCGAAATCGTCGTAGAACGGGTGGTTGTACATGGCCAGCGCGTAGAGCGGGAGCAGGCTGAAAACGAGGGCGCACACGCACAGGCACGCGATCAGGCGGATGGAAAGCTGTTTATTCATCAGCGTTTTCCTCCTCTCCCGCGATCAGGATGGCCTCCTTGCCGTAATAGGCCGCCAGAGAGGGCCGCACGTCGTATTCCGCGCCCGGCACGATCAGGTCGTCCATGAACACATCCGGCACGGCGGTGAGCGGGGAGAGCGTGACCACCGGCTGCGTGGGGTCGTTCAACGCCTCTTCGCGCAGGGTCATTTCCGCGTCGTACCTCGCGGCCTCACCGCTGAGGATCGAGAGGGCGGCACTGGGGCCGCTTAGGTTCTGCACGCCGTAGAGCGCCTCGCCCGCGGGCCTGCACGCCAGACAGCCCATCCCCAGCAGGCACAGGCTGACCGCCAGCAGCGCGCCGTAGCCGCGCGCCGTCAGCGGGCGGATGAGCTGCCCGCGGCCGGCCGCCTCAAGCCGCCGCGCCGCAAAGCCCGCCAGATAGTACACGGCCGGGAACCACAGCGCCACAAAGCTGATGAAATAGGTATTGACAATGCGCCCCGCGCCGATGGAGGCGATGGCGTAGAGCGGCGGGGTCATCTGCGCGCAGTACAGCGCACCCGTCAAACCCAGTACGAGCCAGGGATGCGAAAAGCGCCACGGGCTTTTCTTCGCCGCCCCGTACAGCGCGGGCAGCGCCGCCAGCGTGACCGCGATCAGCGCAGGCCGCAGGTACGCGCTCATCTGCGCCACCCCGTAATAGAGGGCCTGCAAAACCGCCTTGACCGCCGGGGCCCGGTAGCCGATCACCCCGGCGCGCACCGCGTTGCCGGGCGCGGACATGCTGTAGGCAAAGCAGATGAGCAGCAGGACCGCCAGCCCCGCAAAGCGCCGGCGCCGCGGATGCCGCACGCGCAGCATCCACACAAGGCACACCGCCAGCATGCACACGCTCAGCAGCCCGCCGCCGTAGCTGCCGCCGCCCAAAAGCACCATCAGCAGGCACAGCGCCGCCGTCAGCCCCACGGCGCGGCCCTTCGCCTCCGCCAGCCGCACCATCAGCGCGGCGGCCAGCGCCATGAGCGAGTAGATGAAGGTGTTGCCGATGCCGCCGTTGAACCAGAAAAACGCCTCGCCCGCATCCGGCATGAACTGGATCATCAGCGTCACCGCCAGGCACCCCAGCGTCCAGCGGCCCGTGCGGTCCATGCCCAGCCGGCCCATCACCACCGAAAAGAAGTACAAAAAGCACGCGATAAATGCCGTGAGCAGCACAAACGTGCCGATGAAATACAGCTGCTCGGAAAAAATGCCGGGCTGCACATTGCTCAGCAGCGTGCCCGTATAGGTGCCCTGCCAGCTCTGGCGCGTTTCCAGCGCGCTCTCCCAGGCCGCGCGCAGCACCGCGCCCACGCTGCCCGTGTCGCGCCAGGCCTGATGCGCCTTAGCGGAAAAGCCGTAATCGTCATAGTAGGGATGGTTGTACAGGGAGATTGCGTACAGCGGCAGGGCGCCCAGCACCAGCGCCGCCACGCTCAGCCACAGCAGCCCGCGCCTGACCCGTTTTACCCGTTCGTCTGCCTGCATGCCGCTCCCTCCCTTCACAACAGGTGCACAGAGTACCAAGTTTAGATTATAGCATGTTTCGCCCAAAAAAGCCACACACGCCGCAATCCGGGCAAAGATTCTCCGCACACCGGCCGGGCCGCGGCATAGGATGGTACAGGCGCGCCCATGTGGCGCTGCCGGAACCGCTCAATGCGGAAAGGAGCGCTTGACCATGATGCTCAACCAGCCTGCCACCCCCGCAGCGGAGCCAGAGGCGTTGCCCACGCCCGCTTTGCCGGACATAAATCAGCCCGCCTCCCCCGGTCCGGGGCCGGAGGGATTGCCTACGCCTGCTTTGCCAGATATCAACCAGCCCGCTTCTCCCGGTCCGGGACCGGAAGGCCTGCCTACGCCCTCCCTGCCCAGCCGGCCGCAGATCACCTGTCCCGGCGCTTTCTGTTGCCCCGCGGGCTACACCGCCGCTACCGTCGGCCGCGGCCAGACCTTTACCGACCTTCTGCTTCTCCATAACGTGTCCTATCAGGCCCTGCGCGCGGCCAATCCCACTCTGTCCGTCACGAGTCCCCAGGCCGGGACGCGCTATTGCGTACCGCCTGCCGGCAGCCGCCGCCTGTGCCCCACCGGCAGCTACAGCCACGTAATGGGCGCAGGCGAAAACCTTTACACCCTCGCCCAGTCGCTGGGCGTGACCCCCGGCGCGCTGCTGCTGATCAATACCATGCTGGCCCCCGGAGATTTTGTGCCGGGACGCGTGGTGTGCGTGACCTGAACAGCAGGGAGAAGCAAGGCGGCCCGCGCATCACGCGCGGGCCGCCAACGTGTCGAAAACCGCCTGATTCATTGCATCCATGGAAAGCATGGCGAGCCGCCTCCCCACCTTCGGTTCAACGTCGGGGCCCATGAAGCCTCCGCGGGTCTGATGGCCCTGCGGCACCTACTCGCTCTCTAGAAAGCGCTTCAGCTGCGAGCGGTTGGCGGGAAGGTCCGGGGTCAGGACCATCATGCCGTCGATGGTTTCGTCCACATAGGCGCCGTCGAAGGGTACGTGTGCGCCCTGGATGTCCAGCGTATCGCACCCGAGCAGCGGGGCCAGCGCCGCCAGATCGGCCAGCGTCAGGTCGGTTTCCACCTCGTCAAGCAGCGTCACGGCCAGCTTCAGCAGGTCGAAAAGCTTCATCTGCATCAGCTTCTCCGCCGCGCTCTCGATGAGCTGCTGCTGGCGGCCGGTGCGCTGAAAATCACTGTCGATTTTGCGGATGCGGCAGTAGCTCAGGGCCTGCCGGCCGTTGAGCAGGTGCTCGCCCGCCGTTTCCAGCAGGCTGTCGTCCGCCGCAAGGCCCACCTGGCGGTTATAATCCTCCAGAATTTTGTTGAGCTGCCGACGCTCGGACTCGGTGATCTCCGCCTCCACGCCGCCCAGCAGGTCCACCGCCGTTACCAGCGTGGGGAAATATGCCGTCAGGGTGTGGTCGGCACTGACGCCGAAGTTCTCCTCCAGCGTCTTGAGAAGCAGCTCCTCGCCGCCATAGAAGTAGGCCGCGTTGAGCCGGTCCTTGCCGTGCCCGGGGATGGTGACGTACAGGTCGCGCAGGAACGATACCAGCCGGATGCGGCCCGCTTGGGGATCGATGCTCGCCAGCATCATCACGTCGCTGCGGCCGGCCTTTCCCGAAGTGTCCATGCCGATGAACAGCACGGTAAAGGGGTCTTCCCCGGCCGCATGGACCGATGGGGAGGCAACGAGCAGCAGCGCCGCGCAAAGCAGCGCCGCGGTTCGCTGAAACAAACGCTTCATAACAAAAACCCTCCTTTACGTTGGTGCCCAGACAACGCAAAGGAGGGCGGTTTTGTTGCAGCTGGACGGATTTGGTCAGGTGTAGTCGGTATCGAACTGCACCACCAGGCGATAGCGGTCGTCCAGCGAGCGTGCGTAGGCGTTAAGGGACTTGAGCAGCTCGTCGCGGCCCTTGTAGCCGGCGGGGGTGACGCAGTCGAAAATCAGGTTGATATGCCCCTGGCCCGGCACCATGCGAAAATCATGCAGGCTCAGGCAGGGATCGGTATTTTTGAGAAAGTCCGACATCTGCTGGTGGACGTGATTCACCTTGTCATCCGAAGTGACGATGGGGTCCATGTGGATGCAAATGGCCATGTGCATCTTTTGGCCGATTTCGCGCTCGGCATCGTCGATCACCTCATGGATGGCCACGATATTGGCATCTGCGCTGACCTCCGCATGCACCGAGGCGATGCAGCGGCCCGGTCCATAGTCATGAAGCACCAGGTCATGAATGCCCAGAATCCCGTCTCGCGCCAGCAGCAGCTCGCGGATCTGGCGGATTTTTTCCGGGTCCGGCTTGCCGCCCAGCAGGCTGTCCACCGTATCGCGGCATACGTCGAAGCCCCCCTTCAGCACCACAGCCGCCACCAGCAGGCCAATCCAGCCGTCGATGGCCCAGTTGAAAGCAAGATAGGCCAGTACGCTGAGCAGCACCGCGCCGGTAGAGAGCACGTCGCCCAGGCTGTCCTTGGAGGCAGCCAGCAGTGTTCCGTTATGAACGGCGTTGCCCAGCCTGCGGTAGAAGAAGAACAACCACAGCTTCAGCAGCACGGATGCCGCCAGAGTCGCGACCACCACCCACGACAGGGTGAGCGGTTCAGGATTGAGAATGGAGGACAGGCCGTCGCGCAAAAGCTGCAATCCCATCAGCAGGATCAGCACGCCCACCGCCAGCGAACCCAGGTACTCCATGCGTCCATGGCCGAAGGGGTGCTCCTGGTCCACGGGCTTGCGGGCCAGGCGCGTGGTGATCAGCGTCACGATGCTGCCGGCGGCGTCGGACAGGTTGTTGGCGGCATCGGCCATGATGGCCAGCGACCCGCTCAAAAGCCCCATGAGAAACTTGCCTGCGGATAGCAGCAAATTGACGGCAATGCCCGTCACGGCGGCCAGGGTACCATAGGCGGCCCGGACATCCGGGTCGTCGACGCGGTCCGCCTCCCGGATGAAGCGGCGAATCAGCCATGCGGTCAAGGCAAGGCGCCTCCTTTGGATGGATATGGCCGGTATATGCGGCAATGTCTCATCATTATACCAAAAACGGCACGTTTGCACAAGATCAGGATATGCAGGCTTCGCCGGACACGGGACGCATGGGCCCTCACCGGGAACGGCGCGCCAGCTCCGCGGCAAAGGCCTTCAGGTGCGCGGGCACGTCGATGCCCTGCGGACAGGCCTTCACGCACCGGCCGCAGGCCACGCAGGCCGAGGGCTGCCTTTCGGCGGGCAGCGCTTCGACGCGGGCCGCTTCGGAGGCGGATAGGCGAAACGCATTGTAGGCCGCCAGCAGCATGGGGATATCCAGCCCGGCGGGGCAGCCGTCCACGCAGTAGCGGCAGGCGGTGCAGGGCACGGTATTCTTCATCCGCTCGGCCAGGGACAGCAGCGCCTCCCGCTCGGCCGGGGTCAGGGGCTGGGGATGGGAAAAGGTTTCGATGTTTTCCCGAAGCTGCTCCATATTGGACATGCCGCTGAGCACCATGTGCACGTTGGGCAGGTCCTTGACGAAGCGCAGGGCCCACGCCGCGGGGCTGAGGTCCGGGTTCAGGGCGCGCAGGGCCGCCGCCTCCGACTCGTCCAGACGGGCCAGCCGTCCTCCGCGCACCGGTTCCATCACCCACACCGGGATGCCCAGCGAGGTCAGCAGCTCGTATTTTTCCTTTGCCTTTTGAAACGTCCAGTCCACATAGTTCAGCTGGATCTGGCAGAAGGCCATCTCCTTGCCATACAGGTCCAGAAAGGCGCGCAGGTTGTCCATCTGCCCGTGGCTGGAAAAGCCCAGGAAGCGGATGCGCCCCAGCCTGCGCTGCTCAAGCAGGTAATCCACGATGCCCAGTTTCGGGTCGCAGAAAGTGGGGGTTGTGGTTTCGCACACATTGTGCAGCAGGTAGAAATCGAAGCAGCTTACCCCGCATTTCTCCAGCTGCTCTTCGAAGATGGAGGCGGGAGTGCGCCCGGCGGCGGCCACGTGGCTGGGAAACTTCGTGGCCAGCAGGTAGCTCTCGCGGGGGTAATCCGCCAGGATGCGCCCCATGATGCGCTCGGATTCGCCCCCGTGATAGGGATAGGCGGTGTCGAAGTAGTTCAGGCCATGTTGCATGGCATATGCCACCATGTCGCGCGTCCGGGCCTCGTCCACCCGGCCGGAGCCGTCCGCAAGCAGCGGCAGGCGCATGGCGCCGAAGCCCAAAAGCGGAAGTGTGAGATCGTGAAACCTGCGGGTTATCATAGGCGTATTCCTCCCCGGACAGCCGCGCGGGCGCGGCCGGTATCTATCACCAGCATACCACGCGCGGGAGGCGGTCTGTCAAGAGCCGGACGCCAATTTGGGCGCGCTTCGCCAAGAAAATAGGCTTTGCAAAACCCAGTCAACTGATATATACTGTTGGATGACAGGAAAGGCGAAAACCCGCCATTCCGCATAAGCATTGCGCCATAGAGCACAGGAGCCACGAAATGCAGAAAGTATGGATTATCGGAGCCGGCCCCGCCGGACTGACGGCGGCGTACGAGCTGCTCAAGCACGGCTATGACGTGACGGTTCTGGAACAGAGTCACGAAATCGGCGGCATCTCCAGGACGGTGCGCTATCAGGGCAACCGCATGGATATCGGCGGCCATCGCTTTTTCAGCAAGGACCAGCGCGTGATGGACTGGTGGGCGGACATCATGCCCCTGCAGGGCGCGCCTTCCTTCGACGACAGGGTGCTGGGCCGCCCCGTTCCGCTCTCTGCCGGCGGTCCGGACCCCGAAAAGGAAGACCGCGTCATGCTGGTGCGCAACCGCGTCAGCCGCATCTATTACGGCAAGCACTTTTTCGATTATCCCGTCAGCCTTAAGATGGAGACGCTCAAGACCATGGGTTTTGCCACCACCATGCAGGTGGGCATGAGCTTCCTTTGCGCCACGCTGCACAAGCGTCCCAACGACAACCTGGAAAATTACTACATCAACAGCTTTGGCAAAAAGCTCTACGGCATGTTCTTTGAGGGCTATACCGAAAAGCTGTGGGGACGCCACCCCCGCGAGATCGACGCCAGCTGGGGCAAGCAGCGCACCAAGGAACTGAGCATCTTCGGCATCCTCAGGGACATGTTTTCCAAGGTGTTCGTCTCCAGGGAGCAGCGCAGCAAGCATGTCCAGACCTCGCTGATCGAGGAGTTCCGCTATCCCAAGTACGGCCCCGGCCAGCTGTGGGAAACCGTGGCCGCCGAAGTGGAGAAGATGGGCGGAAAGATTCTGCTCGGCGCGGAGGTTCTGGGCCTGACCACGGAGGGCGGGCGCGTCAGGAGCCTGCGCTACCGCGACGAAAGCGGCGAGCACACGGCGGAGGGGGACGCCTTCTTCTCCTCCATGCCGGTAAAAGACCTGGTGGCCGGCATGAACGACGTGCCGGCGGACGTGGCGCGCGTGGCCGCAGGCCTGCCCTACCGCGATTTCGTCACCGTGGGCCTTTTGGTGGACCGGCTGAACCTCAAAAACGAAACGAACCACAAGACGCTTGGCGACATCGTGCCCGACTGCTGGATCTATGTGCAGGACACCAATGTGAAGCTGGGCCGCATCCAGATTTTCAACAACTGGTCGCCCTATCTGGTGGAGGACCCGGAGCACACCGTGTGGATCGGGCTGGAGTATTTCTGCAACGAGGGCGACGATTTCTGGAACATGAGCGAGGAGGAATGCGTCGCGCTGGCGGCCCGCGAGCTGTGCACCATGGGCGTGATCGACAGCCCGGACCATGTGCGCATGAGCCACCGCGAGCGCGTCAAGAAGGCCTATCCCGCCTACTTTGACACCTATGACGAGATGGACAAGGTCGTCTCCTATCTAAGCGGCTTTGAAAATCTCTACTGCGTGGGCCGCAACGGCCAGCACCGCTACAACAACATGGACCACTCCATGGCCACGTCCTTCGAGGCGGTGGACAACCTCGTATCCGGCGTCAAAACCAAGGACAACATCTGGAACGTCAACACCGAGCAGGAGTACCACGAGGAAAAGAAGGCCTGATTCCTTCGCTCTGCGAATCCCCGTGCAAGGAGGCGCCGCATTGCTTCGTTTCATCCCACGTCAGGCGCGCCCGCTGGACGGGCGCGCCGCGGCCGCGCTTCGCCCCTATGAGGGAGTAACGGCGCGGCTTTTGTACGCGCGCGGCATCACCGACGCGGCGCAGGCCGGCGCGTTCCTGAACCCCTCGCTGGACCGGCTGCACGACCCCCTGCGCATGCACGGCATGGCGGAGGCGCTGGACATTCTGACGGATGCGCGCCGGAAGGGGCTGGCTGTGGCGGTCTACGGCGATTACGACGTGGACGGCATCTGCGCCTGCGCGCTGATGACGCAGGCCCTGCGCCGCTTCGGCCTCAGGGCCGATCCCCATACGCCGCTGCGGGAGGAGGGCTACGGCCTGAACATGGCGGCGGTGGAGCAGCTGGCCAAAGACCATCGCGTGCTGGTCACGGTGGACCTGGGCATCACCAACCACGAGGAGGTGCGGCTGGCCCGGCGTCTGGGCATGCGTGTGATCGTGACCGACCACCACGGCCTGGGGCTGGAGGCCAGCCCCGCCGACGCGGCGCTCAATCCGCTGCTGGGGGACTATCCCTTCCGCCGCCTGTGCGGCACGGGGGTGGCCTTCAAGCTGGCGCAGGCGCTGCTGGGTCTGGACGCGTGCCGGGAGTATCTGGACCTGGCGGCCCTGGCCACCGTGGCGGACATCGTGCCTCTGGAGGACGAAAACCGGATTCTGGTGTCGCTGGGGCTCAAGGCGATCGCCGGACGGAAACGGGAGGGCATGCGCGCCCTGCTGCGGGTGAGCGGCGACCCGGACCCCGTGGACAGCGATGTGCTGGGCTACCGGCTGGGGCCGAGGCTGAACGCGGCGGGCCGTCTGGACGACGCGGGCAAGGGCGTGCGCCTGATGATGACGGAGGACCCCGCCGAGGCGGACCGGCTGGCCGAGGAGCTGGACGCGCTCAACACCGAGCGCCGCGCCGCCGAGCAGCGGCTGGTCAAGGCTGCGCAGGCGCAGGCAGCGGGGCATGACTTCATCGGGGAAAAGGCGCTGATCGTGCGCGGCCGGGACTGGCACGTGGGGGTGATCGGCCTGGCGGCGGGGCGGCTGTGCCAGCAGTATTACTGCCCCACCTGCGTGCTCAGCGAGCATGAGGGGCTATTGCACGGCAGCCTGCGCAGCATTCCCGGCGTGCACATCCACGAATGCCTCAAAACCTGCGACGACCTGCTGCTGCGCTACGGCGGCCACGAGCAGGCCGCGGGCGTGACGCTGGAGGCGGACCGGTACGAGGCGTTTTGCGAGCGCCTGCAATCGGCCGTGGGGCGGGCGGAGGAAAGCTGCTTCGTGCCCGCCCAGCCCTACGACGCGGAGCTGACCCTTTCGGACTGCACGGACGCGCTGCTGGACGAGATCAGCCGCATGGCCCCCTTTGGCTGCGGCAATCCCGCGCCCCTGTTTCTGGCGCGCGGGCTGCGGCCGGAGGAGCGCCGGGCCGTGGGCGCGGAGGGCGCGCACCTCAAGCTCACGCTCCGGCAGGGCGGGCGCATGCTGGGCGGCATCGCCTTTTCGCAGGGCGCGCTGGCCGCGACGCTTCCGGACGAGGTGGACGCGGTGTTCAGCCTGGGGCGCAACACCTTCCGTGGGGTGACGTCGCTGCAGCTGGACGTCAGGGCGCTTAAGCCCGTGCGCGAAGCACGCGCGCAGGCGCTGGAGGCGCCCGACGGCCCGGCGGAGCGGGATGCGCTGGTGACCGCTCTGGCCGACGCGTTTTCCATGCAGGCAGGAAAAGCCCTTTCGGATACAGAATCCATACAGGAAACCGGCTGGTCCGCGCTGGAAGCCGCGCTCCGGGAGGGGCGGCGCGGGCATCTGCTGGCGGCGCGCACGCATGCCTCGGCCCGCCGGGCGCTTGCTCTGGCGGATATGGACGTATGCGCCCATGCGCCGGATGACCCTCGCGGCTTTGTCACGCTGCTCACCGCACCGGCGCTTCCTCTGATAGGCGGACATTGGCGGCACGTGTGGCTGCTGGACGGCGAGGCGTTTCCGGGCGAAGCGGCGCTGTGGCACAGCCGCCTGCCGGACGCGCAGGTGCATGTGCTGCCGCGCAGCGAGACGCTCAGGGCGCTGGCCCGCGCCGTGGATGCGGGCGACGCCGCCTACCGGACGCTGTACAAGGCGCTGCGCAGCGGCATATACCGCACGCTTGGGCAGCTTGCGCAGGCGGCGGGGCTGGAGGACGCGCAGGCGCGCGCGGGGCTGTACGCCTTCTGCCAGCTGGGGCTGATTGATTATGAGCCCTCGCCGCTGCGCTATACGATCCGCCCGGCGGTCAAATGCAGCCTGGGCGACAGCCCGATGCTGGCGGCCCTGCGGGCCGTGGCGGGTGGCGCCTGACAAAATGATGACAGAAAGGGACGATGTGGTTGAGTAGACCCAACGCGCGAAGCATGCTGCTTTTGCACGGCACGCTGCTGATCTATGCGGTGGTCAGCGTGTTTGCCAAGCTGGCGGGGCTGCGTCTGGCGGCGCAGGACGCGGGCATGACGCTGGCGTTCCTGGCGGCGGAGGCGGCGGCGCTGCTGGCCTATTCGCTCCTGTGGCAGCAGGTGCTCAGGCGCATGCCGCTGAATTTTGCCTACAGCAACAAGGGCGTATGCACGCTGTGGACGGCGCTGTTCGGCCTTGCGTTTTTCGGCGAACAGATGACCTTTGGAAAGGCGGCCGGCCTTGCGGCGGTGCTGGCCGGAGTGGCGCTCGTGGTGACGGACCATGAATAGCGGCGTTCTGATTTACCTGATCACCCCCCTGCTGTCGGCGGTGAGCCAATTGATCCTCAAAAAAGCCGCCGACAACCCCCGCTACACGGGGGCGCGCGCCTACCTCAACGCCCCGGTTATCCTGGCCTACGCGCTGTTCTTCGGCTGCATGCTGCTTAACGTCGTGGCGCTTCGCACACTGGAGTTGACCGTAGCCAGCGTGCTGGAGGCCTCCAGCTACATCTATGTGATGCTGCTCAGCTGGTGGTTCCTCAAGGAAAAAATTACCCCGCGCCGCCTGATCGGCAACCTGCTCATTATCGTGGGCATCGTGCTCACGCTGACTCTGTAACACCTCAAAAGGAGGAAGACCCCATGGATACGCCCGCCGAAACCAAAAAAATCATTTTTTCCGGCATTCAGCCCTCCGGCACGCTGACGCTGGGCAACTACATTGGCGCCCTGCGCAACTTCAAGCTTCTGGAGGACGAATACCAGTGCATCTACTGCGTGGTGGACATGCACGCCATCACCGTCCGTCAGGACCCCGCGGCTTTGCGCCGCCGCTGTCTGGAGCTGGCAGCCATCTACATCGCCAGCGGCCTGGACCCCAAAAAGAACATCATCTACTGCCAGAGCCACGTGAGCGGCCATGCGGAGCTTGCCTGGATTCTCAACTGCTTCACCTACATGGGCGAATTGCAGCGCATGACCCAGTTCAAGGACAAGGCGCAGAAGCACGCCGATAACATCAACGCGGGCCTGTTCACGTATCCTACGCTGATGGCGGCGGACATTCTGCTCTACCAGACGGATCTGGTGCCCATTGGCGCGGACCAGAAGCAGCACCTGGAGCTGACGCGCAACATCGCCCAGCGGTTCAACGGCATCTACGGCGACGTGTTCACCGTGCCCGAAGGATACTTCGGCAAGGTGGGCAGCCGTATCATGAGCCTGCAGGACCCCACCCGCAAGATGAGCAAGTCCGATCCCGAGGACACGTTTATTTCGCTTCTGGACCCGCCCGACGCCATCCGCCGCAAGGTCAGGCGCGCCGTGACCGACTCGGAGGCGGACATCCGCTTCGACCCGGCAGGCAAGCCGGGCGTTAGCAACCTGCTCAGCATCATCGCGGCGCTGACCGGGCAGAGCGTGGAGGAGGCGGCGGCGGAGCTG
The DNA here is from genome assembly GCA_900540045.1 of uncultured Eubacteriales bacterium. GTDB lineage: Bacteria > Bacillota > Clostridia > Christensenellales > Aristaeellaceae > Limiplasma > Limiplasma merdipullorum. The sequence continues at coordinate 3,280 of UQEF01000031.1, read as the reverse complement.
CAGGGTCAGGGCTACGGCAAGCTCAAGGACCGCGTGAGCGAATGCGTGATCGAAACGCTCGCTCCCCTGCAGAGCGAGCACAGGCGCCTGATGGCCGACAAGGCCTACCTGCAGGGTGTGCTGAAGGAAAACGCTGAGATCGCCAACCGGATGGCGCTGCGCACGCTGCGCAAGGTGCAGCGTAAGGTGGGTTTTGCCGAGCGCCTGAAATGACGGAGGAGACAGCGCATGGAAAACAAGAATTTTGATTTCATCATCATCGGCGCGGGGCCGGCGGGTATCTTCGCCGCGCTGGAAATGGCGCAGAAGCGCCCGCAGAGCCGCGTGCTGATCGTGGATACGGGGCGGGCGATCTCCCACCGCGCCTGCCCGGCGCGCATCGACGGGCAGTGCAAGCACTGCGACCCCTGCGCCATCGTGCATGGCTGGGCGGGCGCGGGCGCGTTCTCGGACGGCAAGCTGTCCCTCAGCGACGAGGTGGGCGGCCATGTGAGCGACTACATCGGCCGCAAGCGCGCGATGGATTACATTCGCCACGCCGACGACATCTACCTCAGCTTCGGAGCCAGCAAAACCGTTCACGGCCTCAACAACAGCCGCGTGGACGAGATCGCCTACGAGGCCAGCCGCTACAACATCCGCCTGGTTCCCTGCCCCGTGCGCCACCTGGGCACGGAGAACGCAGGCCCCGTGCTGGGCGCGATGCACGACTATCTCGTCACCAAAACCAACACCACCTTTCTGGAGCTGACCAGCGCGGAGGACATCCTCTGCGAGGAGGGAAAGGTGACGGGCGTCAAGATTCACCGGCGCGGACATGAGCCGGAAATCGTCTACGCGCCCTATGTGGTAACGGCCCCCGGCCGCGGCGGCGCGCAATGGCTGTCCGAAACGGTGAACAAGCTGGGCCTGCGCACCCAGAACAACGAGGTGGACATCGGCGTGCGCGTGGAGGTGCCCAACGCCATCATGGACCATCTGACCCGCGACCTCTATGAGGCCAAGCTGGTCTACTACAGCGACACCTATGAAAACAAGGTGCGCACCTTCTGCATGAACCCCGGCGGCGAGGTGAGCCAGGAGTACTACGAGGGCGGCATCGCCGTGGTCAACGGCCACAGCTACGAGGACCCGGAAAAGCGCACCGGCAACACCAACTTCGCCATGCTGGTATCCACGCAGTTCACCGAACCGTTCAACCAGCCTATCGAATACGGGCGCTATATCGCAAAGCTGGGCAACATGCTCACCGGCGGACCCATCATGGTGCAGCGCCTGGGCGACCTGCTCAAGGGCCGCCGCACGGACGTGAAGCGCCTGGCCAAATCCACCACCATCCCCACGCTCTCCACCGCCGTACCGGGCGACCTGAGCTTCGTTCTGCCCGCGCGGCACCTGACCAGCATCGTCGAGGCGCTCAAGGCCTTCGACCATCTGGCGCCGGGGCTGTACAGCCAGAACACGCTGCTCTACGGCGTGGAGGTCAAGTTCTATTCCAGCAAGGTGCTGGTGGACAGCCATATGGAAACGGCCATCAAGGGCCTGTTCGCCGCGGGCGACGGCGCGGGCATCACGCGCGGCCTGATGCAGGCGGGCGTAAGCGGCATGGTTGTGGCCGACGAGGTGGCCCTGCGCCTGGACAACTGAACAAAATGATTCCCCGACCAAGCCGGAGGTCGGACCACGGCAAAAGGGTCTGCTTTCTCCCGAAATCAGCCTTCATTTCATATTGAAAGGAGCCCCGCTGCAGCACGCAGCGGGGCTCCTTTGCATGTGGGAAAAACCCATCCCGGACCAGCTTTTCTTCGCTTATCGCTCCGTCATCTTTTTCAGCGCGCGCCGCACCTGCGGGAACGCCATCACCACCGCGCAGATGGCCAGATCCACGAACACGAACGAGTTGTACGACACCGAGTACACAAACGGCGACAGCCCCGTGCCCTCGGCGTATTCCGCGAAGAACACCACGCCGCTGAGCACATGGCACACGAAGCGGCCCACGCCGCCCAGCGCGATGCCGGCCAGCCAGCCCCAGCCGTCGGGCAGTTTCCTCGCCACCGCCGCCAGCGCGATGCACGCGAAGGCCAGCGGGTAATCCAGAATGGCCTGTACCGGGGATACGATCCACGGGTCCTGAATCATCTGAAGCAGGCCGTAGGCCACGCCCACCACCAGTCCCGGCGCGAGGCCGTAGCTGTAGGCAAACGCGATGATCGGCAGCAGCGAGGCCGCCGTGACCGCGCCGCCCTGCGGCAGGTCAAAGAGCTTGATGTAGCTCAGCACGAAGGCCAGCGCCAGGCAAAGCGCGGCATTGGCGATCATGCGGGCCGTCCAGCGGACGCGTCCGCGCGCGATCACCAGCAGCACCACGGCCAGCGCGGCCAGGGCGCCCACGGCGATCCAGCCTGTGGCGCTTACGTCGGCAAAGTTGAAACTCATGGAAAACCAACCTCCCATCCTTTGTGCCGCGCGCCGCCCAGGCCGTGCAAAAACGCCGTCCCAAAAGGGACGGCGTAGCTGCTTTCGTATCTCTGCGCTTCCCTACGGTAGGATTGCCTACATCAGGTTCAAAGGGACCGGCCCAAAGGCCATCTCAGCATTTCTGCGCCCCCAGCGGTTATGCGGTTACGGGTATCATACCCCCCGCCGCCGCGTTTGTCAATAGGCGTTTTTGGTGGTACAATACCCCCATCCCCCTCTCGGAGGCGATTCGCATGCCCACCTGTTATATCGTCGGCGCGGGTGATTTTACCCCGCGCGGCTTCGCGCCCGTCCCCGGCGACCTCGTCCTCGCGGCCGACGGCGGCTATCGCGCCCTCTATAGCCTGGGATATACGCCCGATCTCCTTCTGGGCGATTTCGATTCCCTGGGTGATCTCCCCCTCCCGCCGGACCTGCCCGTTCTGCGCTTTCCCGCCCGCAAGGATGATACCGATACGGGCCTGGCCCTGCGCCACGGGCTGGACCGGGGCTTTCGTGACTTCGCTCTCTACGGCTGCGCGGGCGGACGGGTGGACCACCTGCTGGCCAACCTCCAGAGCATGGCGCGCGTGAGCCGCCTGGGCGCGGCGATCCGCCTGGCCGCGCCGGAGTACGATGCCTGGGCGCTGACCGGCCCCGCGCCCGACGCCCCCGCGTCCGACGCCTCCGCACCCCACATCTCCGCGTCCCACGCCTCCGGCCCCGCTCCCCACGCGCCCCACGCCTCCGCACCCCACATCTCCGCGTCCCACGCCTCCGCACCCAGCACCTCCGCGCCCAGCACCCCCGCGCCCAGCAC
>UQEF01000030.1 GCA_900540045.1 uncultured Eubacteriales bacterium | reverse complement strand
GGCTTCTTATACCTCTTTTGGCTTTGGATGCTTGCTTTTTGACGCTATGTTGCCGCTTTTGACGCTATGTTGCCGTTTTTCTCTTGATTTGTTTGCAAAAAGGGCGTGCCGCTGAAATTGCTTTCTGCAACACGCCCTTCAAGTTGTCGAAAAAGCCCGCCTGTAGCGCCCTTTTCCGACAAACAGCGCCCGGCTCAAGGCAAAACCTGAGCCGGGCGTTATCCTTTTCTCCTACCGAATCATGCCACCATCGGCTTGCACGCCGTCCAGGGCCGGCTTTCGCTTCCAGGCCGTCATCACGCCCGTGCCCAGCCCCGTACGCTGCCAGCTCACCTGTTCAAACGACAGATCCGTCAGCCGGGTTTGCAGCGTGCAGCGGTTGACGGGCGCGCTCTCTGTACCTGCGGACATCCAGCGGCGCAGCGCGTTCATTGCGGCAGGCCAGCATGCCGCCCCCAGCACCAGCTGTCCGCCGGGCTTGAGCACGCGAAGCACTTCACCCAGCATGCGGTCCAATGAATCTGTGTCGCCCTTCCACTGCATGAGCACCGTGTCAAAAGCGCCTTCCCGCCAGGGGATGTCCCCCACCGGCGCATAGACGATATCGCAGCTTTGGAGCCGCGCACGTGCGGAACGCACCTCCTCCATATCGGAAGATACGCCGCACACCTCGCATTGCATGTTGCGGCGCAGGTATTCGGCCATCAGCCCCCGGCCCACACAGGCATCCAGGACACGGTCTTCCGGGTCCACTACGGCCCACCTGAGCATGGCTTTTTCCAACGGGTTCAGCCGCGGACATGCCTTGACGGACAGCTCACCGGATACGGTTTTGCCTTGTACCTTGGTGATCATGCTCGTCCTCCTCAGCGATTCTGTTTCCTGTCACGCAGCTATTATATCACAAAATTGCTAAGAATACACGTATTTTTGTAACATTTTGTTTATTATTTTGAATATTCTCGTAAACAATAAGTAATGGATGCCCGGCGGGACAGCACCATCCACAGCGCCGCGTCCAGCAGCGCCAACAGAACGACATCCGCGCCCAGCGCCGCAGAAACCGGCCATCCCCAAAGGGTCAGCAGCACCGCCGCGCCCACCAGCACCGCAATGAGAATCATGCCGCCGAACATGCTGATCATGGCGTTCATGCTCTGCTTGACAGCCTCGGTTTCGGTTTTCCATTTCAGCTTGGGATGATACACGTCCAAAAGCAGGCTCATCAGGCACCACAGCAGCGAAAATAACTGTGACACAGCCAGCGCGCCCAGCGTTTCCAGCCACATGCCGGGCAGCAGCACCCACAGCGCCACCGCGCTTACCAGCGCCGCAGCCAGATTGAAGGTCATCCCCATCAGCAGTTTGGCCCCAAGCTGAACGCTCCCCGCAACCGGATAGATGCGCCGCATGTCATGCCGCGCGCCTTCACGCGACACGGCGGTGGACACGGCCAGTCCCATGGTACAGGTCAGCGCCAGGAAGCCCGCGGCAACCGCCAGATAGACGCTTTTGGGCACAAACTGCGCCACGACTTCCGAAAGCGCCATTCCATCCGTTTCCCGGCCGATGCCCACAGCCATTACCACCAGCAGCACCGGGAACATTACCACACCGGTGAGACAGTTGGTAGCGTAGGTAGGCACAGTAAGCACCTCGCGCATCTCCTGCCGGTACAGCGCCCAGAAGGGGGTGTGCACCCGCCAGCCCGCCGAGCGGCGGCGCGAGCCGCTATTGACGCGCTGGATTACCTCCGCCTGCCTGAGCGCAAGGCGCATGTATCCGCCGCCGCACAGGGCGACCACCAGCGCCAGCGCGGCAATGGACACGCCGGCGTACAGGGCCGCCTGCCCCCACGCGTGCAGGCCGGACCCGGTGGCTGCCGTCGTGAGCCACTGAAGCGGCGGAAATGCGCCCAGCACCAGCTCGGTCAGTGATCCGCTGCCCAGCAGCAGACCCGCAGCGGCCTGTGCCAGCTCGCCTTCATCCATGTTCATGTTAATGCTCATTTCCACGCCCACGATCGCGGCCACCAGCACAAAGGTCATCACGGTGGTCACGCCCTCGCGCCGCTTCCACAATGCGCTGATGCGAATGAGCGCAAAGGACAAAAGCGTGGTAATCGCCACCGGAATGCCCGGGATGAACAGGGTTCCCAGCAGCGAGCGCACATAGTAATCCGCCGCGGCCCCCGTTTCCACGCCATAGCGAATGAGCAGCGGCAGGCACACCAGCGCCGTCAGGCCGATTTCTCCGGCCAGCACGGTGGCCAGCTTGGCCAGGAGCACGCCGTGCGACGGAATGGGCAACGCGCCCACAAAGGCGCAGTCCCTGCCGAAAAACAGCAGGCTGATTACATAGAAGAAACTGTAGATCAGCGTCATCAGCGTACAGGCCAGAAACGCGAGGGCAATCACGGCCTGCGGTTCGCCCATGGCCTTTGCCTGGTCGTACATCACCATTTCAAATAACACAGCCATGGCGAAAAGGGACACGGCCAGAAGCGTCATCCCGGCCCAGCCAAGCACGGCCTTCCAGGCCGCCTGTCCCTCGCGCCGGCGACCGCCTGGCGCAAGCGCCATCAGACGATCGCGCATAAGCAACTTCCAATAGGCCAGCACGGCTCATTCCCCCTTCTTTTCCACCAGTTCCAGGAAGACCTCTTCCAGGCTCGAATCCTCGCCGCAGCGAAGTTCATCCAGCGTGCCGCGGGCGATGAGCCTGCCCCGCTTGATGATGCCGATTTCGTCGCACAGGCGTTCGGCCACATCCAGCACATGCGTAGAGAAAAACACCGTGCGGCCGCTGTCGGCATGGCGGCGCATCTCCTCCTTGAGCATGAACACGCTCTGCGGGTCCAGGCCCACCATGGGCTCATCCAGCACCCAGATGCTGGGCTCGTGGATGAGCGCGCCGGTAATGGCCAGCTTCTGCTTCATGCCGCGGGAGTAGCCGCGGATCTGCCGGTTGGCGGCGTCCTCCAGTTCAAACAGCGACAGGTATTTTTCAATGTGGCGCCTGCGGCTTGCAGCGTCCACTCCGTAGATATCCGCCATGAAATTGAGGTAATCCATGCCGGTCAGGCGCTCATACATATCGAAGGAATCCGGCACGTAGCCAAAGCTGCGCTTGGCCGCGATGGGATCGCGCGCCATGTCGATGCCGTTGAGCATAACACGCCCGCTGTCGGGTGAAAGGATGCCGGTGAGCAGCTTGATGGTGGTGGTTTTGCCGGCGCCGTTGGGGCCAATAAAGCCGAACACCTTGCCCTCCTCGATCTTCATATCCAGGCCATCCACGGCCTTCACCTTACCTCCGGCATAGGTCTTGGTCACATTTTCAAATTGGATCATGGTTCTGCCATTCCTCCTATAAGTGATTTTCCGGTTTGCAGGCACAGTATAACGCCACCCGCTGCGAAAGAAAAGTGGAAAATGCACATTTTCCACTCCTTCGCCTCTCAATGCCGCGCCTTTTTGACTGAACGTCTGTTTCTGCCTGCGTGCAATGCATGCATATCATGAAACTCTTTGCGTCTTCTTAGCAATCCGCCATTTTCCGAAGTTTCCCCATTCTGATCCAGGTGTTTGCCAGAAAGACAATCCGCATGGTTTTTCAATAAAAAATCCGTGTATTCTTCACACCTGCTTGACAAAACGTCCATTTCCGTTACAATATTATATATAGTAGGAAAGAAGGCGATGTCATGAAGATACAGCCGGCGGTGCGTACAGAAACCGTCAGGATTGCGATGGGCACGGCGTTTTTTTCCCTTGTAATGCTGCTGGTGTTCGCACTGCTGGACCGGCTGGATGTGACGGTCGTATTGGGGACGCTTTTGGGTGCAGGCGCGGCGGTCCTCAACTTTTTTTTAATGGCATTAAGCGTGCAGCGGGCTGCCGAGAGCATGAAGGGCGTTACGGTGCCGCCGGAGCCGCTGGAGGAAAACGGCGATCCCGATCCGGACGCCCCGCTTCAGCCTCCCGTGCCGGAGGTGCAGCGCGCCAAGCGCTGGATGCAGCTGTCCTACACAGGACGGATGCTGCTGCTGGTGGGTGTGGCCATCGTGGCGCTGACCGCGCCGTGTTTCCATCCGGTGGCGGCGGCGCTTCCGCTGCTGTTTCCGCGCCTGGTGATCTTTTTGCGGGGATTTGTCAAGCCAAAGAACAAGGAGGCCTGAATGCCGATGAAACGTGACGCGAAGGAGCGCATAGTCGATTGGCTGCTGGTGGCGCTGATGGTATTGCCCTTTGTACTGAGCATGACCCTGAAGGTTCTGTTGAAGCCCGCCGGAGAGGGAATCTCCATCACGGGCGCGCAGGTGTATTTTACCATTCCCATGCCGGTGATGGATCTGCCCATCACGGAATCGCAGGTCAATTCCCTGATGGTGGTCCTCTCCATTTTGGGGCTGTGCCTGTACCTGACCCATGGCATTTCCGTGGCGCCCCATTCCAAGCGCCAGATCGTGGCTGAGTGGATTGTGGAAAAGGTGCAGAACATGGTGAACAGCAACATGGGCGCGTATTTTTCCGCCTTTGCGCCGTTTATAGCCGGTATCATGTTTATCTCGGCGTTTTCCAGCCTGTCCAGCCTTTTGGGCCTGTTCCCGCCCACGTCGGATATGAACATTGTAGCCGGATGGGCCATACTGGTGTTCGTCCTTATTACCTATTACAAACTCAAGGGCGGCCTGCTGCCCTATGTGAAGGGATTCTTTGAACCGGTGTTCATCTTCGCGCCCTTCAACATTATCGGTGAGGTGGCCACCCCGGTTTCGATGTCCTTCCGTCATTATGGCAACGTTCTGTCGGGGATGGTCATCTCTACTTTGGTGGCCTATGCCCTGCAAACCCTCAGCCACATGCTGCTGGGCCGGCTGCCCGGCGTGCTGGGACAGTTCCCCTTTCTGCAGGTAGGCCTGCCGGCCATCCTGTCCCTGTACTTCGATATCTTCAGCGGGTTGATGCAAGCATTTATATTTGCCCTGCTCACCACAATCTACATATCCACAGGTTTCCCGCAGGAGGAATATGAACGGCGCAAGGCAAAGCGCAAAAAAGCTTTGCATACCGCATAAACAATCACTACATTCAAGGAGGACTCTGACATGCTCGAACTCGCCATTGGTATCATCCTTGCCGGCTGCGGCATTGGCGCCGGCCTTGCCCTGATTGCAGGTATCGGCCCTGGTATCGGTGAAGGCAATGCTGCCGCCAAAGCCTGCGAAGCCATCGGTCGCCAGCCCGAGAGCAAAAGCGACGTAACTTCTACCATGATTTTGGGTTGTGCCATCGCGGAAACCACCGGTCTTTATGGTCTGGTCGTCGGCATCCTGCTCATCTTCGTCGCACCCAATATGTTTGTCAACATTTTGCTCAACGCCATCAAATAATGCCCGAGCGCGGCGATAGAGAGAGGCCGAACCAATGAGCGTGCAATCTTTAGATATCATTTCCGTCAATCTATGGCAAATCCTCATCTCTCTTGCCAATCTGCTGATTATCACCTTTGTTCTCAAGCGCTTCCTGTTCAAACGCGTTCAGGCGGTCCTCACGGCCCGTCAGGAGCAGGTGAGCAAAATTTACGGCGAGGCGGAGGAAAGCCGCAACGCCGCAGTCAGCATGAAGCAGGAGTATGAGGCGCGCCTGGCCTCCGCCCGCGAGGAAGCGGACGGGCTGGTGCGCACGGCTGTCGTGACGGCCCAGCGCAAGGGCGATCAGATTCTCGCCGAAGCGTCCGGTCAGGCCAGCCGACTCAAGCAGAAGGCCGAAGAGGAAATCGCCATGGAGCGCAGGCAGATGCTTACGGGCGTTCGGAAAGAGATTTCCGATCTGGCCGTGGGCATCGCCTCCAAAGTGGTCGAGCGTGAAATCCAGCCGAAGGATCACGAGGCCTTTGTGGACGAATTTATCAGGAACGTGGGTGACGAAGCATGACCGATCTGGCGGAGGAATACGGTAAAGGCCTGTATGATCTGACCGAGGAGGAGCATGTCTCCGAGGATGTGCTTGCGCAGCTTCGCGTGCTCAGGGGGCTTTTCCGCGATCAGCCGGATTTTATCCGCCTGCTTTGCAACATGTCGCTTGCAAAGGAAGAGCGCACCGCCATTCTGGACGGCGCACTGCGCGGCCAGGTGCACCCCTACGTGCTGAATTTTCTCAAAATCCTGTGCGAGCGCGGGGCGCTGCACGAATTTGAGGGCTGCGTGAGCGCCTTCACCGCGCTGTACAACCAGGCGCACGGCATCGTTGAGGCCAGTGTGACCACGGGCGTTCCCCTGGAAGCTGAGCAGCGCACCCGTTTGATCGACAAGCTGTCCGCCATGACGGGCAAGCGGATCGTGCTTTCCGAAAAGGTGGACCCCGGCGTGGTGGGCGGCGTGCTGCTGGAGATGAACGGCAAGCGCTACGACAACACGCTGCGCCACCGGCTGGAAGCCATCCACGCCGCCCTGACGGCGGAGGCGTGAGCCATGGCCTCATCTACTGAAAGCTGGTGATACAATGCAGTTGAAACCCGAAGAGATCTCCAAGCTCATCAAAGAGCAGATCAAGCATTATGAAAACCGCATCGCGCAGGATGATACCGGCACCACCATCATGATCGGCGACGGCATCGCCCGCGTGAGCGGCCTGGACAAGTGCATGGCCAACGAGCTGGTGCAGTTTCCCAACGGCGCCTACGGCATGTCCCTGAATCTGGAGGAAAACAGCGTCGCCGTGGTCATGCTGGGCGACGACGAGGACATCAAAGAAGGCGACGTGGTCAAGCGCACGGGCCATGTGGTTTCCGTTCCCGTTGGCGAAGGCCTGATCGGCCGTGTGGTCAACGCCCTGGGCCAGCCCGTGGACGGCAAGGGCCCCGTGGACGCAAAGGAACACCGACCCATCGAGCACAACGCGCCCGGCATCATCGAACGCAAGGGCGTGAGCGTGCCGCTGCAGACCGGTATCAAGGCCATCGACAGCATGATTCCCATCGGCCGCGGCCAGCGCGAGCTCATCATCGGCGACCGTCAGACCGGTAAAACCGTCATCGCTCTGGATACCATCATCAATCAGAAGGGCAAGGATGTCATCTGCATCTATGTGGCCATCGGACAGAAATGTTCCACCGTGGCGCAGCTGGTGGACACCCTGACGGCCGCCGGCGCGATGGACTATACCATCGTGGTCAGCGCCACCGCGTCCGAGCTTTCGCCCCTGCAGTACATCGCACCCTATTCCGGCTGCGCCATGGCCGAATACTTCATGGATCAGGGCAAGGACGTGCTGATCGTCTATGACGACCTGAGCAAGCACGCGGTCGCCTACCGTGCCCTGTCGCTGCTCATCCGCCGTCCTCCGGGACGCGAAGCCTATCCCGGCGATGTGTTCTACCTGCACAGCCGCCTTCTGGAGCGCGCCGCACGGCTGGACCCCGCGCATGGCGGCGGTTCCATCACGGCATTGCCCATCATCGAAACCCAGGCGGGCGACGTATCTGCCTACATCCCCACCAACGTCATCTCCATCACCGACGGCCAGATCTTCCTGCTCACCGAGCTGTTCCACTCCGGCGTCATGCCCGCCGTGGACCCTGGCATCTCCGTCAGCCGCGTAGGCGGCAACGCGCAGATCAAGGCCATGAAGAAGGTCGCCGGCAGCCTCAAGCTCCTCTACAGCCAGTACCGTGAGCTGCAGGGCTTTGCGCAGTTCGGCTCCGACCTGGACGCCGATACCAAGGCCCGTCTGGCCCAGGGCGAGCGCATCGTGGAGGTGCTCAAGCAAAACCGCAACCATCCCATCGCCGTAGAGGATCAGGTATGCATCTTCTACGCCGTGACCCGCGGTTTCCTCAAGGATGTGGCGGTAACGGACGTGGCCGAGTATGAGGAAGGCCTGTACGAGCGCATGTCCGCTCAGCATACGGACGTGCTGGAAGCCATCCGCACCTCCGGCGACCTGAGCAAGGAAACCGAGGAGGCCCTTCGCGCCGCCCTGGACGCCTACACGAAGGATTTCCTCAAAAGCAAAAAATAAGTAAGGAGGTTTCGCCATGGCCGGAGCGTCCATGAAAGACATCAAGCTGCGCATCCGAAGCGTGGAAAGCACCATGCAGATCACCAAGGCCATGCAGCTTGTGGCGACCTCCAAACTGCGCCGCGCCAAGGAGCGCATGGAAAACAGCAAGCCCTACACCCGCATCTCCACCGCCGCTATAGCGGCTGCCGTGTCCTGCTGCGACGACCCCAGCGTTCCCTACGTCACCCCCCGTGGTGGGAAGAGCCGCTGCTATGTGCTTATCGCAGGAGACCGCGGTCTGGCAGGCGGTTACAACGCCAACCTGTTCAAGGCTTTCAGCGCTCATGCCGAGGGGACGGACGCCTGCGTGCTGCCCCTGGGGCGCAAGGCCATTGAGCGGTGCCACCGCCTGGACCTTCCCACGCTGACCGACGATTACCCCCGTGTAGAAGGCATGTCGGTAGGCACGTGTTATCATCTGGCGCGGCTGCTGCTGGACAGTTACGACGCGGAGCGGTATGATGAGCTTTGGCTGGTATACACCAACTTCGTCAGCATGATGACCCAGGAAGTCATGATCGAGCAGCTTTTGCCTGTGCAGCGTCCGCCGGAAGGCGCGCCTCACAAGCCGGTTTCCACCGTGTACGAGCTGCCTCCCGCTGAAACCCTGGCTCAGGTACTGCCTGATTTTCTGGCCGGCAGGCTCTACAGCGCCCTGTGCGACGCCTTTGCCAGCGAGGTGGCGGCGCGGCGCAGCGCCATGGATTCCGCCACCAAAAACGCCGGAGAGATGATCTCCGACCTCAAGCTCAGATACAACCGGGCCCGTCAGGGCGCCATCACCCAGGAGATCACGGAAATCGTGGCTGGCGCGGAGCACTGATGCGTCAGGAAAGGAGTTTTACCATCGTGAGCACGAAAAACATCGGCAAGGTGGTTCAGGTCATCGGCCCGGTGCTGGACATCCGCTTCCAGGACGGCCAGCTGCCCGAACTGCTTTCCGCCATTGAGATCCAAAGCGGCGACCGCAAGATCGTGGCCGAGGTGGCGCAGCACATTGGCGACAACGTTGCCCGCTGCATCTCCATGAACGCCACCGACGGCATGGTGCGCGGTATGGACGCCGTAGACACCGGCGGCCCCATCACCGTGCCCGTAGGCGACAAGTGCCTGGGCCGCATCTTTAACCTGCTGGGCCAGCCCATCGACGAAAAGCCCGCGCCCGAAGGCGTGGAGCGCTGGCCCATTCACCGTCAGCCCCCCAGCTTTGAGGAGCAGGAAACCTCCACCGAGATCCTGGAAACCGGCATCAAGGTGGTGGACCTGATCGCCCCCTATGCCAAGGGCGGCAAGATCGGCCTGTTCGGCGGCGCGGGCGTGGGCAAGACGGTGCTGATCATGGAGCTGATCAACAACGTGGCCAAGCAGCACGGCGGCCTGTCCGTGTTTGCCGGCGTGGGCGAGCGCACCCGTGAGGGCAACGACCTGTACAACGAGATGCAGGAGAGCGGCGTCATCAACAAAACCGCGCTGGTCTACGGCCAGATGAACGAGCCGCCGGGAGCCCGTATGCGCGTGGCGCTGTCCGGACTTACGATGGCGGAATACTTCCGCGACCGTGAGAACCAAGACGTGCTTCTCTTCATCGACAACATCTTCCGCTTCACCCAGGCGGGCAGCGAGGTATCGGCGCTGCTGGGCCGCATGCCCAGCGCCGTAGGTTATCAGCCCACGCTGGCCACCGAGATGGGCGCCCTGCAGGAGCGCATCACCTCCACCAAGAAGGGGTCCATCACGTCCGTGCAGGCCGTCTACGTACCTGCCGACGACCTGACCGACCCGGCTCCCGCCACCACCTTCGCTCACCTGGACGCGACGACGGTTTTGAGCCGTGCCATTTCCTCGCTGGGCATCTACCCCGCCGTGGATCCGCTGGAGTCCACCAGCCGCATCCTCGCCCCCGAAATCGTGGGCACGGAGCACTATGAAGTGGCCCGTCAGGTGCAAAGCATCCTGCAGCGCTACAAGGAGCTTCAGGACATCATCGCCATCATGGGCATGGACGAGCTCAGCGACGAAGACAAGCTCATCGTGGCGCGCGCCCGTAAGGTGCAGCGCTTCCTGAGCCAGCCCTTCAGCGTGGCCGAGCAGTTCACCGGCATGGAAGGCAAGTATGTGCCCCTGAAGGAAACCATCCGTGGCTTCAAGGAAATCATCGAAGGCAAGCATGACGACCTGCCCGAGAGCGCCTTCCTGTTCGTGGGCACGATTGAGGAAGCCGTGGAAAAAGCCAAAAAGGGTGAATGAGCATGGCGACGTTTCATTTGCAGATCGTCACCCCCGACCGCATGGTGTATGATGGTCAGGCGGAGCGCGTGATCGTGCGCACGCTGCGCGGCGACGTGTGCATTCTGGCGCGCCACATCGACTACGCCGCTCCCCTGGGCATCGGCGAGGCGCGCGTGACGGACGCCGAGGGCACCACCCGCGTGGCCGCATGCAGCGGCGGCATGATCGGTGTGGATGGCGGCGAGGTGCGCATCATGGCAACCACCTTTGAATGGGCCGACGACATTGATCTGGAGCGCGCCCAGCGCGCACAGAAGGAGGCGCTGGAGCGGCTGGAGGCCCTCAAGCGCGAGGATCGCGACTTTTCCATTGCTGAAGCCAAGCTCAAGCGTGCTTTGGCACGTATTCATGCCAAGGAATAGGCCCATCACAAAAACAACCGCGGGAGGCATTCAAACGCCTCCCGCGGTTGTTTTCCCTTGTCCGGCTTACTTGGTTCCGAACAGACGGTCGCCCGCGTCACCCAGGCCGGGCACAATATATCCGTGCTCGTTGAGCTTTTCATCGCACGCAGCCACATAAATATTCACGTCGGGATGGTCCTTTTGCACGCGCTCGATGCCCTCCGGCGCGGCAATCAGGTTGACCAGACGGATGTGCTTGCAGTTGCGCTGCTTGAGGAACGTGATAGCCGCCGAGGCGCTCCCGCCCGTAGCCAGCATGGGGTCCAGAACCAGGAGCTCGCGGCTTTCGCTGTCGGCAGGCAGCTTGCAATAATATTCCACCGGCTGCAGCGTTTCCGGATCACGATACAGGCCGATATGGCCGATCCGCGCCGCGGGAATCAGCTTGGCCACGCCGTCCACCATGCCCAGACCGGCGCGCAGAATGGGCACAATGCCCACCTTCTTGCCGCTGAGGTGCCTGGCCTTGGTCTTGCAAAGGGGAGTTTCGATCTCCACTTCCTTGGTCGGCAGGTCACGGGTGACCTCGTACACCATCAGCATGCTGATTTCTTCCAGCAGTTCCCGGAATTCCTTGGCGCCGGTGTGCACATCGCGCATCAGGCTCAGCTTGTGCTGGATCAGCGGATGATCGAAGATGTATACCTTCCCCATGGAAAAGCCTCCTTCGTTTCGGCGCTTGCATAGCCGCAGCACGCCAGTTTGCAACCATTATAGGGGAAAGAAACACTCTTTGCAAGGGAAAAGCGATATTTTTCGTCCTTATTTGCGGCGGGACTCATGTAAAATCCGCCGGTTTTCTTTTCTTGTCGCTTTCGATATGGTATAATAGTTTGTATCGCGCCGCCCAGGCGGCGTTTTGGAGAGGAGCAGCGGACGTGTACATCGAGAAGCGTTATATCAAGAAAATTGCGAGGGTTTTTGAGGCATTATCCATCTCCCTGCGGCTGGTGGATGCCTCCGGCGCCTGCCTGGTGCCAGAAGACGGGGAGTCCGCCGCCCTTCCCGCGGGCGTGCTCGCGCAGGGGTTGAATCATCACGCCGGCCGGTTCTTTTACCGTGTTCTGGATGTGCATCCGCCCCTGTACCTGGTGGCTCCCGAGGGTGCGTCCGGCGTGGAAGATGTGCTCTGCGTAGCCGACGCCATGATCATGAGTCTCCTCAAAAGCAGTCTTTCCATCGCCAGCCATACCGACGTGTACCGCCGCGCACTCAAACAGGAGCTTTCCGGGGCCGACCTGATTTCCCGTGCGAGCGAGCACCAGATTCCCCTGGAGATGGATCGCTGCGTGGTGCTGTTCCAGATTGAGCAGACGGAGCGCTCCAGCGCCTTCTCTCTGCTGGGTGAGCTGGTGCCGCTGAGCGATACCGACGTGCTGGTGGAGATGAACCGCCACCTGGTGGCGCTCATCAAGGACATGAACGGCATCGACGGGATGGACGATCTGTACCAGTTTGCTCAGGCCGTGCAGGAAACCCTGATGGAGGAGGCCGTGCAGACCGCCATCGTGGGCATTGGTGAGGAAAAGCATACGCTGGCCCAGCTTGGGGAAAGCTATGCCGAGGCCAAGCGGGCCATGGAGGTGGGGAGCATCTTCCACTCCGGCGAATCCATCCACATGTTCCGGCGGCTGATGCTGGAACGTTTCCTGATGAACGTGCCGCGCGAGGAAAGCATGCTCTATCACAGCCTGCTGTTTAACCGCAAAACCGCCAAGCTGTTCAATGAGGAGATGCTTCAAACCATCGAGATGTTCTTCCGCAAGGACCTGAACCTCTCCGATACAGCCCGGCAGCTCTTTATCCACCGCAATACGCTGGTCTACCGACTGGATAAGGTTCAGCGGCAAACCGGGCTGGACCTGCGCCATTTTGACGACGCGGTTACCTTCAAAATCCTCTATGAGCTGAAAAAATGCGGGCAGGAAAAGCCCAGGCAGATTTATTGACAGTCAATTGGGAAATGAGGCGGTGAGTCATTGAAAACCCTTTCCAAGAAACGCTTTAAGCTCATGTGCCTGACGCTGATGGTTTTGCTGCTGCTTACGGGCTGCGCGCTGCTGCCCACCACCATCAGCGACCTTGCCGCTGGCATGGACGATACCGTGACCATCAGCCGGGCGGAGTACGAGCGCCTTCAGCGCTATGCCGAGCTGGATGAGATCTGGCAGATTGTGGAGCAGTATTACTATCAGGAGCCGGATACGCAGGCCATGCTTGACGGCGCGGAGATGGGTCTGCTCTATGGACTGGGCGATCCCTACACCTACTACTACACGCCCGATCAGTACGCTCAGCTCTGGGCTGATGACGAGGGCGAGTATGCGGGTATCGGCATCCAGATCATGGGAGATTACGCCACGGGGCTGTGCACCATCAGCCGCGTATTCCTGGACAGCCCCGCGTTGGACGCGGGCCTGCGCAAAGGCGACGTCCTCACCCGTGTGGAGGATATCGACGTGGTCACCACCACCCTGCAGGACGCCGTCAACATCATGCGCGGCGAACCCGGCACCCCCGTCAACGTGCAGGTGCAGCGCGGCGACCAGCTGCTGGACTTCGTGGTAGACCGTGCCGTGGTGCATGTCAACTGGGTTAACAGCTGCATGCTGGATGGGGACGTGGGTTACATTTCGCTTTATGAGTTCAGCGGAGATTGCAGCCCGTCCTTCGCCGTGCACCTGGATAACCTGATGAGCCAGGGGGCAAAAGCGCTGGTGATCGACCTGCGCGACAATCCCGGAGGCTGGGTGGACGATGCGCAGAAGGTAGCCGACATGTTCCTGGAGGAAGGCAACGTTGCCTCGCTGGTCTACCGTGACGGCACCACGGAGCTCTACACCACCACCACCGACGGCAAGGAAAATCCCATTCCCCTGGTGGTGCTGGTCAACGAATACTCCGCCTCCGCCAGCGAGATTCTGGCCGGCGCCCTGCAGGACCGCGGCCGCGCCACCATCGTGGGCACGCAGACCTTCGGCAAGGGTGTGGTGCAGTACGTGCTGCCCGTAGGCACCCGCGGCGCGGGCATGCAGCTGACCGTGGCCCAGTACTATACCCCCAACGGAAACGAGGTTCACAAGGTGGGGATCACGCCCGACATTGAGGCCACGCTTCCCGAAGGTGACACCACCATGTACGACATTGGGGATCTGGACGACGCCCAGCTGAAAAAGGCCTATGAAGTCGCTCTGGACCTGATTGAACCCTGACGGCTTTTTTGGGGGGCCGCCCGATGCGGTCCCCCAAAAAAGTCTTTTCATTTGTCCAAAAACCGTGTATACTAAGGCTAACCATCCGGCAAAACCAAGCGGCCTTGCGTGCGGCGGAGGCGGATGGGCCCTGTGTTTGCTCCCGGTTGCGGGCGCGGGAACGGCGTTTCCTTCGCCCAAGATGAGGAAGGAGGCGTCTTTTATGTGTCATCTGTCTGTGCCGTAGTTTCCGTGCGTCGGAATCTGCGGTTTTTTCTTTGTCGTCAGCAGAGGAGGAAGCGGTCATGGCGGATGAGCGGCTGGGCTTTGTGGGCATCGTAGTGGAGGATCGCGCCTCCGTGCCCGCAGTCAACGAAATTCTCTCCAGCTTTTCCCCCATTATACGGGGGCGTATGGGCGTGCCCGACCCTCAGGGAGGCGAGGCCGTCATCGGCCTCATCGTGCGGGGAACCAACGATCAGCTGGGCGCGCTTACCGGCCGGCTGGGCAGCCTGCCCGGCGTGCGCGCCAAGAGCGCCCTCACCTCCGCCAAATCCACGCATCCCCAACAGAAAAGAAAGGAATGACTCGTTATGAAAAAGTTCTTGCTGGGCCTGACGGCCCTTGTCATGGCACTGACGCTGGCTCTGAGCGTCGCCGTCGCCGAAGAATCCGTCCCCCGCGTGGCCGCCCTCAAGGGACCTACGGCCATGGGCATGGTCAAAATGATGAGCGATGCGCCGGACGCCTATGAGTTCACCATCTCCGCCGCCATTGACGAGATCACCCCAAAGCTGGTCAAGGGCGAGGTGGATATCGCCGCCGTGCCGGCCAACATGGCCTCTGTGCTCTATAACAACACCGAGGGCGCAGTCAAGGTGCTGGCCATCAACACGCTGGGCGTGCTCTACATCGTGGAGAACGGTGACAGCGGCGTTTCCAGCATTGCCGATCTCAAGGGGCGCACCCTCTACGCCAGCGGCAAGGGCGCTTCCCCGGAATATGCGCTGAACTATCTGCTTGCACAAAACGGACTGGACCCCGAAACCGATGTAACCGTGGAATACAAGTCCGAGCACGCCGAGTGCCTGGCCTCGCTGCTGGCCAACGAAGGCTCCCTGGCGCTGCTGCCCCAGCCCTTTGTGACCACTGCCCAGATGAAGCAGCCCACCGTACAGGTCGCGCTGGACCTTAACGACGAATGGGCCAAGGCACAGGAAGGCAGCGACGCGCCCAGCATGCTCATCACCGGCGTGGTGGTTGCCCGCAGCGCCTTCATCGACGAAAATCCTCAGGCCGTGAGCGACTTCCTGGATGCCTATAAGCAGTCCGTGGCCTATGCCAACGAACACGTGGATGAGACGGCCGCGCTCATCGGCCAGTACGACATCATCACCGAGGAGGTGGCCAAGGTCGCCCTCCCCCAGTGCGCCATCGTCTATATTGATGGTGAGGAAATGACCCAGGCGCTGTCGGGCTATCTTCAGGTGCTCTATGACCAGAACCCTGCCTCTGTAGGCGGCGCCCTGCCGGATGAAGCCTTCTACTACCAGCGCTAAGCCGCGCATGCCCCTGTGGGCGGTGCTGGTATGGCTGGCGGTATGGCAGCTGATCGCCTGGTGGGTGGATGCGCCCATTTTGCTGGTCTCGCCTCTGACGGCTCTCAAACGCCTGCTGGAGCTGGCGTTTGAGGCCGCCTTCTGGCGCGCGGTCGCCTTTTCGGTGGGACGCATTCTGCTGGGCTTTCTGCTCAGCGCTCTGCTGGGCGCCGCGCTGGCTGCCGCCGCCTACTGCTTCCGCCGCGTGCGCGAGCTGCTCATGCCGCTGGTGGCTGCGGTCAAGGCGGTGCCGGTGGCATCCTTCGTGATTCTGGTGCTGCTGTGGGTTTCCAGCCGCAATTTGAGCGTGGTCATCAGCCTGTTGATCGGCTTTCCGGTGATCTATGCCAACGTACTGGCCGGGCTGGACAGCACCGACCCCCGTTTGATTGAAATGGCGCGCGTTTTCCGCGTGCCTTTTCGCCGTCAGCTGAGCACGGTGTATCTGTCCCAGGTGGCTCCCTTTCTGCGCTCCGGCCTGAGCCTGGCCATCGGCCTGTGCTGGAAAAGCGGCGTGGCGGCCGAGGTGATCGGCATTCCCTCCGGCTCCATCGGGGAAAAGCTCTACAAGGCCAAAATCTATCTGGAGACGCCCGACCTGTTCTGCTGGACGGTGGCCGTGGTGGTCCTGAGCATCGGATGTGAAAAGCTGCTGGGGCTCATGATGGACGTTCTGGAAAGGAGGGCCTTTGGATGCTGGAAGCGGTGAACGTCTCAAAAGCCTATGACGGCCGTCCGGTCATCCGGGACTTTTCAGCGCGGTTTGTGCCAGGCAGCCATACCTGCCTGATGGGCCCTTCGGGTTGCGGCAAAACCACCCTGCTACGCCTTTTGATGGGGCTGGAAGCGCCCGACGGCGGTCAGATTCGCATCCCGGAAGGCACGCGCTTCAGCGCCGTATTTCAGGAGGACCGGCTTTTGAACCGGTTGACCGCTGCGGCGAACGTGCGTCTGGCGGCCCGTGCGTCCATCGCGCAGGCCGCGGAGCTGCTGCTTGAGCTGGGTATTCCCCCCGAAAGCCTTTCGCAGCCGGTATCCACGTTCAGCGGCGGAATGAAGCGCCGGGTGGCCCTGTGTCGTGCCCTGCTGGCGGAATATGATGTGCTGACCCTGGACGAGCCCTACAAGGGGCTGGACGAGGACACCCGCGCCAGGGTGATGCGCCTGGTGGACGTGCACACGAGGGGGCGCACCGTCATTCTGGTGACCCATGCCGCAGAAGAAGCCGCGGGGTATGACCTGATTCACCTGCCTGTATAGCAAAGAAAATCCCCGCCGGTCCAAGGGCCGGCGGGGATTTTCTCATTTATTATCGCAAATCAGTAGTAGGCGGCCAGTTTGAGCGTGGTCTCCCAGCCCAGATCAATCGCCTTCTGATGCGAGGTAGCATAGGGACCGATCTTCTCCACCTGCGCCTGTGTGCGCGGGAAGTGGATGCAGATATGGCCGTCAAAATTATTGTCTCTGATGTGGTAGGTGTCGTGCGGCGTGTTGTGTGTGGAGGCCATGTACACGGTGCCGTCGCTGAGCACCACCCACACGGCCTTCGGCGTCCAGGTGGTCTTGCCACCAAAGGCTCGGTTCATTTCGGCAGTATCCCGAGCAGTCAGGGGTTCTGCGTCAGCGTGCGCGCCCATGCTGAAGATATTGACCTGCCAGCTGATGCCCGTGGTGAAGTCATAGATCGTCGCATTGGGGAACAGGCGGCAACGGGCCTTGACCTCGCTGTACCAGTTGGCGTAACGCACCTGCGAGGCGCTGATGGTGGTGACCGTAGGCGCCGCAGCGGTGGTGGTAGTGGTTCCGGAGGAGGTGGAGCTGCCTGTACCGCCCGCGGTGATAGCCGAGACGGAGTTGAGCTTGGCAAAGGTCTTGACGCCGGCCACGCCGTCGGCGGACAATCCGTTGGCCTTCTGGAATTCAATCAGCGCAAGGCTCGTCTTGACGCCAAACTTGCCGTCCGCTTCACCGTTTTCCAGATAACCCAGCGTAATCAGGCGGTTTTGCATGTCGCGCACTGCGTCGCTCACCGCGCCCACGCGCAGCGTCTGCGTGCTGCTGACAGTGTTGCTGACCACGTTGCTGGCATAGAGCTTGGTCGAGGTATCCGTCCCCACCACGCCGTCCGCGGACAGCCCGTTGGCCTTCTGGAAGGCGATAACAGCGGACTTGGTATCGCGTCCGAACTTGCCGTCCGCACTGCCCGCCAGGTATCCCAGGGCAATCAGGCGATTTTGCAGCGTGGTCACCTCGTTGCCCTCGCTGCCATAGCGCAGGGTATTGACCAGCGTGCCGGAGGTATCGGTGGTGTTGTTGGCGTTGCCACGGATGGCGGAATCGCTGTAGAGGGCGGTCTGGGTCTCGTAGCCGGCCTTGCCGTCCACCTTCAGGCCGTTTGCGCTTTGGAAGGCGCGCACGGCTTCGATGTCATCGGTCAGGTACACGCCGTCCAGGCGGGAGGTGTAGTAGCCCAGCTCCTGCAAACGGGCCTGCAGCCTGCGCACGACCTCGCCCATGCTGCCCGCGCGGATGACGATCACGTTCTCCGGCGTAAGGGGCGTAGTGGTGGGCGTGGGCGTGGAAACGGGAATCGCGGTGGGCACCGCGTAAATGGCATTCACGCCATAAAGCACCGTGCGGGTGATGGGGCCCAGGATGCCGTCCTGCTCCAGAGAGCTCTTTTTCTGGAACGCCTTGACGGCCTCGGTGGTGGCGGTGTTATACACGCCGGTGATGTTGCCCGTATAATAGCCCAGATCCTTGAGGCGCTGCTGGAGAAGCTTGACCTCGTCATCCTTGTCGCCGGGGCGGAGCGTCTTGGTGGGCGGCTTGACGGTAGGCGTGGGCGATGGCGTCACCACCACGGATGCCTCCATGGCGGTCGCGCCATAGAGCACCTGCTGGTCGGCGGCGCTCATTTCGCCGTCGGCCACCAGGCCATGCTTGCCCTCGAAGAGCTTGATGGCGGCCACCGTGTCCTCGTCGCACACGCCGGTGAGCTCGCCCTTGTAGTAGCCCAGTTCCTTGAGGCGGGTCTGCAGCTTGGTCACGGGCTCGCCCTTGGACTTTTCGCGGATCACTGCGCCCGCCACAGGCGGTACCGTGCGCACATACTGGCGGTAGCCGCGGGTGTCCTTGGGGGTATCCTCGTAGAGCTTGAGCTGGAGGTCCTGGCTGGCGATGCCGTCCTGAGCAAGGCCGTTGCGCTTCTGGAACAGTTTGAGCGCCTCTTCCGTTTTGGCGCCAAACTTGCCGTCCACGTCCTCCTCCTCCAGGTAGCCAAGCTCCTCCAGGGCGGATTGCAGCGCGGTCACGAACGCGCCTTCGCTGCCGTTTTTCAGCTCGGTATACTTCTCCGCGCCAGGCTGGGGCGTGGGGGCGGGAATGTTGGCCAGGTTGATGTGCGTGTCCACGCAATAGCCGGTCTTGCCATCGTACTTGACCTTGGCAAAACCGTTGCTGGTGCGGTCATACACCGTAACCACGCTGCCGGCGGGAATGGTCAGGATGACCTCTCCCTCCGTCTGGGCGACCTTGCGCAGCTTCACGTAGTCGATGACCGTGGTATCGTAGGGATATTCGGATATGGCCGGCGGCGCCTGCATGCTGAGCGCCGGGTTGGGCGAAGGATCGGGGGAAGGATCGGTGCCGTCGATGTATTTCTTCATGGCATAGCCGGTCTTACCGTCAAATTCCACGCGGTAAAAGCTGCCCGTAACGCCCAGAATGGTCACGGTATCCCCCTTCTGGATTTTTTTGAGAATGGTGGATGTGGTATTGGCGCGGCTGCGCATATTTACATCATCCATACTTATCGTATCATAAGGATACTTCGCCGCCAGCGCCGGCGAAATCACCGACAAAAACAGCGCCATGGCGCACACGGCGGCCAACAGGCGCGCCCAACGGTTTCCGTGCCTCATCTGCATGCCCTCCACAGATTGAAATGGCTTGAGTGCGTTGTGTTCCAGCATTTATTGTAGGTCAGATTGTTAAATCTGTCAAGCACATCCTTCATATTTACGTAACATTTTTGATCGAAACGCGCCTTGCCCGCGCGTTGACAAGCTCCGGCCCTTGGACTATGATATACTGCGTTTCAAAAAATGGTGTTTTGTGCCCTTTGAGGCATGGATGGAGGTGCTTGTCAATCAT
Source organism: uncultured Eubacteriales bacterium (assembly GCA_900540045.1). Taxonomy (GTDB): domain Bacteria; phylum Bacillota; class Clostridia; order Christensenellales; family Aristaeellaceae; genus Limiplasma; species Limiplasma merdipullorum. The sequence continues at coordinate 8,951 of UQEF01000030.1, read as the reverse complement.
GAAAAATGTCGTTCGGGCCCTGCTCCTGCTGGCCTTGCTGACGGCGCTGATGTTTGCCGTGCCCTCGGGCGCGCTGGTGGATGGCGCGCTGGCTGAGGGCGCCTATCCCGCCCTGAGCCTGGAAGCGGAAAAGGGCGGGACGCCCCTGGAAAGCGGCTATGACGGCCTGAGCTACCACGATGATACCATCACGGTAACGGTGGAGGAGACGCGCGCCTATGATACCACGATTCTCATCGCGCGCGTCACCATCTCCGATCCCTCGCAGATTCGCACAGCCATGGCGGGGCGCTACGGCAGCGATACCCAGACGCCCGGCGCCCGGCTGGCCAAGCGGGTGCAGGCGGTATTCGCCGTCAACGGCGATTATTTCAATTTTTCCAGCAACGGCTACGTGGTCCGTCAGGGCACGCTCTACCGCGACAACCCCGCCCCCGGCAGCGACATTCTGCTCATCGACGACCAGGGGGATTTTCACATCGTTGAGGACGCCACCTCCGAAATGCTGGCCGCATTTGAAGGAACCGTGATCAACTCCTTCAGCTTTGGCCCGGCCCTGGTGGTAGACGGCGAGGTCGTGGAAGGCGGCTTTTTGGACGATGTGGCCTACGACAAGCCCGCCCAGCGCATGGTTGTGGCCCAGGCGGGGCCCCTTTCCTATGTGTGCGTGGCCACGGAGGGCCCGGAAAACCCGGGTTCCGTGGGGCTGACCATCCCGCAGATGGCGGAGTTCATGGGCACGCTGGATGTGCAAAACGCCTACAACCTGGACGGCGGCAGCTCCTCCACCATGGTGCTCAATAATGAAAAGATCAACGCCTTAAGCACACACAAGGTGCGTTCCATCTGCGATATTCTCTACTTTGCCACGCTTGTGAATCAGGAGTAAGCCATGAGAGAACCCACGCCCCTTTTTACCCTTTTGGGAATTGCCTGCTACCCCTACGGCGCGGCACTCGCCCTTGGGCTGCTGCTGGCCGCGCTGATGGCGATGGCCAGCTTCCGCAAGGCATTTGGCGCGGCGGAGGACGGCCTTCGCTTCTCGCTGTGGGCGCTGCCGCTGGGCTTTGTGGGCGCGCGCCTGGGCTACTGCGCGGTCAAAGCCAGCTTTATCGCGGTGGACTTCGGTCCCGCCTTCCTCTACCACTTCGGACTGGGCGGCTATTCCATGGCCGGCGCGTTTGTGGGGGTGCTGGCCGCCGCCGCGCTGTTTGGACGCATCACCCGCCGCGGCTGGCTGCCCACGATGGGCGCAGCCATGCCCGCCCTGCTGCTGGCGGCGGCGCTGGGCCGCTTCGCCGAATGCCTGACCACCGAGGGTATCGGCGAGTATATGGATAACCCCTTCTGGCAGTTCTTTCCCTTTGCTGTGCCTGATCTCTACGGCGATCTGCGCTTTCCCGTCTTTGTGTGGGAGGGGCTGACGGCCCTTGCGCTCTGCGCGCTCGTATGGCGCTGCCTGCGCCGCCCGCAGGACGCGGCGCTCACAGGGATGCTGCTCTTTGCCCTCACGCAGGTTTTCTGGGAGAGCCTGCGCCGGGACGGATTCCTGCGCTTTGGCTTCGTGCGCGTCAACCAGCTGTGGTGCGCGGTGATGCTGGCGGCGGTGACGGCCGTGTGGCTTTTGCGCGCCAGGCCTTCGCGCGTGGCTGCCGCAGGAAGCGTGCTGGGCCTCGCCGCGGGCATCGGAGCACTGGTGGCGCTGGAATTTGCCTTTGACAAATCCCCCATCGACAACCGCATCCTCTATGCCGCAATGGCCGCCGTGCTGGCCGCCATGGGCGCGGGTCTGCTGGCCCTGCGGCGGCGCGCGCTGGGAAAGGAGGCCGCGCATGCGTAAGGCCCTTGCAGCGGCGTTGTGTCTGGTCCTGCTTGCCGCGAGCGGCACGGCGCTGGCCGAAAAGACCGTCACCCTCACCTTTGTAGGCGACTGCACGCTGGGCGGCGAGGACTGGCTGATCAACCGCGAGGGTTCCTTCCACGATTACGCCAGGAAAGAGGGGTACACCTATTTCTTTGAGAAGATGCGCGACTTCTTTTCCGAAGATGATCTGACCATCATCAACTTTGAAGGCGTGCTCAAGGACGACAGCCGCGACGCCGTCAACAAAACCTACTGTTTCCGCGGCCCGACAGACTTTGCCCGCATCCTGCCGCTGTCCAGCATCGAGGCCGTCAACCTGGACAACAACCACACGCTGGATTACGGCAAGCGGGGCAAGACCAGCACCGTTGAGGCGCTCACCGGCGCGGGCGTGCACGTCTTTGACGAGCTGACCCCCTACATCTTCGAAAAGGACGGCATCAAGATCGCCTTTTTCGGCATGCAGCGCGTGCACTTCTTTTCCCTGCGGGAACAGCTGAAAGAACAGATCCGTATTCTGCGCGAGGAGGAGGGCGTAAACGCCATCATCTTTGCCCAGCACGCCGGCACGGAGTATTCCTCCCAGCACACCAATGCGCAGATCGATCTGGCCCATAAGCTCATCGACATGGGCGCGGATTTCATCGCGGGCAGCCATCCGCATGTGGTGCAGGGAATGGAGGTCTACAATGGCCGCTACATCTTCTACAGCATGGGCAACTTCTGCTTCGGCGGCAACGTGAAGGTGCGGGCGCTGGAAAGCTGCGCCCTGCGCCTGACCCTGACCTTTGATGACGACGGCACCTACCTGGGCCAGCAGCTGCGCGTGTACGCGGCCAATGTGTCCGGCGACCCGGAGGTTAACGATTTCCAGCCCCGCCTGGTGACGGGCGAGGCCGCCGAGGCGGTCTGGGCGCGCATTGACGCGGCCAGCGAGGGCCAGGAGGGCCCCGTGGCCCAGGGCGACGGCTGGCGCGACTACGCCTACCTCCCCGCTCCCACCCCGGAACCGACCCTGACCCCGCATCCTGATTCGACCCCGACCCAGGAGGCGGCGGCACCGACTGGAGAATAAAAAAACAGGCCGCGGCGGAAAGCGCGGCTGGCGCTATGCCAGCTCATGGTTTCCTGCCGCGGCTCATCTCATTTGGGGGCTCTATTCGCCCATGGTTACCCAGATCACCGGGCGAATGGTGCCGCTGGGACGGTTCACATCCCGGCTGCCGTAGCCGCTGATGCGCCCGTCCGCGCGCACGCCGCACGCGTCCACGGGCCGCACGCCCGGCGAGCGCAGCCACCACCACGAATTGCCGTTGTTTTCATCCACATACGCGCCCTGCGCCTTGGCGTATTCGGTCGCCTGGCAGGCGCGCTGCTCCTGCTGAGGGAAAAATTCGAGCACTTCCGCCTCGCTGAGCAGGAACACCCGGTCCATGGTATCCTCGCCGCCCCGCGTGCTGTAGTGCGGATTGTCGTCGTTGACCACCAGGACTTCCTCAATGCGCGCCTGTTCCTCCTGGGAAAACGCTTCTTTCAGGAAGGTATCGTTGAGCCACTGGCGCAGCGTGCATTCGCTCCACGTCATTTTCACAAACGCCTTGTGATAGGCCCGCGCATCAATCAGGTATCGCGTAATCAGCATCGCACGGTCGCCCTCTGTTTTGAGCACGATCCACTCCAGCGGCTCCTTGCCGTTGGTCAAAACATTGTCCTGCTCATAGCTGCCAAAGACGACCGTATCACCCGCGGCCCATCCATCCTCGCTTTCCTGCGCCATGGCAGCGCCCGCCGCGCACAGGCACAGCGCCAGCACAGCCGCAAAAATCCGTTTCATCCTGTCTGCCCTTCTTTCTTCGCCGCTTCCCGGCGAATGATTGGCGGCACAGCGCGCCGCTTTGCTGACATATATAACACACTGGTAATAAAATGTAAAGTGCAGGATGCCGAAAAAGTCTGATTCGCAGCCTTTCAGCGTGTCGTGAAAGTCCGGCTGCGCCGTCTTTCTCCGCCAGAACACGTTTTCCCTGCGCTTTGAGCGCGACGGGGAGACACACAAGGTTTGCGAATCCACCGCGCCTGTCGCCGGGTACGGCTTGCTGTGGGAAGGCGGCGGCCCACCAGGCCTCCCAAATACGTTTTTCGACAGGCTGAACCTATATGTTTTTTGTCCATTTGTAAAAAGTGGCCCTTCGCAGCTTTGCCGTTGCCGGAGCGAAAAACGTTTGTTTTGCTGGAATTTGACCAGCTTTCCGCGCACGCGCCGCGCTGCCTGCCGCTTGCCCGGCATGTATCCGTTGCATATAATCATCAGGGGGGCATTTTTTTCTGCTCCCCAAGGAGGTGGATCTCATGCTCAACAGCGTGATGCTGCAATATTTTGAATGGGAACTTCCCAACGACTGCGAGCTATGGCGCAAGGCCGGACGGGATGCGCTGCAGCTGCGGCGCATGGGTTTTACAGCCGTATGGCTGCCGCCCGCCTACAAGGGCAGCGCCGGTATCAACGATGTGGGATACGGCGTATATGATACCTATGACCTGGGTGAGTTTGACCAGAAGGGCACGGTGCGCACCAAGTACGGAACGCGTGCCGAATACCTGGCGGCCATCCGCATGCTGCACCTGGCGGACCTGCAGGTGCTGCCCGATATCGTGCTCAACCATCGCATGGGCGCGGATGAATCCGAACAGGTGACCGTACACTGCGACAATCCCGACGACCGCTCCCAGACCGATACGCCTGAAATTCCTGCCGTCGTTTTTACACGTTTCACCTTTCCCGGCCGCGCAGGCAAATACAGCGATTTCATCTGGACGTACGAGTGCTTCAGCGGCGTGGACTGGAATGACGCCACGCACCGCTCGGGCCTGTACCGCATCGGCGGGAAAACCTGGCAGCAGGATGTGGACAAGGAGCGGGGCAACTATGACTACCTGATGGGAGCGGACGTGGATACGGACTATCCCGCCGTGCGCGAGGAACTGAGCCGCTGGGGGCACTGGTACATCGACACCACGGAGCCGGACGGCTTCCGGCTGGACGCGGTCAAGCACATCAGCGCCTCGTTCTACAAGGCATGGCTGGCGGATATGCGCGCCTACGCGGGCCGCGAGCTGTTCGCCGTGGGCGAATACTGGCATCAGGACGTGAATGTGCTGCTGGACTACCTTGGGAAGGTCGACTTCAGCATGAGCCTCTTTGATGTGCCGCTGCACCAGCATTTTCACGAGATTTCCCGCGGCAACGGGCAGTTTGACATGAGCCGCCTGTTTGAGGGCACGCTGGTGGGCGCCCGGCCCGACCTTGCGGTAACCTTTGTGGACAACCACGACACCCAGCCCGGTCAATCGCTGGAAAGCTGGGTGGATGGCTGGTTCAAGGCCGCGGCCTACGGCCTGATCCTGCTGCGGGCCTACGGCTATCCCTGCGTGTTCTACGGCGATCTCTACGGCATCCCCAGCCGCCGCATCGGCGCGGTAAGCGAGCTGGAACTGCTTCTCAAGGTACGCCGCTTCAACGCCTTTGGCGAGGAGCGGGATTACTTCGACCATCCCAACATCATCGGTTTCACGCGCGAAGGCCTGCGCACCTATCCCGGCAGCGGACTGGCTTTTCTCTGCTCGGATGGTCCGGGCGGACAAAAGCGGATGTATGTGGGCACGTTCTATGCCGGCACCACCTTCCGCTGCGTGCTGGGCGGGCAGCGGAGCGTGATCATTGACGGCGAGGGCTGCGGCGTCTTCTCCGTAGGCGGGGGCGGCGCCAGCCTCTATGTGCCGCGTCTGAGGCTGGGCGATTTCATCAACCGCAAGCTGGCCGAGCTGCGCGCCCGCCTGCGCGAGCTGCTGTGCAAACGCGGATAGCTTGCTTTTCCGTGCGCCTGTGTTATACTCTTTGACAAAAGAACCCATGGGGAAAGGAGCGGCTGTATGGACTGCTGGGTGGGGTTTGACATCGGCGGCACCAAATGCGCCGTATGCACGGGCGTGGAGCAGGCGGGCGCGGCCTGCGTGCTCAAGCGGCACGAGATCGCCACGCCCGCTACGCAGGCGGAGGCTATGGAGCGCATGTGCGCCATGGCGCTGGATATGACGGCGGGGTGCCGCGTGCTGGGCGCGGGCGTAAGTGCTGGCGGTCCGCTGGACTGTGAGAGCGGCACGCTGCTTAACCCGCCCAATCTGCCCGGCTGGAGCGGCGCCTCCTGGACGGAACGGATCACCCGGGCGCTGGGTGCGCCCGCTTTCATGGAAAACGACGCCAACGCCTGTGCCCTGGCCGAATGGCGGTGGGGCGCGGGCCAGGGCTGCCGGAGCATGGCTTTTCTCACCTTTGGGACGGGCCTGGGCGCGGGACTGATTCTGGACGGGCGGCTGTACCGGGGTGCCTGCGGCATGGCGGGTGAGCTGGGGCACTGGCGATTGAGCGATTACGGCCCCACGGGCTACGGCAAGGAGGGCTCGTTTGAGGGGTTCTGCTCGGGCGGCGGCATCCGCCAGCTGGCCGAGACGCTGGTCCTGCGCGAACGGCAGAAGGGCGCGCCCGTTTCCATGGGCTCCGGTCCGCTCACGGCCCGCGTTGTGGCAGAGGCCGCCGGGCGGGGCGACCCGCTGGCGCTGGAGGCGCTGGGCCATGTGGCGCGCCAGCTGGGGCGCGGACTGGCCCTGCTGGTGGACCTGCTGAACCCGGAGCGCATCGTGATCGGCTCTATCTATGCCCGCTGCGAAGGACTGCTGCGCGACGGCATGCTTCGCACATTGGCGCAGGAAGCGCTTCCCGCCTCGCTGGCCGCCTGCCGCATCCTGCCCGCCGCCCTTGGCGACCGCATCGGCGACTATGCCGCGCTGGCCATTGCCATGGCCGGAGCCGAGCAGGCCTAAGTACCAAAAACAAGGAGGAACTCGACCATGGCTCATATCCGTTACGCCGGCCCCGAAGCCGTGCTGGACGCTCTTGTGGATCGCCACCCCATTCTGGCCCCGCAAAAGGAGGACCTTCGCGCGCTCTATGAACTCATCCGCCAGTCGTTTGCCTCCGGCGGAAAGCTGCTGGTCTGCGGCAACGGCGGCAGCGCTGCCGACGCGCTGCACATCGTGGGCGAACTGATGAAGAGCTTCACCCTTCCCCGCCCCATCGACCCGGAGGTTGCCTGTATCCTTGGCGAGCGCTACGGTCAGGAGGGAGAGCAGCTCGCCGCCCTGTTGGAGGGCGCGCTGCCTGCCGTGGCGCTGGTGGAAAACGCCGCGCTGTCCACGGCGCTTCAAAATGACGTGAGCGGCGGCGTATCCTTTGCCCAGCAGGTATATGGACTGGGCCGTCCGGGGGATGTGCTGCTGTGTATCTCCACCTCCGGCAACGCCGCAAACGCCGTGGCGGCGGCCATGGTTGCGCACGCGCGCGGCATGCGCGTGGCGCTGCTCTCCGGCGGCACGGGCGGAAAGCTGCGTCCCCTGTGCGACGCGAGCGTGGTGGTGGGCGTATCGGAAACCTTTATGGTACAGGAATTGCACCTGCCCGTCTATCATGCCCTGTGCCTGATGCTGGAGTACGCGTTCTTCCCTCCGGCACAATGATTTCACATCACTCCGGCGGCCCCGGTCGCCGGGGCCTTTTTTTGTTCCATCAAAACTCCATAAAAAAGCCCCCTGAAAACCAAAGAACCCCCATTTCTTCGGCGGCCGTTGAAATGCTATACTTTTTTCACCGAAACAAGCAAATCAGACAAAGGGGCTAGGCCAATGAACGACATCATCGTATCCATGCACGATATCTGCAAGTCGTTTCCCGGCGTAAAGGCGCTGGACCATGTGGATTTCGAGCTGCGAAGCGGCGAGGTCATGGCGCTTCTGGGGGAAAACGGCGCGGGCAAATCCACGCTGATGAAGGTGCTCAGTGGCGTCTACACCCGCGACAGCGGCGACATGGAAATCCAGGGCAAGGCGTATGGCAACCTCACCCCCAAGCAGGCCCAGGCCGCGGGCGTGGCCATCATCCACCAGGAGCTCAACATGTGCCGCCACCTCACCGTGGCTGAAAATATGTTCCTGGGACGCGAAAAGGTGCGCGGCGTGGTGCTCAATCAGCGCGAGATGGAGGCAGAGGCCGCCGAGGTGCTGGGTCGGCTCAAGATCGACATCTCCCCCCGCACGGTGGTGGGCGACCTGCCCATTTCCAAGCAGCAGATGGTGGAGATCGCCAAGGCGCTGTCAATGGACGCACGCATCCTCATCATGGATGAGCCCACCTCCGCTTTGACCGCGCGCGAGATCGAGGACCTGTTCCGCATCATCCGCGACCTGCGCGCCTCGGACCACGGCATCGTGTATATCTCCCACCGGCTGGAGGAGCTGCAGCACATCGTGGACCGCGTGACCATCATGCGCGACGGCCAGTATATCACCACCATGAACTTCGCCGACACCACCATCGACCAGATCATCACGCACATGGTGGGCCGCGAGATCAAGGAGAAATTCCCCCGCGTGACCTGCGAAAAGGGCAAGAAGATCTTCGAGGTCAAAAACCTCAACGCCGGGCGCATGGTCCGTAACATCAGCTTCTCCCTCTGCGAGGGTGAAATCGTGGGTTTTGCGGGCCTGATGGGCGCCGGGCGCACCGAAACCACGCGCGCCATTTTCGGCATCGACCCCAAGCAGTCCGGGCAGATTTTCCTCGACGGCAGGGAAATCGCCATTCACAGTCCGGCGGACGCCATCCGTCAGGGGGTGGTGCTGGCGCCGGAGGACCGCAAGAAGGACGGCCTGTGCACCAAGCTGAGCATCCGCCACAATATTGCGCTTCCCAACCTGGACCTTTTGTGCAACCGGCTGGGCGTGGTCAGCCACAGCAGGGAAAACGCCATGTGCGACCGTGCGGTCCGGAATTTGCAGATCAAAACCCCGTCGTTGGATGTGGACGCGGCCAACCTGTCCGGCGGCAACCAGCAGAAGGTGGTCGTGGCCAAGTGGCTGGCACGCAACTCGCGGGTGGTCATCTTTGACGAGCCCACGCGCGGCATCGACGTGGCGGCCAAGGTGGAGATCTACCACCTGATGAACCAGCTCAAGCAGCAGGGCATCGCGGTGATGT
>UQEF01000029.1 GCA_900540045.1 uncultured Eubacteriales bacterium | reverse complement strand
GGGTGCAGCCTACGACGACGGTTACGAGGATGCGCAATCCGGTGCAGATGGACATTTTTCTGACGACCACGAAGATGGGGCCGGTCAGGGATACGATGACAGCGCTTTCCGCCGGCCTGCCGGCGAGGCGGAGCCTGTGACGGGTCGCCGCCGCAGAAGCCGGGGGCACCGTGTGGATTCCTGATACGCCAGACTTGAGGGCCGTCCCGCCGCAATGGAGGGACGGCCCTCAGACTGTCAAAAAACCCATTTGGGGAGGTTTGGAGGGCCCGCAGGTCCTCCAAAATAAAATCGTGTCGCCCGGCTTTGCCGGGCGGGCGGGGAGTTTGCGCCCCGCGGCGCAAACATTTCTTACGCTTGTGGCGAAAAAGGCCGGCGCAGACGAACTTTCGACACGCTGAGGGCTGTCCCTTCCACAAAGGGGAGACAGCCCTGTTTTGCTTGTCTTTCCGCTGTGCGCAAGGGGCAAAACGCCTTGAAAACGGGGTGGAAATCGGGTATAATACTGGGAGAAAGGATGAGGTACACAGATGTTTCCCGGCTTCCCTGAAGAAACGGTCCGCTTTTTTCTGGACCTGCGCTTTCACAACGAAACGTCCTGGTTTCATGCCCACCGTGAGGCCTACGAGGCATATGTGCGAAAGCCCTTTTCGCAGTTTATTCAGGCCATGACGCCCACGGTTATGCGCATCGCGGATGACATGGAAACCCGGCCCAACAAATGCCTGGCGCGCATCAACCGCGACATCCGCTTCACTCGGGACAAATCGCCCTACCGCGACCATATGTGGCTGCTCTTCCGCCGGTCAGGCGAGGAGCGGGAGCACTCCGTGATGTACTGGTTTGAGCTCTCGCCCGAGGTGGTAGAGTGGGGCGTGGGATTCTGGGGCTATAATCGTCCGGCCATGGACGCCCTGCGTCAGCGCATGGTGAAAAAGCCCGCCGAGGTGCGTAGGGTGCTGCGCCAGTGCGGTATTCCGGATGAGACGCTGCACATCTACGGCGACCGTTACAAAAGCATGAAACCCCCGGCAGGCATGCCTGCCGATTTGGCCATGCTCTATCCCTGCAAGGAGATTTATGTCAAGCGGGTTGGCGTTCCGCTGGCGGAGAGCTACCGGCCGGAGATCATCGACCGGGTTTCGGAGGACTTTCTGCGCCTCAGGCCTCTCTATCTGCTGCTTCGGCAGGCCGCGGATGAGGGCATGGCAAAGCTGGATGCATAGTGGTAGCGAAGGAGAGTGACACCATGGATTACCGAAAGCTCAAAAGCGGGTCCGACGTGCGCGGCGTGGCTGTAGGCGAGGGCGCGACCCTCACCCCTGATGTGGCGAAGACGCTGGGCGTGGCCTTTGCCCGCTATGTCGCCGGCAAGACCGGCAAGCCCGTGGAACGCGTCAGTATCGCGCTGGGGCGTGACAGCCGCGTATCGGGTCCTCAGCTGCTGGAGGCTGCGGCGCAGGGCATCGCGTCTGCGGGCGCAAAGGCGGTGGATTACGGAATGTGCACCACGCCCGCCATGTACATGGCCATTCTGACGGACGGCTTCCGCCCGGATGGGTCCATCATGGTGACCGCCAGCCACCATCCCTGGCAGCTCAACGGTCTGAAATTTTTCACGGCCGAGGGCGGTCTGGGCTTCCACGAGCTGGATGAGGTGCTGGATCTGGCGCAGAGCCTGGAAAAGGAATCGCCCCGCGCCACCGGTGAAATCGTCAGCACGCCCTTCCTCCCCACTTATGAGAACCATCTCAAGCAGCTCATCATCAACGGCGTGGACCCGGAGGTGCAAAAGCCGCTGCTGGGGCTGCATGTGGTAGTGGACGCGGGCAACGGCGCGGGGGGCTTCTATGCCGATATGCTGCAGGACCTGGGCGCGTGGATTGAGGGCAGCCAGTTTCTGGAGCCGGACGGCCATTTTCCCAATCACATTCCCAATCCCGAAAACAAGGAGGCCATGGCTTCCATCTCCGCCGCGGTCAAGCGCGTGGAGGCGGATCTGGGCGTAATTTTCGACGCGGACTGCGACCGCGCGGCGATCGTGGACCATACGGGCAAGGAAATCAACCGCAACCGTCTCATTGCCCTGATCAGCGCCATTCTGCTGGACGAGACGCCCGGCGCAACCATCGTGACCGATTCGGTTACCTCCTCCGGCCTGTCGGATTTTATCCGCGAATGGGGCGGCGAGCACTACCGCTACAAACGGGGTTACCGCAATGTAATCGACGAGGCCGTACGCCTCAACAAGGCGGGCATCGACTGCCCGCTCGCTATCGAGACGAGCGGGCATGCGGCTCTGCGCGACAACCATTTTCTGGACGATGGCATGTACCTGGTTACCGTGCTCCTCATCAAAGCCATCCAGATGAAGCAGCAGGGCAAATCGTTGAGCTCCTTGCTCGATGGCCTGCGCGAGCCCGTGGAAAGCACGGAAATCCGCCTTCCCGTCACCTGTGAGGACTTTGCCGCCGCTGCTCGCCAGATCATCGAATATGTGCTGGACTATGCCAGCAGCCACGAGGGCTGGCACGTAGCCCCCGACAACCGCGAGGGCGTGCGCATTTCCTTCGATATCGACGGGGAGCTCAACAGCGCGTGGTTTTTGCTGCGCCTGAGCGTACATGACCCCGTCATGCCCCTCAACGCCGAGAGCGACGTGCCGGGCGGGGTTCGAGCGGTGCTGGGTAAGCTGTATGAGGCGCTCAAGGGCCAGCAGGGCGTGGACCTCGCGCCGCTCAAGGCCGCGCTGTAAAGGCTCCGTTCAGGCTTTCGTGCATGGCGGCGAGAAGCTCTCCGCTGGAATCGCCGCCGTATTCCCAACACATCATCCCCATCAGGCCGTTTTCCAACGCATAGGCGCCTTTGTGATGGATGGACACCGGGTCGTCATAGGTCCAAAACGTCGTGCCGTCCGTCGCGTAAGGCGCCTTTGCCTGTTCGTCAAACCCGGTCTGGGCATTGGCCAGGACGGCTTTGAGGCGGTCGTAGCTGAGCGACTTGCCCGTGCCGGTGGCCGGAGACCAGACGGGCTGGCCGGCGCTTTGCTTGAGGGTGAAGCTGCGGCCGTAGAAAGCGGCTCCGATCATGATCTTGCTGCGGGGAATACCCGCCTCCACATAGCTGCGCACCGCAAGGTCCACGCTCTGGGGATAGCTCTCGCTGGCGCCGTAGAGCGGGGTGTGGTGGCTGGCGACGCCCTCGGCCTGCAAATCGTAGGTCATCAGGTTCACCTGGTCGCACAATGCGCCGATGGCCTTCACGTCCAGGTTGCGGATGTGCCAGGGATCGCCGCCCAGGGCTACGGCCAGCATGCGGGGTTTTCCGTCCTGCGCGGTCAGGCTGTCCAGCCCTTCGCGCAGCGCCTGGAGCAGCAAAGTAAAGTTCTTTCGGTCATTGGCGCTGGAGGCGATGCCCGCTGCCGAGGAGCCGGGATACTCCCAGTCAATGTCCACACCCAGAAAGCCATAGCGCTCCATCAGCACCAGCGTGCTGTCCACAAAGCGGGCGCGGCCGTCTGCGGTGGAAGCGGCCTGTGAAAACCCGTCCGCGCCCCATCCGCCGATGGCCAGCACCGGCAAAATGTGCGGATGCCTTTCCACATAACGGCGGAACACGTCGATGCTATGCCAGTGGCTTCCGGAGACCTCGCCGTTTTGTATGAGCGCGAAGGAATAGTTCAGCTGGTCGAGATGGGGCGCGTCGCTGTCGCGCAGCTGGAGGCCCGCGCGGTCATATACATACGCGGCGGTGCGCCTGCCGCTGGAGGCAGCCTCGGCCTCGGTGGGCTGGAAGGGGCCGGGGGAAGCCTGTATGCCCGTTCCCAGCCACATCAGCGACGCCAGCGCCAGACTGCGCAGCGCAAACCGCCGTCTTGGGCGCAGGGAGAATCGTTTCATCGGGGATGACTCCTTTCCGCATGGCAATAATCCGGCGCAAGTATATCATGTTCGCGGGTGTGCGGGCAATGTTACATGTTGTTATGGCAAGGCTTGAAACAACTGCAAGGAGGACAAGAACATGGGCGATTACATCATGGATATGCGAAAGCGCGTGGGGCATATCCCCTTGATGCAATGCGGCGCTTCGGTCATTGTGGAAAACGAGCGGGGGGAGATCCTGCTCCAGCAGCGGTCGGACAATGGCGCATGGGGATATCCCGGCGGTGCGGTGGAGCTTTACGAGCGCGTGGAGGACGCCGCCCGCCGCGAGCTTTTTGAGGAAACGGGCCTTCACGCCGGGAAAATGGAGCTGCTGGGCGTGTTTTCAGGGCCGGAGATGGCCTATACCTATCCCAACGGCGACCAGGTGAGCAATGTAGATATCGTATTTGTATGCCGGGAGTGGCAAGGCGAACTCGTGTGCCAGCCGGGCGAGGTGGAAGCGCTGGCCTTTTTCGCACCGGAGGCGCTGCCCTCCCCCCTGCATGAGATCGATCATCCCGCCCTGAAGGCCTGGATGCAGCTGCGGGAGGCACGGGAGCAGAAATGAATATCCATCAGCTTCGCTGCGCCGTCACCGTTGCGCGTCTGGGCTCGCAGACGCGTGCCGCCGAGGAACTGTACATGAGTCAGCCCAATCTGAGCAAGGCGCTCAAGGACCTGGAGCAGACCTGCGGCTTTCGCATCTTTACGCGCACGGGCACGGGAATGGCGCCCACCCGCCGGGGCGAGGAATTTCTGGAGCATGCCCGGGCCGTGCTGGAAAAGCTGGACCTGATGGACGCGATCTATCAGGGACAGGACCGGCGGTCAGCCAACCTGAGCGTGGCGGTGTGCGGGGCGGGCTACCTTACAAGGGCGCTTTGCGCGTTTCTGGATGAAACCAACCCCGCCGAGGGTCTGGAAATCAACATGCGCGAGGGCCGGGTCGAGGAAGTGGTGCGGGCCGTGCTGGACCGGGAGGCGGAGATCGGGGTGATCCGCTATGCAGTGGACCGGCAGAACCGGGTGCTGGCCGCTCTGGGGGAGCAGGGGCTGCACTATTTGCTGTACTGGAACTTCCGGCATGTGGCCGTGGTGTCCCGCCGCCATCCGCTGGCGGGGGAAAAACGGCTGGAAAGAGCACGGCTGGCGACCTATGCGGAGCTCGCGCTCGCATCGGAACTGCCGCCCGTGCAGCCGGAGATGCAAATGACGCAGCAGCCACGCAGGCGTGCGCGTATGTGGGATCAGGCGACCCGGCTGGAGCTGCTCTCCCGATCGCAGACGGCATACATGTGGTCGCCGCCGATGCCCGGGGACCTTCTGGACCGTTACGGCCTCAAGCAGCTGCCTGTAGAGGACATGCCTGAGTACCAGGACGCGCTGATTTATCCCCGCGGGTACCACATGAGCCGCTGGGAACAGACCTTCTACGATCTGGCCCGCCGGGAGGCCCAGAGGACCCAGCAGGAATAAAAAAGGCTTTTTTGTCCAGCTTTCCACCGGATTAGGAAGCTGGACATTTTTCGGGTTTTGTGTCACAATAGCACCGAATCTTTTTGCGCAGGAGGCGCGTTCCTTTGGCTATGGATCTGACGGAGGGCAAGCCGGATCGGGTGTTGTGGAGCTACTCGCTCCCGCTGTTTGGCAGCATCGTTTTTCAACAGCTCTACAACATTGCTGACAGCTTTGTGGCAGGAAAATTCGTGGGTGAGCAGGCCCTGGCAGCCGTAGGCAACAGCTATGAGGTCACGTTGATTTATCTGTCCTTTGCCGTGGGGCTGAATATCGGCGCATCGGTGGTCACGGCCCGGCTGTTCGGCGCCCGACGCATCGGACAGATGAAAACGGCGGTCAACACTGCCTTCCTGCTGTGTCTGGCCGTATGTGCGGTGCTGATGATAGTGGGCTTCCTCTTTAGCCCAGCGTTGATTCACAGCATTCAGACCCCGATGGAAATCTATGACGATACCATGCTCTACCTCAACATCTACACGGGCGGGCTGGTGTTCCTGTTCTTTTACAACATTGCTACGGGCATCTTTGCTTCCCTGGGCGATTCGCGCACGCCCTTCCTGTTTCTGGCTGCTTCCTCCATTGCCAATATCGCGCTGGATGTGCTGTTCGTCACAGCCTTCAACATGGGCGTGGCAGGCGTGGCGTGGGCTACCTTCCTGTGCCAGGGCGTCAGCTGCGTGCTGGCGGTGCTGGCGCTGTTCCGCACCCTTTCCCGCATGGAAGCCGAGGAACGGCCACGGCTGTTTTCACGCCGCATTCTGGTCAACCTGGTCAAAATTGCCCTGCCCAGCACCCTGCAGCAATGCTTCGTATCGGTAGGCAACATCATGATCCAAAGCATCATCAACGGCTTTGGCACCAGCGCCATTGCCGGCTACGCCGCGGCAATAAAGTTCAACAACTTTGCCGTAACCAGCTTCACCACCATGGGCAACGGCATGAGCAACTTCACCGCCCAGAACCTGGGCGCCCGGCGCTGCGACCGCGTGCGTGAGGGCTACCGTGGCTGCCTGAAAATGATGGCGTTGATTGCTACGGCCTTTGCGGCGGTGTATGTGCTTCTGGGCGACCAGGTGATCCGTCTGTTCCTCAACGGAGAAAATACCCAGGCGCTTTCTGTAGGCAAGCAGTTTTTGCGCGTGGTGGCGCCCTTCTACTATGCGGTAGCGCTGAAGGTGGCCACCGATGGCGTGCTGCGTGGCGCTGGCCGCATGGGCGAGTTCATGACCGATACCTTCATCGACCTGGCCCTGCGTGTGGTGCTGTCGTTTGTGCTTTCGGCGCCTCTGGGCCTGCAGGGCGTATGGTGGAGCTGGCCGGTCAGCTGGGTGGTGGCCACAATAGCGGCCATTGTATTCTACCGGCAGAATCGCTGGGCCAAGCTGGAACCCGGCGATGCCTGAGCAAGCGCAAAAAAGACGAACAAAATACTTGCGTTTTTGAAGAACGTCATGTAAAATAGGAAAGCCGAGTGCATGATGACGGTTGAGTCCTGTGCGATTTCAACGCGTGAACCCTGTCAGGTCCGGAAGGAAGCAGCAGTAAGCGCAGTTTGGGATGTGCTGCGGGGTCGCTCTGCCTGAGTGCGCCCGGTTTTTTACTTTCATGTTTGATTAAGGGGGAGCAGAGATGGACTACAGGCATGTGATGGAAACCGACCCCGAACTTTTCAAGGCGATTGCGGACGAGGTACAGCGTCAGCGCGAGCACATTGAGCTGATTGCCTCGGAAAACTTCGTTTCGCCCGCCGTGATGGAGGCCATGGGATCTCCCCTGACCAACAAATACGCGGAGGGGTATCCGGCCAAGCGGTATTATGGCGGCTGCCAGTACGTGGACGTGGCAGAAAACCTGGCACGCGACCGCGCCAAGCTGCTTTTTGGGGCCGAGCATGCCAACGTGCAGCCCCATAGCGGTGCGCAGGCAAACACCGCCGTCTATTTTGCCATGCTCAACCCCGGCGATACCGTGCTGGGCATGAACCTGTCCCATGGCGGACATCTGACCCACGGCAGCCCCGTCAATATCAGCGGAAAGTATTTTCATTTTATTCCCTACGGCGTGGACGAGACGACCGGCCGCATCGACTATGACGCAGTGCTCGCCCTGGCGCTGGAAAACAAGCCCCGCATGATCGTGGCGGGCGCCTCGGCCTATCCCCGCGCCATTGACTTTGCCCGCCTGCGTGAGATCGCCGACGAGGCGGATGCGCTGCTGATGGTAGATATGGCGCACATTGCGGGTCTGGTGGCAGCCGGCATGCACGAGAGCCCCGTGCCTTATGCCGATTTTGTTACCACCACCACCCACAAGACCCTGCGCGGCCCGCGTGGCGGATTGATCCTGTGCCGTGAGCAATACGCCAAGGCCATCGACAAAGCCATTTTCCCCGGCACCCAGGGAGGGCCGCTCATGCATGTGATCGCGGCCAAGGCCGTTTGCTTCCTGGAGGCACTTCGGCCCGAATTTAAGGCCTATCAGCGCCAGATCATCGCCAACGCCAAGGCGCTGGAAAACGCCTTCCGTCAGAATGGCATCCGCATGGTATCCGACGGCACGGACAACCACCTCATCCTGATGGACCTCACCGGCACCGGCCGCACCGGCAAGGAGATGGAAACGCTGCTGGGCCAGTGCAACATCACCGTCAATAAGAACACCATTCCCGGCGAAACGCTCAGCCCCATGATTGCCAGCGGCGTGCGCGTGGGAACCCCTGCCGTGACCACACGCGGCATGGTGGAAAGCGATATGGAGCAGATAGCGGGCTTCATCCGCCGGGTCTTGGAGGGCGGCGAGAACGCCTGCCCCGGCGTAAAGTCCGACGTGATGGAAATGATGAAGCGCTTCCCGCTGTATGAAGGCTTCCCGAATGCATGATAACCTGCCCGCCTATGCCAAAGGCGTGTTGGGGGAGGCGGCCGTGTGCGACCGTCTGACCGATGGGGGAATGGAACTGCTGGAGCGGCGGTTCCGTTCCCCTTTTGGCGAAATTGACCTGATCATGCTTGACGGCGATGTGGTGGCCTTTGTGGAGGTGAAGCTGCGCACGCGCGGCGGCACGGAGGCCGGCCAGGCCGCCGTGACCCCGCTGAAGCGCCGCCGCATGGTGGAGGCCGCCCGCTGCTACCTGGGCGCGCACCCGGAACATGCGGGCCGCTGCGTACGCTTCGACGTGGTCACCGTGACGGCGGAGGGCGTGAGGCACGTCCCGGACGCCTTTTCCGGCTGCGAATGGTAGGCATTGACACCCCTTGTTCAAAATGGTATGATGCAGGCAGACCGATCAGCAAACAAAACTGAGGTGACGTGTCAGATGAAGATTCTCAACTATGGTTCCATGAACATTGACAACGTCTATTCCGTCGAGCATATGGCCCGGCCGGGTGAAACCATATTGGCTACGGGCCGCGGCGTGTTCTGCGGCGGGAAGGGGCTGAACCAGTCCATTGCCATTGCCAAGGCGGGCGGGCAGGTGTGCCATGCGGGCATCGTGGGGGAGGACGGCGGCATGCTGCTGGACGCTCTGCATGCCGCCAAAGTGGATACCGCCTGCGTGCGCACGGCCACTGGTCCCAGCTCCCATACGGTGATTCAGGTGGATGCCGGAGGACAGAACAGCATTATCGTCTTTGGAGGGGAAAACATGCGCCCCACCGAAGCGGATATTGACCATATGCTGGAGGGCTTCGGCCCCGGCGATGCCGTCATCATGCAAAATGAGCTGTACAATTCCCCCCTGATGATGCGCAAGGCCGCTGATAAGGGCCTGTGTGTCATTTTCAATCCCTCGCCTGTAAACGCAGCGTTGGCGGATTACCCGCTGGAGAGTGTGAGCTGGTTTTTGCTCAATGAAATCGAAGGGGCTGCTCTCACTGGCCAGACGGACCCGCAGGCCATTTTGGCGGGGATGAAGGAAAAGTATCCCAAGGCGTCCGTGGTGCTGACCCTAGGGGCCGATGGCGCGTACTGCCTGCATGATGGGCGGACCCTCTATCAGCCCGCTTTCCGCGTCAAGGCGGTGGATACCACCGCAGCTGGCGATACTTTCACCGGCTATTTTGTGTCCGGCCTGGCGCAGGGCATGCCCATGGAGCGCATCATGGAGCGCGCTGCACGCGCCTCATCCATCGCGGTAGGGCGCATGGGCGCGGCCGATTCCATTCCTCTGGCGGACGAGGTGAGCGCCGCGGAGGGCTGATGGCCGCTGAAGGCGCGGGTTAATAAAGCCCCGGTGCACGATAGGCCGTGTGCCGGGGCTTTTAATGTCGCGCAAAAAGAGGCGGGAAACAGGTTTACTTTCTAACAGAAGGCTGGACGGAGGCGGTCGTCCGCTGCTGCGTGCGTGTTTTTGGCGAGGTGAGCTGCGATAGGCTCAACGGCCCTGTGCCGCTGTATGACCGGCGAAATGAGCGCGACCATCGTTCCGGTCATCATTGCCGGAGCATGGGCAACACCAGCCGTCACAGCCCGCACCTGTCTGCCGGGCAAAAGGGGCAGCAGGCAGGCGTGACGTATGTGTCAGGGCTCATCTCCCTCGGCCATGCGGTATCCTACGCCGACCTCGGTAAAGATATACTTGGGTTGGGCGGGGGTTTTTTCAATTTTCCGGCGGATGTTGGCCATGTTGACGCGCAGGATTTTGTTGTCGCCCTTGGAGCAGGGCCCCCAGAGCTCCTTCATGAGAAAGTCATAGGTCAGCACACGTCCGGCATATTTGCCCAGCAGCGCCACGATGCGGTATTCACCCTGGGTGAGCTGCGCATCCACCCCGTCCACATAGACGCGGTACTTGTTATAGTCGATGGTCAGGCCGCCGGAGTGAAACTGGCCCGTGCGGGCAATCTGAGCGTTCTGGCTCATGGTCTGCGTATGCCTCAGGGCCATGCGGATACGCGCCAGCAGCTCGGAGGCGCCGAAGGGCTTGGTGATGTAGTCATCCGCCCCCAGATCGATAGCCTCCACCTTGTCCGATTCGTGGGTTCGGGCCGAAAGCACAATCACGGGCGTGGAAGTCCACTTGCGCACGGAGCTGAGCAGGGTGTTTCCATCCATATCCGGCAGGCCCAGGTCCAAAAGGATCAGATCCGGGCAATGGGATGTGATCAGGGACAGGGCCTCTGCGCCGGTGGAGGCCTCCACCACCTCGTACTTGTTGGCGGTGAGAATGGTGCGCAGCAGCTTGAGGATGCTTTTTTCATCCTCCACAACCAGCAGTTTGACCGGCATATTCATTCTCCTTTTCCGGCAGCGTGAAGGAAATGCTTGCGCCGCCCTGTTCGTTGTTCGTGGCGGACATTTCGCCGCCATGGGCCCTGACGATACTAAGACAAACCGAAAGCCCGATGCCCATGTGCTTTTGGGCATCCGCACTCCGCCCGCTTTCCGGCATGGCCTGGAACAGACGGGGGAGCCGGTCGCGGGGAATGCCCGCGCCGTCGTCGGATACGGTGACCAGCACGAAACGTCCGCTGCGCTCCGCGCTCAGACGGATACGCGTGGTGTGCTTGCCATGATAAACGGCATTTTCCAGCATATTGAGCACTACCTGCTCAATGAGCACAGCATCCATGTCCGCAAGCAGAATGTCGTCGCACAAATCCATGTCCACTTTGATATCAGGAAAGTGCTTCTGAAACTTGATGGCCGCTTCGGCCAACACGTCCTCCACGACTTCGGTTTCCATGTGCAACGGGGCTGTTTCGCCCTGAATGCGGGTGATGGTCAGCTGATTTTCAATCATGCGCAGAAGCCACTGGGCATCGGCGTTGACATCGGCCAGCAGCTCGCGCTGCTTTTCCGGCGGCAGAGCGTTATCGAGGATAGCGCCTGTCGCGCCCACGATAGAGGTCAGAGGCGTGCGCAGATCATGCGATACGGCGCGCAGCAGGTTGGCGCGTAACTTCTCCCGCTCCGCATCCAGACGGATCTGTTCCTGTTGCTTGATGCGGGCGGTGAGCACGCTTACAATGAGGGAAACCGCCAGCATGGTCAAAAACGTCAGCAGATAGCCCGAAATGGTCAGATTGAAGGAAAAGTAAGGATAGGTGAACATATAATTCACCAGCGGCACCGACACGATGGAGGCCCCGACGCCCCACAGGTAGCCATCGGTAAAGCGGGCAATCAGCAAAACCGCCAGCAGAAACAGCATCTGCGCATTGGCTGTGCCGCCAATCAGCCCGCCCAGCACCAGGCTGCTGAACGTGGCCGCAAGGAGCAGAACCACCGTTATGCCCAGGTTCAACCACACTCGCCGGTGCATGCCATCGCCTCCTTTGCTTCGCCGACATATATTCAGCATAAGTATAGCAGAAACGACACGGTTTGCACAGCCGCGCTTTACGGCTTAGCGGTATTTTAGCAAACGGGCACGGCGGATAAGCGGTTTCTTAGCGCGCCGGGTATTGCCATTGTGTATTCGGCAGGATTACAATCATTCCAATCGGCCTTTTGTATCCCGGTATGCCGGGAACATCATCATACATAAAGGAGTTGAAACGGGCCATGGAAGCCAATCTTTCCCTGATGTACGTCATTTCCCTGTTCTCTGTCCTCATTGCATTTGCTTTTGCGGCATATCTGTTTTTGTGGGTGCGGCGCCAAAAGAGCACCAACGCGCGCATCAACGAGGTGGCAGCGCTCATCAAGGAGGGCGCGAACACCTTTATGCGCAAGGAATACCGCGTGTTGTCCATCTTTGCGGGGATAGCGGCGGTCATCATCTTCCTGCTGCTGCCCTCGCCCGTCTGGACGGGACATCCGGGCCGCAACCTGTCCATGGCGGCGGCTTATGTGGCGGGCACGGCGCTGAGCGCCATCGCGGGCAAAATCGGCATTCTGGTGGCCACCAACGCCAACGCCCGCGCGGCCGAGGGCGCGCGGCAGGGTGTACGTCCGGCGTTTCTGATCGGTTTCCGCGGCGGAGCGGTGATGGGGCTGGCCGTGGTGGGCTTCAGCCTGCTGGGCGTGTGCGGCGTGCTCTGGCTTGCGGGCGACAGCAGCATTCTTTTGGGCTTCAGCTTCGGTGCAAGCTCGCTGGCGCTGTTTGCCAAGGCGGGCGGCGGCATTTTCACCAAGACCGCCGACGTGAGCGCGGATCTGACCGGCAAGGTGGAACTGGGCATTCCGGAGGATGACCCGCGCAACCCTGCCGTGATCGCCGATAATGTGGGCGACAACGTGGGCGACGTTGCCGGAATGGGCGCTGACCTGTTCGACTCCAACGTGGCAGCCATGACCTCCGCGCTGGTGATTGCCCAATCCCTGGGCGGGCAGGCGAACACGGCCATGGTATTCTGCTATGCCGCGCTGGGCCTGATCGCTTCTATTATTGGTATCGCTACCGCACGCATTGACAAGGGCGGCAGCCCCACCCGTGCGCTGAACGCCTCCACCTACGTGACCACAGGATTGTTCATCGTCCTTACGGCGCTGGCCACGCTGATCTTCCGCGGCTTTAGCTGGCGAATCTGGGGCGCGTCCACCGTGGGCCTCCTGGTGGGTGTGATCATTGGCATCACCACCGACTATTTTACCGACGATTCCAAACCGATTGTGCAGAAGGTAGCCCGCGCTTCGCGTTCCGGGTCTGCCTTTACGGTTCTCTCCGGCGTCTCCTACGGATTTGTGTCGGCGTTGCCGGCCATGGCGGGCATCGCCATTTCGGCGCTCACGGCTTACCGTCTCTGCGCGCCGATGGGAAGCGATTACGCGATGTTCGGCATCGCCATGGCGGCGGTCGGCATGCTGTCCATCGTGGGCATGATCATCTCGAATGACGCCTATGGCCCCATTGTGGACAACGCGCGTGGACTGGCGGAGATGGGCGGTCTGGGCGAACAGACCATTCGCGTGGCGGATGAACTGGACAGCGCCGGCAACACCGTCAAAGCTGTGACCAAGGGATTTGCCATCGGTGCGGCGGGACTGACGGTCATTTCCCTGCTGGGCGCGTATCTCAGCGAGGTCAACGAGGCCCTGATGGCGGCGGGAAAAGCGGTCATCACCGGTTTTGATATTATGGACCCCTCGGTATTTTTCGGCGTGCTCATCGGCGCTGCCATCCCCGCGGTATTCTCGGCCATGCTGATGCTGGGCGTGGACAAAAATGCCCAGCGCATGGTGGCGGAAATCCACCGGCAATTCAGCAGCATTCCCGGCCTGCGCGAGGGCCGTACGGGCGCGAAACCGGAATATGACCGCTGCATCGACATCGCCACCTCCGGCGCGTTGATGGAATTGATTCCCGCCGGGCTTGCGGCCATCGCGGCCACGGTGGTGGTGGGCTTCGTGGGTGGACCGCTGGCCATTGGCGGCTTCCTGCTGGGCAACATTGTAAGCGGTCTGCTTCTGGCGCTGTTCATGTCCAACGCGGGCGGCCTGTGGGACAATGCAAAGAAGTATGTGGAAGCGGGCAACGAGGGCGGCAAGGGGTCCAAGGCGCACAAGGCGGCCGTGGTGGGCGACACCGTGGGCGATCCCTTTAAGGATACCGCCGGTCCCTCCATCAATACCCAGATCACGGTGGTATCGCTGGTGGCCTCGCTGATGAGCGGGCTGTTCGCGGCGTGGTCGCTGCTGGGATAAACAAAAGAGGCGTGACGGGACTCCCTGATTTTGATAGAATCATGTCAGGCAAGGCAAAAAGGGGGAGCCGTCATGAAAAAGAAGCTGCTTTGCGTTCTTTTGGCGCTGTGTTTTGCGTTCGTATGTCAAACGGCCTTCGCGGTGAGCTTTTCACGCGAGGAATACAGGCAGATCGTCTTTGAGGCCATCGGGGGCGCGAGCGACGCCAATGGCAAGCTCTGCGACAACCTCTGGCTGGGCACCGTGGAGGCGCCTAGACTTGGAACGGCTTATCTGTATACGTTTGTGGATGTTTATGAAGGAAAGACACAGGGCTTCCTTTACCTCTACGGTGACGAGGCGTATCTTGCGTATACGGGAGAACTGGCCCTTCAGCCCTGCGGCGCGTGCGTGTTGCCGCAGGGAAACTGGTCCATCCGTTTCCAGAGCGGCAGGCCGGTCCTGATGCTCAACGGCAGTGATAAGGCGAAGATCGAAGGGGTCAAAATCAGCAGTTTCCCGTTTTCCATTCCAGTTGTGGACCAGTATGGGGACCCTGTGGAGGGCGCGGTGTTCGACCTGCAAACCGTGACATGGGGCGGAAACGATGAAATGAGTCTGGGCACGGTGACGACCGGAGCCGATGGCATACTGCGCTTTCCCGGAATGCTGCAGGCGGACGGGGCCTACTGGTTCAAGCAGATTTCTGCGCCGAAGGGCTACGAGCCCATGCAGGAAGAATCGGTTGCACTGGAGATGGACTTGGATAAGGGTGTTATAAGCGCAATGACCGACACGGAGCATCCCAACGAGGTGCGCCTGGCGCAGGTGATCAACCGCCGTCAGGGTGCAAAGCCCACTCCCACATCCACACCCACCCCCATGCCCGGCCCGCAGCCCGCACCCCGGCCCCCGCTCACGGGCGACGATACGCCGCTGTGGTTATGGGGCGGGCTGGCGCTGGCATGCGTCGTTGTGGCCATAGCGCTGGTCCTGCGGCTTAAAAAGGGAGAAAAGAAATAGGAAATGGGACGGTCCGGCAGGGCCGCCCTTTTTCCTTTTATGCATACTTGTATTTTTTTTATGGGAATGTTATAATCAAGGTTACGAATGAAGCAAGGAGGCGAGCGGTTCCATGCAGAGCATGACGGGCTATGGTCGCGCGCGCGCCTGCCGCGACGGGCGTGAGATCACCATCGAGCTCAAAACCGTCAACCACCGTTTTCTGGACCTTTCCTTCCGGATGCCCAAAAATCTGATGTTTCTGGAGGACATGCTTCGTGCCCGAATCAATGCCAGCGCGTTGAAACGAGGCCATGTGGACGTGTTTGTGACCTACGCCAACATGCGTGCCGATGCGCGGGAGGTGTCCGTGGATGGGACGCTGCTGGAGGCGTTCGCACAGGCGCTCAAGGGCGCGAAGGATGCGCTGGACCCCTATCGCCGCATGACGGCGGCGGAAGCGCTCACCCTCAGCGGCGCGCTCACCATCACGCAGGCGGAGGAGGACGCCGGCGCCGTGGGAGAGCTTGCGGCCGAGGCTTTTGACGCCGCGCTGGACAAGTTGATGGATATGCGCCTCAAGGAAGGCGATCATCTTCAGACGGACCTGCTCTCCAATCTGGAGGAGCTTTCCATCCTGCGAAAGGCTGTGGCGGAGCGCGCCCCGGAGGTGCCGATCGAATACCGTCAGCGTCTCACGGCCAGACTGGAAGAATGGCAGGTGAACGCCGACGCGCAGCGCGTGGCGCAGGAGGTGGCCTTTATGGCCGATCATTGCGCGATCGACGAGGAGCTCAGCCGCCTGGAAAGCCACATCGCTCAGTTCCGCGACAGCGTGGAAAACGGCATGGAGGTGGGCCGCAAGCTGGATTTCCTGATTCAGGAAATGAACCGCGAAATCAACACCATCGGCTCCAAGGCGTCCGACGGGCAGATTGCGCAGTGCGTGGTCTCGGCCAAGTGCGTGGTGGAAAAGCTGCGCGAGCAGGTACAAAACGCTGTGTAACCGAAGAGAAGGGGGCTTTGGGTGCTCAGGCTTATCAACATCGGCTTTGGCAACATGATTGCCGCCGACCGCATCATCGCCATTGTCAGCCCGGACAGCGCGCCCGTCAAGCGTATGATTCAGGAGGCGCGTGACCGCAAACGCGTGATTGACGCCACGCAGGGGCGGCGCACGCGTGCCGTTATCCAGACCGACAGCGACCATGTGGTGCTATCCGCCATTCAGCCCGAAACCATTGCGGGCCGTGTGGGACAGCGCGACGCGGCCATCCGCGACGAGGAAAAGGAGGTCTAATCCATGGCGGTGAAGTTTGAACGCACGGGAATGCTGCTGATTATTTCGGGCCCCTCCGGCACGGGAAAGGGCACACTGGTGAAAAAGCTGATGGATTCCGATCCCAGCTTCCGCTTTTCCTGCAGCGTGACTACGCGCAAGCCCCGCGATAACGAAATCGAGGGCGTGCATTACCATTTTGTGACGGAGGAGGCGTTTGACCGCCTGGTAAGCGAAAACGCGTTTCTGGAGCATGCCACGGTGCACGGCCATCGCTACGGCACGCTGCGCGCTCCGGTGGAGCGGCTGATGGCCGAGGGGTTCAACGTGCTCCTGGACATCGACCCTCAGGGGGCCGTCACCGTGATGCAGAATGCCGACGACTATGTGAGCGTATTTATTCTGCCGCCCAGCTTTGAGGACCTGCGCGTTCGTCTGCATACGCGCAATACCGACGATCCCGTCGAAATCGAGCGGCGCCTCAAAAACGCGCGGGGTGAGGTACAGAAGATCGACCGCTATCAGTATGCCGTGGTCAACGATAATCTGGAGCTGGCCTTCGCTCAGCTGCAAAGCATCGCCAATGCTGAAAAGCACCGAACCACGCGCTTCCATCCCCATATTTCCGAAAACTGACCCATGGCGCGCCGCGCCGCATCTTTGTAAGGAGGAAATCCGTTATGGCCATTGTGGAACCGACCATCGTTGAACTGTGCGAAAAGGTGGACTGTCGTTACACGCTGGTGGTGGAGGCCAGCAAGCGCGCCCGCCAGCTGGTGGACGGCGCTCAGCCCCTCATCGACCCCAAGGACATGAAGCCGCTCAAGATTGCTGTGGAGGAAATCAATCGCGGCCTGCTCACCTATCAGCGCGACCCCGATCTGGAGGACTGATATGCTGGGCGGCAGACATGTGGTCATGGGCGTGACGGGCGGCATCGCGGCCTATAAGGCATGCGAGGTCGTGTCCCGGCTGAAGAAGCTGGGCGCAGAGGTGGACGTCATCATGACACAGAACGCCACAAAGCTGGTCGCGCCGCTTACCTTTGAAACCCTCAGCGCCCGCCCGGTGTGTGTGGATACCTTTGCACGAACCGAATCCTGGGACGTCAGGCATATATCCCTGGCGCAGAAGGCCGATGTGATGCTTGTGGCTCCGGCTACGGCCAACCTGATGGCCAAGCTGGCCTGCGGCATTGCGGATGACATGCTCACCACCACGCTGCTGGCCACGAAGGCTCCCATTTTGCTGGCCCCCGCCATGAATACGGGCATGTGGACCGCTGAGGCCACGCAGCAAAACCTGCGCACCTTGCTTGCGCGCGGTGTGAGCACCGTGGGGCCGGACAGCGGGCATCTGGCTTGCGGAGACAGTGGCGCGGGCCGGATGAGCGAGCCTGAGTCCATTGTGCAGGCGGTGTGCGATCTGCTGTGCCGCGCCCGCGACATGGAGAGCCTGCGCGTGCTGGTTACCGCCGGGCCGACTGTGGAGCGCATCGACCCGGTGCGCTATCTCACCAATGACTCCTCCGGCAAGATGGGCTACGCTTTGGCCCGGGCCGCGCGTGACCGCGGCGCGCGGGTTATACTGCTCACCGGACCGGTGCATATCGCTCCGCCACAGGGCGTGGAGCTGGTACCTGTCACCTCTACGCAAAGCCTGTATGACGCCATGCTGGCCCGCTGCGGGGAGCAGGATATCATCGTGCAGGCGGCGGCTCCGGCGGATTATCGCGTGGAGCATCCCGCCGCTCAGAAGCTCAAGAAGCGTGCGGGCGAGCCGTTCACGCTCACGCTGGTGGAAAACCCGGATATTGCCAGGGCCGTGGGGGAGCGGAAGCAGCCCGGACAGGTGCTGGTAGGCTTTGCCGCCGAGACGGAGAATGTGCTGGAAAACGCGCGCGGAAAGCTGCTCTCCAAGCGCCTGGATCTGATCGTGGCCAACGATGTGACCGCTGAGGGAGCGGGTTTTGGTACGGATACCAACATTGTAACGCTGATTTCGCATGGGGGCGTGGAGACGCTGCCTCTGATGAGCAAGCGCGAGGTGGCGCACCGCATCTGGGACGTGGCGCTCGCCCTGCGCAGTGCGCAACCTCAATAGACGCATATGAATGGGGACGGTCCTCTGTGCAAGGGCCGTCCCCGTTCATTTTGGTGGCCGTCAGCCGTTGCCGGCCGCTGTCTGCTCCTCGGTTGCCAGCACGGGCACCGGGGCCTGGGCAGGCACGGCGGCGCTGTCTGCCGGGGCCTGCGCGCTGGCAGGCAGCAGCATGCGGGTGAGTGCCTCTTCCAGTGTGGCAATGGGGCAGACTTCAATGGTCGTGTGCTCGAAGCGCTCCATGCGGTTATCCTGCGGGATGAGCACTGTGCTCAGCCCCGCGCGCTCCGCTGCCTCTACCTTGCCGGGGACACCGCCCACGGGCTTGACCAGCCCGCGCACGGAAACCTCGCCCGTCACGGCCACATGGCCGTCTACCGGGCGGCCGGTGAGCGCGCTGGCAGCCACCACGGCCATGGCCACGCCCGCCGAGGGCCCGTCCACCGGCGTGCCGCCGGGGAAGTTGATATGCAGGTCGTAATCCTGGGTGTGGTAGCCCATGCCGCTGAGCAGGGTCATCACGTTTTCCAACGAGCTGCGCGCGGTGGATTTGCGCTTGATGCGGCGTCCCTCCGAACCCAGCTCTTCTTCCTCCACGATACCGGTGATGGTCAGGCGGCCGCAGCCGGGCTGGGCCACGGCCTCGATCTCCATGGTCGCGCCCTGATAGCTGCCCACGATGGCCAGCCCATGCACCACACCGACGCGGTTGCGCGTGTCGGCATGCTGGTCGGGCCGGGCGGCATAGCGGCCGGAGTAGACCACCCACTCCACATCCTCCGTGCGGATGTCGGTGCGGTCCTCCATCTGCGCGAGGCCCGCGCACATCTGTACGATATTTACCGCATCTCGCCCGCAGGAGGCGAAGCGCCCTACCATGCGCGCGTCCTCCCGCGTCATGGTGAAGCCCGCGCGCTCGGCGGAATGGAACGCGATATCCGCGATCTCCTCCGGCTCCAGCGCCCGGAAGAAAACCTCCATGCAGCGGCTGCGAAGCGCGGGGGAGATATCCTGCGGGCTGCGCGTGGTCGCACCCACCAGTCGGAAATCCGCCGGGAGCCCGTTTTTGAAGATGTCGTGGATGTAACGGGGAACGCCGGTATCATCGGCGTTATAGTAGGCCGATTCCAGCATCACCTTGCGGTCCTCCAGAACCTTGAGCAGCTTGTTCATCTGGATGGGATGCAGCTCACCGATCTCATCCAGGAACAAAACCCCGCCGTGCGCCTTGCTTACCGCGCCGGGCTTGGGCTGGGGAATGCCCTGTACACCCAGCGGCCCCGCTCCCTGATAGATGGGATCGTGCACGCTGCCGATGAGCGGGTCCGCGATGGCGCGTTCATCGAAGCGCACGCAGGTCGCATCCATTTCGATGAAGGGCGCGTTGGCCAGAAAGGGTGTGCCCTTGCTTTTCTTGGCGGCTTCCAGCACCAGGCGCGCGGCGCAGGTCTTGCCCACGCCCGGAGGTCCATAAATGAGCACATGTTGCGGATTTTTTCCGCACAAAATGGCCTTGAGCGATTTGATGCCGTCCTCCTGGCCCACGATGTCGGAAAACTTTGTCGGGCGAACGCGCTCGGCCAGCGGTTCGCTGAGTTTCAGGGCGCGCATCTTTTGCAGCCGCTCATACTCGCGGCCGCTCTCACGGCGGTTTGAGGGCTGCGCTCTGCGCTGCTGGCGCAGCTGGGTGTAAAAGTAAATGCCCACCACAATGGTGACCAATAGCTGAATGCCAAACAATACGGCGCTGACCAACGCTAGAAACCTCCATTCGCGGGACGCTTCCGCCTCCCCATGTTCCCCGGTAGCTTGTGAGAAACGCCGCCGTTCCATGTATGGGGGTTGCTGGCAGCGCCGTAGGATTGTGACAATCCGCTGCGACGGCTTGCATTTGCCCGCGAATGCCGCTATAATCGTTCTGCGCGCCGTTTTGTGCGCAAGTATGCCCGCCTTTTTCGCGGGCCATGGAGGATAACGATGCAGGAATCAAATCGCAAAAGCCTGCTGCTGCGCATGCCTGTGCTGCCGCTCAGGGGGATGATGGTTTTTCCCCATATGGTGCTGCACTTTGATGTGGGCCGGCCCAAGAGCGTGGCCGCGCTGGAGAAGGCCATGATGGGCGATCAGCGCATCTTTCTGGTGGCACAGATGGATGCTGAAATTGATGAGCCGGAACTGAGCGATCTGTGCCGCGTGGGCACGATTGCCCAGATCAAGCAGGTGCTGAACCTGCCCGGCGACAGCATCCGTGTGCTGGTGGAGGGCGTCCGCCGCGGGGTGCTGGGAACCGTCCTGGAGGAGGAGCCGTGCCTGATGGCCACCGTGCGGCTGGTACGCGAGGACGCAGCGCCCGACACCGCCGAGATGAAGGCGCTGGTGCGTACCACGCACGCCTTTTTTGAAGAGTATTGCAATGCCAGCATGCGTGTGTCGCAGGAGACGCTGCGCTCCGTGATGGACGTGGACAAGCCCGACCAGCTGGCCGATATCATCGCCGCCAACGTGCTCACCCGACTGGAGGACCGTCAGGCCATTCTGGAAAAGCTGAAGGTGAAGGACCGGCTGGAAGCCCTCTGCGGCATTCTGGTGCGAGAAACCGAGCTGGCCGATGTGGAGAAGCAGGTGCAGGCCCGCATCAAGAAGCAGATCGAGAAAAACCAAAAGGACTATTACCTGCGCGAGCAGATCAAGGCCATTCAGACCGAGCTTGGCGACAAGGACGGAACCGATGTGGAGGACCTGCGCGAGCGCCTGGAAAAGACCCCGCTCAATGATGAGGCGCGCGAGAAGGCCGAAAAGGAGCTGGAGCGGCTCAGCCGCATGGCCCCCGGCACGCCGGAAATCGGCGTGAGCCGTACGTATGTGGAGTGGATTCTCGACCTGCCCTGGGGCAAGACCACGCCGGACAACCTGGACCTCAAACGCGCGCGCCGCGTGCTGGAGGAAAACCACTACGGGCTGGAAAAGGTGAAGGAGCGCATCATCGAGTACCTGGCGGTGCTGCGCATGAAAAACGATATGAAGGGCCCCATCCTGTGCTTCGCGGGCCCTCCGGGCGTGGGCAAGACGTCCATCGTGCGGGCGATTGCCAAGGCAGTGGGAAGGCAGTTCGTGCAGATGTCGCTGGGTGGCGTGCGCGACGAAGCCGAGATTCGCGGCCACCGGCGCACCTATGTAGGCGCGATCCCGGGGCGCATTATCGCGGGCATCAAGCAGGCGGGTACGATGAACCCCGTGTTTCTGTTTGATGAAATCGACAAGATGAGCAGCGATTTCCGCGGCGACCCTGCGGCGGCCATGCTGGAGGTGCTGGACGCCGAGCAGAACAGCGCCTTCCGCGATCACTATATGGAGATTCCTTTCGACCTAAGCCGCGTGATGTTCATCACCACGGCGAATAATATGGAAAATATTCCGCCCGCGCTGCTGGACCGCCTGGAGATCATCGAGGTGCCCAGCTATACCGAGGAGGAAAAGCTCAAGATCGCCCGCAAGCACCTTTTGCCCAAACAGATTGAAGCGCATGGGCTCAAGCCTCGGAGTGTGCGTATGAACGACCGGGTGCTGCGCACCGTGATCGAGGGCTACACCCGCGAGGCGGGCGTGCGTGAGCTGGAGCGCACCTTGGCGCGCGTGGCGCGCAAGGCTGCGGTGGAGATGCTGGAGCAGAAGACGGAAGAGATCACCGTCACCCAGGATAAGCTGACCGCCTATCTGGGTCAGCCGCGCTATACGCGTGAACCGCTGGAAAAGGAAAATCGCGTGGGCGTGGTCAACGGCCTGGCCTATACCAGTGTAGGCGGCGAGATGCTCAGCGTGGAATGCGCCGTACTCAAGGGAACCGGCGCGCTGCAGCTGACGGGCAAGCTGGGTGACGTGATGCAGGAGAGCGCAAAGGCGGCGCTGTCCTGGGTACGGGCTCATTGTGACCCGTGGGGCATCCCGGCCGACTTTTTCAAGCAGAACGACATTCATATCCATGTGCCGGAGGGAGCGGTGCCCAAGGACGGCCCCAGCGCGGGCGTGACGCTGGTAACGGCGCTGGTGAGCGCCCTGACGTCTATCCCCGTGCGCCAGAACGTGGCGATGACGGGCGAAATCACCCTGCGAGGCCGGGTGCTGCCCATCGGCGGCCTCAAGGAAAAGCTGATGGCGGCATACCGCGCGGGTGTGCGCACGGTGCTTATCCCCCGCGAAAACCTCAAGGACCTGGAGGATGTATCTCCCACCGTGCGCGAGCGCATTGATATTCGGCCTGTAGACGACGTGGCGGAGGTGATTCGCGCCGCGCTGGTGTGCGAACCTCCCGTTATTGCCGATACGCCGCTGGAACTGCCCCTTACCGCCCCGCAGCCGGCGAAGCCCGGCATGTACAAAGGAGTATAGTATGGAAATCAAAACCGCGAGCTTCGTCACCAGCCTGGCCCAGTACCGTGAGGAACCTCCGGTCACGCTTCCCCAGCTTGCGGTGGTTGGCAAGAGCAACGTGGGCAAAAGCTCGCTCATCAATGCGCTCTGTGCCCGGAAAAAACTGTGCAAGACCAGCGCCACCCCTGGCAAGACGCGGCTGATTAACATCTTTCTCATCAACGAGGCCTTCCATCTGGTGGACTTGCCCGGCTATGGCTTTGCCAAGGTAAATCAGGCCGAGAAGCAGCGTTGGGGCGAGATGATGGACGGCTATTTCCAGGACAGCACGCTGCTGAGGCATGTGCTGCTTTTGGTGGATATCCGCCACGAGCCCACGCGTGACGACGTAGCCATGGCGCAGTATTTCCGCCAGATGGGCATTCCCTTCACGGTGGTCGCCACCAAGGCCGACAAGATCAGCCGGGGCGCGCGTATGAAACACATCGCACCCATCTGCCGCGCACTTCTGGTGCAGCCCTGGGAGGTTATCGCCTTTTCGAGCGAGGATTTCACAGGACGCGACGCGCTGCTTGCGCGTGTGGGCGAATTGATGGAGGAGGATGGGGAAGCCGAGGAATGAACGCCACGCACCCCCGTTTTGCCTGCGGCATACCATGCAATAGCCAGCCCATGGCAGTTGGAAAGGAGTGGTATGATGCAGAGCTATCTATGGATGCGTCCCGCACTGCAAATCAGCGAGGCGGTGCTGCTGCCGGCCCTGCCCAGGCGCAGCGTCCTGACCGAAGCGCGCATTTCGGACCGGTTTACCAGCCTGTCTGCCGAGCCCTTCCGGCCTGTGCCGGAGGAGGGAATCGCCGCCGAACAGCCCGTCGCGTTGAGTACGTACGTGCGTCCGCGGGGGAGCATGGCGGGCCGGGGCGTGCTCAGGGCGGCGGGCGTGAGCATGAACCCTTACAGCCAATGGGCCCGGCCGGCCTATGCCGGTCCGGGCAGAAGCCTTCCCATGGCCCTCAGGTGCCGCGTGCGCTGAGCTGCACAGAAAAAGCCGCTGTCCCGTTGCCTGGGATAGCGGCTTTTCGTTTGCTCTGAGAATCAGCGCACGAACAGTTGAGTCACATAGACAAAGCCCTGGCTGTCCTCCCAGACGCCGATGCCCACCTTGGTCCACTGGGAACCCAGGATGTTCTGCCTATGGCCGGAACTGCTCATGAAAGCGGCCTGAGCCTTCTCCACCGTGGCATGATGGGCGATGTTTTCGCCCACCGAGGTGAAGGAATAGCCATAGGTGGAAAGCATCTGGGCAGCGCTTCCATACGTGGGAGAGGTATGCGAGAAGTAGTTGTTCAGGTACATATCGCGGCTCTTGAGCCGTGCCAGGTCGCACAGCGCGGGATCGAGCTCAAGCGCTGAACGGCCGTTGGCGGCCCGATCCTGGTTGAGCAAAAGAAATGCATTTTCCTCTTGCGCCGTTATGGAACCCGTAGTATAATCTTCGTCTGTAAAGGGAGGAACTTCCGTTTCGGACGGCGTCACGGTGGGCTCCGGCGTGGGGACCTTGGTCGGCGCAGGCGTCACGGTGGGTTCCGGCGTGGGGACCTCGGTCGGCGCAGGCATCACGGGAGGAGTCGCGCTGGGGCAGATTGCTGTGCAGCTGTTGTTCTGACGGTAGGGCCAGCCCTTGAAACCAAATTGCGAGGACGGCGCGCCGCCGGCTAAGGCCGTGGCGTGGGCCAAAAGGCAAAATGTCAGCAAAAGGGCTATCAGCTTTCGTTTTCCGTTCATTGGACACCTCCAGTATGTTTTGGTACGTCAAAGACGTAATATAATCGTAATAATTAATACTTATTTTTGCAATATAATTGGCAGACCGCTTCCATGGCAATGATTCCAAGTGGAAACAGCCACCCATCATAGAGGAGGAACCGACAGATGAAACTCATCAAATGCCCTCGTTGCGACCTGAATTATATTCAGGAAAATGAAAAGCTCTGCAAGGTATGCCAGAGAGAGCTGAAAGGCTCCCAGGTAGAAGATGAGATGGAGCTGTGCTCCGTGTGCAACGCGGCGCCCGCGCTTCCCGGTCGCGACGTGTGCCTGAGCTGCCTCAAGGAGATGGCCAGCGGCGGTTCCGATACCGATAACGACGAAACGCCCACCGCGGTGGATGAAAGCACCATCGGCCTCAACTCCGTAAGCACCATGGATGAGATCATCCCCCAGATTCACGAGGACATCCCCGAGACCGAATTTGGGGACATCGAAAGCGAGCTTTCCCTTGAAAGCGTCATCGAGGATGAGGAAAACGAGGACGATGACGAGGATGACGAGGAATGAACCAACCCTGAAGAAGCGAGGGACGAATGTCGATATTTGCGATTGGCGATCTCCATCTGCCAGGCCATGCGCAAAAGCCCATGGACGTTTTCGGCAGTCATTGGGATCGCCATTTTGAAACCATCAGCGATCACTGGCGGCGCATGGTCGGGCCAACGGACGTGGTGCTCATCCCCGGCGACATCAGCTGGGCCATGCAGCTGGACCAGGCCCTCGATGACCTGCGCGCCATCGCGGCCTTGCCGGGACGGAAACTTTTGCTGCGCGGCAACCATGATTATTGGTGGAGTTCGCTCAGCAAGCTGCGCGCTGCGTTGCCGGAGGGAATGTTCGCCCTTCAGAATGACGCGCTGGCACTGGAGGGTCACATCTTCTGCGGCACGCGCGGCTGGATGTTTCCAACCGTGCAGCAGCCCCTGGGCGCGCAGGATGAAAAGGTATTCCGCCGGGAACTGATGCGTCTGCGGATGTCGCTGGATCAGGCAGCCGGTCTGTCCGGGCAGGATATAACGGTATTGATGCATTATCCGCCCTTGTTTGCCGACGGTGTGGGCACGCCCTTTACGGACATTCTGGAGGAATATGCCGTGACGCGCGTGGTCTACGGCCACCTGCATGGCGCCGGCATCAAGGTGGCGTTTCGCGGTGAAAGGCAGGGAATCCGGTATTTTCTGACTTCATGCGATGCATTGGGCTTCTGTCCGTTGCAAATCGAAGGAGAAAACCAAATCTAAACTTTACGAAATAATTTCTTAACAATTTTGAAATAAAGTGAAGAAAACAAGCGTTCCCATGGCCCGCAAACCTTTATGGAAAAAAGGTTTGCGGGTTCTTTTTGAATACCAACAAATTGTGGCGAACAGACGTTCTTACTATTCACCGTTTTTTATGTGTGGTTTGTTGCGTTTTGGAAGAAGATACCATTTTTCGTCCGTTGACTTTGAAAACAAAAGTGGAGCATAATGGTGTCACAGCCCTAAAAAGGGTGGCAAGTGGAGGAAAACGGGGAGCGGGGTGACGGTATGGACGAGGAACGGCGCATGAACGCGCCTGAAGCCCAGGAGCGCTCCAGCTTCCGTAAATTCAAGTTTTTCGGTAGCTACGACCACTCCATCGACGCCAAGGGCCGCATCATCGTCCCCAACGCCTACCGCAAAGCGTTGGGCGAGAGCTTCACCATCACCGTCAGTCTCGATGACCGGGCCGTCGCCATCTACCCTGACGAGGCGTTTGAAACCATGGTCGATGAGCTTTACGCCCTCAACCGGCGCAAGCCCGCCGTACAAAAGCAGTTGGACCATGTCGCCAAATTCAGCTATCCCGGCATGCAGGCTGATAACCAGGGCCGTGTGCTGCTGCCCGTCAAGCTGCGCCAATACGTGCTGGGCGACGCGCGGGATGTGGAAATCAGCGGCGCGCTGGACCACATCCGCATCGTGGCAAGCGCCGTGGCGCAGGAAGAAGACAGCTACTACAAGGAGCACCGCGACGAGATTCTAGACGAGATCGGCAACCTTGAAGAATAAGCCGGAAAGGAGATAAGGGTATGTCGCAGTATGAACCCCTCTATGATAGTTTCAGCCATGGAGGACACGGCGGTTACGTGCCGACGCCGCGCATGAGTGTATCCGCCAGCGTTTACCTGCCCGGCAGCGACGTGGACCCACAGACGGGCTGGCTCAAGCCGGACCGGCAGCGGCGTTGCCGCACCCAGGGGAAAAAGCTGGAGATGGAGCGCCTCACCCGCGAGCAGCAGGCCCTGGAAGAATCCATCCGGCGGGAAATGAGCAAGGGCGGCGTGCGGATCTCCGTGCGCATGGGCGTTTTTCTCACGGCGCTGCTGCTGTTTATATGCGGCCTGTGCGTGCTGCTTCAGCAGGGCACCATTGCCGACCGGCAAAAGGACATCAACCGTCTGGAACGCTCCATCGCGGATTGCCGCAGCCAGAACGCCGCCCTGGAAACACAGATTGCGGAGGCTTCGACCGAGGCTGCGATCTGTTACGCTGCCGCCCGTGACCTCAACATGATTCCCGCGGAATCCGCCGAGGCCATCCACCTTGTGGCTGTGGATACGCGCCCCATGGCTTCGGCCGGGACAGAGACCCAGGCCCGGGCGGACGCGGCCATTGAGGTTCCCTCTGAGCAGACCACTTCCGCCACGCACGTGCCCGCCGTGGCCAGCAACTGATTTTGCCGTCTTGCGGCCTATTGGGTCGAAAACGGCATAAACCGGCGTCAAAACGCATACATCCCCCATATCAAGCATTCTGGGGGTAGGACCATGCCGACCGAGCTGCATATCCGCAAACGGGTCTTTGCGCTGCTGATGATGTTGACGTTTCTCTTTTCGCTGCTCACGCTGCGCATCGCCTATCTGACCACGGCCCGGTCATCGGAGCTTACCCAGCGCGGGATCAGCCAGTGGACCCGGGAGGGCACCGTGTATGCCCGCCGCGGTTCTATTCTGGATACCAACGGGCAGACCCTGGTGGTCAGCGCGACGGCCTATATCGTCAGCGCCGACCCTCGCAAGGTATCGGACATATCTTTGTTTACGCAAACGGTATGTCCGATTTTGGATTTATCGGAGGAGAGCGTGGCGCAAAAGCTTTCGGACCGCACCAAGGCGTCGGTCATTCTCAAGCGCCAGGTATCGCGTGAGAAGGCTGATGAACTCAGAACCCTGCAGGCTTCCGCGGACGAGGCGGTGGCATCCCAGCTGAGCGCCTTGCTCTTTGACGAGGATGTGCGGCGCGCATACCCGCGCGGTGCGTTCCTGACCCAGACCTTGGGCCTGACCAATGTGGACAGCGTGGGACAATCCGGACTGGAGCTGCAATACGAGAGCCTGCTGCGCGGCACGGCGGGCGTGAGCCTTCGCAGCGTGGACGGCAAATCCCAGCCCATCTACGACAGCGGCAACCTTTACATCGAGCCCCAGGATGGCAACAGCATCAAGCTCACCATTGACGCTACCATTCAGGAGATCTGCGAAAAGGCCATGCGCGAATGCTACGACGTCAACAAGGCGCAGGCCGTACATCTCATCGCCATGGACCCTTACACCGGCGCGATTCTGGCCATGTGCTCCAAGCCGGACTACGACCCGAATGATCCTCCCCGCGACCAGCCTGATGCGCTTACGCGTCTGATGCGCATCCGCCTGATCTCCGACGCTTACGAACCGGGCTCCACCTTCAAGATCCTGACCGCAGCCGCCGCGCTGGACGCGGGCGTGACCACCCCGGAGGACGGTTTCTACTGCTCGGCCAAGATTACCGTGGACGGAGACACTATCCGCTGCTGGGGCAGCCCCCACAAGGATGAAACCATGGCCGAGGCCCTGCAGAACAGCTGCAATCCCGTCTTTGTGGAGCTGGCGCTCAGGCTGGGCACGGAGCGGATGTACCAGTACCTGCATGCTTTCGGTCTGGGAAGCAAAACGAATGTTGACTTACAGGGGGAGGGAAGTGGTATACTAATACCCGTACAATCCGTCAAGAATGTGGATCTGGCGCGCATCGGCTTTGGACAGAGCGTGGCCGTCACTCCGATTCAGCTGATTACGGCGGCGTGCGCGGTGATCAACGGCGGACGGCTGATGCAGCCCTATCTGCTCAAGGAGGCGATTGCGCCGGACGGGACCGTGCTCTACCGAACTCAGCCCAAGGTGGTGTCCAATCCCATCAGCG
>UQEF01000028.1 GCA_900540045.1 uncultured Eubacteriales bacterium | reverse complement strand
GCTGAACCTGATGGCCGGTTTTGACCGGGCCATCGTAACGCCGGTGGCAGGTACTGCACTTCTTTCCATGCTCATCTTGTCTGCCAGCATGGCGATGAACTCCCCGTTGGTAGGCTTGTCCTCCGGGGTGCAGACACGGCAGCCGAAGGCACGGTTGAGCGTATCCACGCGCCCGCGGTTCCAGGCCACCTCGATGGCATGGCGGATGGCGCGCTCGACCTTGCTGGCGGTGGTACCGAACTGACGGGCGATGCTGGGATAGAGCTCCTTGGTGATGCGGTTGATGCGGTCGGGTTGCTCGATCACCATCTTGACCCCGCAGCGCAGGAACTGGTAGCCCTTGATATGAGCCGGGATGCCGATGGTCAAAAACAGGCTCCCCAGACGCTCGTCCAGGCTCTGCACGTGGGGTTTGACAGGGGCCTGGGCCTGGGGCAGCACGGAGCGCTCCTCCTGAATGTCACGGATATGGCTGAGCAGATGCTCCGGCTCAAACGGCTTGACCATGTAGAATACCGCGCCCAGGTCGATCGCGCGGGTCACGAAGTCATCGCGGCTAAGCGCCGACATCACAATGGTCTTTGGCGGGGAGTCGATCTGACGGGGAAGCTCCTCCAGAAGCATGTAGCCGTCCATCAGCGGCATCACCAGATCGGTAATCATCACGTCGAAGCGGCTCTCACGCAGGCATTTCAGGGCTTCTACGCCATTGGCGGCCTCTGCCACCTCCTCCACGCCCTCCTGGGCGCGAAGGTAATCAGCGATACGCTTGCGCAGCGTTCCATGGTCGTCCACCACGAGAATGCGGATGTTGAGCACGGTCGGTCCCCTCCTGAGTGTTTGTTTTCCGCATTATAGCACAGGAACCGCCGCCAGAAGGGGAATTCGTGGAAATTAGAACCAATGTCCTATCTTTCGACATCCCAAACCCCTGCAAAAGCCGCATGAATGGCGCTTTTCAGCAGGCACTGGGGCGGGATGTGGGGGATTCATCCACCGTTTCCTGCTCGTACATGGCCTGCATGGAGTCCAGCAGCGCATCCACAATGCGCAGCTTTTCCGCTGTGGCGTTGTTGTCAGGGTCGTATACCACACCCTGGCCGATGGTCAGGGTACGGTGTTTCCGGCTGGCATAGATGGGCACAAACACCGCCCGCTTATGGGTCTTGGCATAGTACATGGGCGCAATCATTGCAAAGCCGGTATAGAGCTGCCCCACGCCCTCGCGGGCATAACCGCCCTCGCCGGGCGCGTGGTTTTCGGCATTTTCAGGAAAGACCAGAATGTTGTCGCCCGCCTGCATGGCGTTGAGCGTTTCGCGGAAGGTGCGCATCAGCTCTTTGGGCTGCCCCCGGTAGACAGGGATGGCCTCCAGACTGTTGAATACCCATACCAGCAGCGGTGAGATCAGGTTGATCAGAGGACGCTTCCAGCGCTCCGGCAGCCAGCGCTGGCGAACCATGGTTCCCTGATAGATGTGTTCCACAATCGCTTCTTTTTCCATCATGTTGCTGATGACCCACGGACGGAACGTGATGGGCACATACAGGTTGGCCACCACGGGGCCGTAAATTTCGCCATGGTTGCAGATGAGCACCATGGTGCCGTCCTCATAGCCATTGAGGTTTTCCCTGCCGATCACCCGATGGTAGTACAGCGGGCGCAGGAGCGTGATGATGATCCGCACCCCGAAGCGGTTCTTGTGGCGCTTGACCACCACGCTGTCCAGCTGCTGGCGAAGGGCCGGATTGTCCAAGCCTTCGCTCTCCAGGGTGAGCCAACGCGCCAGCTTCTGAAAATGACGGTTGTTCATGGGAAAGCGCAGCGTGGAGATGATCGCTGCCAGCAGTAGCAGTGCCGGCGGGATCACCATCAGCGGCCGGAAGGCGGAAATGAGCGAGGGCAGATCCAGCCCCGCAAGCGGCACGGAGGGCATGCACAGGAGGGTCAGCAGAATCAGCGCAAGCATCTGTCCCAGCAAGATGGCAATTTCGGTGCTTGAGGCGCGCAGCTGGGCATAGCCGCGCATGCGGTCCTTCAGACGGAACTGCGCCACATCGGTCATGCGGCGCTCCAGCTCCGCCAGTGCCGTCACGCTCACAGCCAGCCCGCTGGTGCACAGCGCCACGGCCAGGGCGCTCATGAGCAGCTCCGGCCTGCTGTCCAGCTGACGGTAAAGCAGAATCAGGCCGTACAGCCACAAAAACAGCCCCACCAAAAGCAGCTGTGTGTCAAAGGGACGTTTGACAAGGCGCAGACACAGAAGCGATACCTCGCGCATGATCACTGTGCAGGCAACCGCCAGGAGCATGCACACCAGCAGCTCCTGCGTGCTCAGGCCAATGAAGGTGTACACCATGACGAGTGTAAGCTGCAATGCGATCAGCACCAGCGTATGCATGCGCTGAAAGGCGTCGAATGCGTTGACCTCCCGAAGATCCGCGGCCATTTGCGCTGCGGTCTGCGGGTCTGTGTCGTCGGGCAGGTCCTCCAGGGCCAGCAGGTCGCGCTCGCGCCACTGGCTGTAGAGCTCCAGCACGCCGCCCGCGGCAAAGCCGCCCCACAGCTGCCAGGCGGCAGCCGCATCCAGGTTGGCGGACAAAATCCATGCCATGGCCGCCAACGGGACCAGATGCACCAGTACCGTCAAAAGCCAGTAGGCGCGCGCGCCGATGGTGCGCCGCATGCGCCGGCCGATCAGCCGGCGGCCCGCCACGCTGCGCAGCGCGATGGACAGCACCGCCGCAAAGGTAAGCCATACCGGCGTAGCCGTCCAGAGCACCGGGTAAAGGGCGATGAGCGCAAGGCTGCACAGCAGCGTAACCGCCGTAAGCGCGCAAAAAACCACACGCGTGCGCCGCGTCAGGTACTTGTGGCGGTCACTGAGAAAGGTGTGTGCAAAAGCGCCCGCCATGCGCGCGCTCATGAACATGGCTCCGCCGAATACCGGCAGCATGCCCAACGCGCTGGAAAACAGGCTGGAGTACATGTATTGGTAGATCGTACTCAACGACATCAGCACCAGCATGACGCGGCGGGATGATGCCACATAAATTTTTTTCTGCTCCTTTTTCTTGTGCATGACCGGCTCCCCTTGCGGAATAATCCCTGTAAAACCGTCTGTATTGTAGCATAGTCAAACGCTGATGGGCAAGTGAAGACGATCCAAAACCACCTTTGGACAGCTCAGACGTCGCGGGGTCATATCCTTGCAAAGGGGCGCATAGCCTACCTACAAAGCCGCTTTAGGAGGAGTCATGATGACGGATAAAAGCATGGATTTTTTGGAAAAGCAGGGTTCCAGCGCCGCCAAAGCGCTGGAGGTGCTCCGGGAGGAACTGCCCCTCCAGCGTTTTGTGGGCGAAAGCCTGAGCCAGGCCGTGGTGGAGGGCGAGGTAGCGCTGCCAGGCGGCCTGCGCGAGGAAACCACCGTGCTTAGCGCCGAAGCCATGGCGGTGCTGGACCGCAGCGCGGCGGAGGCCGATCGCGTGACTGCTGAAGGCAAGGTGGTCTTTCATGTGCTCTACACCCAGGGCGACCCCACGCATGTAAGCGCGCTGGAGGCCTCGGCCGAGTTCAGCCATCCGGTGGAGCTGGCCGGCGCGCAGTCGGGGATGAACGCACCCGTCAGCCTGATGGTGGAGCATGTGGAGGCCGGCGCTCAGGGCGGACGTCTGCATCTGATGGCGATTTTGCGGGTACAGGTGCGTGTTTTCTCGGACGAGCCCATGGAGGTGGTCACGGGCATTCGCGGGATCGATGGCCTGATGCTGCGCACTGAAACGCTCAGCGGCTGTCAGACCGTGGCGCGGGGAGAACAGGACGTGCTTGTGCGCGACGAATGCGACCTGGGCGCGGTCTTGCAGATCACCGATACGCTGTATGCCACGGCCATTGCCACTGTCCAGGACGTGATGGGCGGCGAGGAGCGGGCTACGCTGTCGGGCAACATTTTGTTGGAAGTGGTGCACCGCAGCGCCATGCCCTCGCGTCCGCTGGTGGTCACACGCCACACCATTCCCTTTGAGGAGACGGTATCCCTCACGGGTGACGAGGGGGATTCGCTCTGCGCGGGCGCGGTGGTCAAGGATGTGGCCGTGCTCTCCCAGGAAGGGCAGGAGGAGGGCAGCCGCACGCTTCGGGCGGAGGTGCTGCTGGGCTTGAACGCGCAGGCGGCGAGGCAGAGGGACCTGTGCCTGCTGCTGGACGCCTATACCACCCAGGGCGACTGCCTGTCGCTGGAGAAGCAGGAAGTCCGGCGGGCGCTGGCGCACAAGCAGGTGCATACCGCCGAAAGCGGCAAGCTCACCCTCCTGCTGGACGGCCAGACGCCCGTGCGCACGCCCCTGCGCGCGGCGCTTCGGCCCGTGGTGACGGACATGACCCAGGCGGGCAGCAAGCTCA
This sequence comes from uncultured Eubacteriales bacterium, assembly GCA_900540045.1. GTDB lineage: Bacteria > Bacillota > Clostridia > Christensenellales > Aristaeellaceae > Limiplasma > Limiplasma merdipullorum. Next base: position 24,938 of record UQEF01000028.1, on the reverse strand, counting down.
GCGTGGAAGGCATGATGGAAGTGACCCTTCTGTACATGACCGACGATACGGAAACGCCCCAGACCTATCAGACGGAGGAACCCTTCCGCATGTGCTTCGCGTGCGATGTGAGCCTGCCGGAAAGCCTGGTGCTGACCACCAGCAACATCGACGTCAACGGCATCACCAGCGATCGCGTCGAGGTGAAATACATCCTGCATCTGGACTGCCATGATGTACAGCTGGCAAGCGAAGCACTGGTGACGCAGGTGGAGCAGGAGCCCGCCGAGGAAGCCGAACCGGGCATCCTGATGTATTTCAGCCAACCGGGCGAAAGCCTGTGGGATATCGCCAAGCGCTATCGCGTCAGCTGTGACAGCCTCAAGCGCATGAACCCCGATCTGGAGGAAGAAGGAAGCACTCAGGCGCAGCGCGTGATCTTGTGGCGAAAATAAACGGCACAACGACACGGGAACATGGATGAGGGCAAGCGGAACGAGGCGCAATTCGCCCAAAAAGTAGAAAAGCAAAACCCGCCGAATGGCCGAAGCATACGCTCCGGCCGTCCGGCGGGTTTTCTGCCGCCTTCACCGGGAGAGAGGACGGGCAGACTCGCACGGCACGCCCGTCTGGCACAGGCCGCAACCGAAGCGGGGCCGGCACTGGGGCAGAATGGTGGTCTGGTATGAAAGACAAAGGTGATGATTCTTGCCTTGCTCCAGCGAGATCGCTCCGCCGGGGCAGCGAGTGGCGCACGCGCCGCAGCGGATGCACCAGTCATAGGGGCCATCATATTCGCGCGGGGTGGGAGGGGTTTGCCAGCTGGTGACCAGGCTTCCGAAGCGCCCGGCCATACCGTGCCGTGTGATGAGTCCCTTCGACAGGCCGAAGGTGCCCAGGCCGCACGCATAGGCGGCGTGCCGCTCGGACCAGTTGCTGGTAAAGGCGGGTCCATCCGGCGCCTCCGGCTCGGACACCGTCCAGAAATCCGGCGAGAGAGAGGGTGCGACGGCCTCAAAGCCCGCTTCCTGCAGCGCCTGGAGCAGACGAAGGCTCAGCGCCTCCACAAAGCGCTGGCCCTCCACCCGGCCATAGAGCCAGGCCTGACTGGGCAGGGATTGAGCGGCGCGGTTTTGAGCACGCACGGCCTGGCTGAAGGGCAGGAAAAAGCTGACCACTGTCTGCGCTGTTTCCAGCCATGCCTGGGGAGGGCGGTAATGCGGCCCGATGACGCCGGGAGCCAGAAACGCTTCAAACAGGGGGTCCCCGGCGCAGGCGTAGCCCAGAAGGGGGCGGTCGAACAGCGTCAGCTCCTCGCCGCTCAGCTCGATACACACGTGGTTCAGCGGGGATTGCGACGTAAAATCAGCAGCCAGATTTTCCAAACGTGCAGCATCCATACTCAGGGCCTCCCGGATTGTTCATCCAACGTGCGTTTGTAATACCGGCGCATGCGCCCGTCATAGGCGGGACGGGTGCAAACCAGCGCGTAGCCTGCCTTTTCAAAGTTGTGCCAGGATGCGCTGTTGCCGGGGTCCACAGTGGCGTAGATGGCGCGTCCGCCCATGCTGAGCGCCATTTCCTCAAACAGATTCAAAAACCGGGTGTGCATACCGCGCCCCCGATAGCGGGGCAGCACCAGCACATCGTGAAAATCGTAGGTGTTTTCCTCCGGTTCACCCAGCTTGCGGGCGTAGCCGCGGTCGCCGCGTGTGCGCCAAGAGGCCATGGCCGCGTATCCCGCCAGCATATCCCCGTCAAAATACCCGAACGCCTCGCGGTTTAAGAGCCATTCGTCAAATTCCCATTCCTCCGAAGGAAAGAACCACGCGGGATCGGCCAGTGTGGAGAGCACCTCATCCTGCATGCGCATCATCTGCGCCTTGTCGCCTTCGTAGAGCTGGCGCAGGGAAAAGCCTTTCAATAGAAACGGGTCGGGGTTGCGGGGCAGATTCATGACCGGGCCTCCTTATGCGTGATTGGCGGTTCAAAACGCAGCGCTTCTATCCTTTATTGTAACATAAAAAAGCGGCGCGGCGCAATGCGCGCCGCGCCGGATGCCGGCTTTAGTTCCGAAGCACCAGCACCTCCAGGGCGGTCACCTGGGGCGGAATGCTGCGGGTCATAACGCCGTTATAGTACACAGTGACGGTATCGCCGTCGCCCCATTCCACGGTGGGCAGGGGAGCGGCCTGGGAAGCATCCGCGGCATCGCTGGCGGGCTCATCCGTGACGGATTCCTCCAGGAGGGGCTCGTCTGTGGCGGATTCGCCATCAGCCGGTTCCGCTGCGGCGGGATCCTCCGTTTCAGGCTCCTGCGTGGCAGGCTCGTCCGCCGGGGGCTCCGCAGCCGGTTCGTCATCAGCAGTCGCTTCGGCATTCTCCGCGGTTTCGGCCTCCGCGGCGTCCTCCTGCACCGCATCCTCCACGACGGGCGCATCCTCCACCGAGGCGGACAACACGCCGGTGAAGGTCTGCTCGGAAAGCAGCACACGGTATTCGTTCCCCTCGGCGTCGGTCAGGGTGAAGCCTGCGCTGTCGCGGTCGCTGACCACGCCGGTGAGCTCGGGCACCACGATGTGGCGGGCCGTGACCTGACCGGGGTAGCTCATGGCCATCACGCCGTTATAGTAGACGGTGATGGGCATGCCCTGATACAGATGCGGCATGGACCCGTCCACGCGGATGATCACATCGCCGAAGGTCGGGTCGCCGGTGAGCAGCACGCCCATGGACAGGGAAAGGTCCACCGTGCCGGTCAGCCGGTAGCAGCCCACGCGGTCGGCATGCGCCTGCGGGGGAAGGCTGCGCGTGAGGCGGCCGTCATATTCCACGAACACGTACTGGCCTACCTCGATGTCGCCCTCGGCCAGAATCCCGTCCATCACGGTGGTTTCATCCACATTGAGCAATACGCTGCCCAACTCGATATCCTCCATCACAAAGCCCTGCTCAAGCACCTCCGTCACCAGGCCTTCCAGCAGGGTGTCGGGCTCATTCTCCTCGGCAAAAGCGCCAAGGGGCAGGGCCAGCGCCATCAGCAGCGAGAGCGCCAGGGCAAGAAAGCGGTTCTTCTTCATCTTGATGCATCCTCCTTTGAGCGGCGTCCGGCCGTCTGCCGGGGCCTTCAGAGGAACAGACGAATGGACCGGCCCAAAGGTTCCACTTGTGAAAAAAGATTTTGTTAGTTGCAGAAAACCGGCGGAAATGTCGGCGCGGTCAGAAGCCGAATGCTTCGTAATCCTCCCTGGAAAAGCGGTGATAGCTGGCAAAGCCGTCGTGCGTGTCGATGCAGTAGCGGAAATCGTCCGGCACCCCGTCCTCAAAGTAGACCAGCCAGTCAAATTCGTCATTGTCAACGGGTTCGACATGCACATGGGACGAATGGCGGCGAAAGGCCGCCAGCAGATCCTCCGCCGTCGCGCCGGGAAGCTGGGCCGTATGGATCAGGTCGCGCAGAAACGCCGCGGCAGGAGCCTGCGATACTACGCGCGCCACGCCCTCGGCGGGAATGGTGAGGCAGAACCCGTCTTCGTGAGCTTCAACCTGGACCGCACCGAACAGGCTGGTGCGCGCGGCGAAAAATGCGTCCAGCGCCGCCTTAACCGCCTGCGGTCCGGCTGGCACGCCCAGCATGCGCGCAAGGGACGCGCACGGGTAGTTGAGCGACAGGGGCGCGCGGCTCAGGCCCATCTTGAGGGCCATCTCCACGATGACGCCGGTCAGGTTTTGTGCTAAGGCATCCAAGATTTTCCCTCCTTTATTGCTGCGGCCACCGGCCGCCGAAACGCTCAGCAAGCGCCTCGTCTCTCATATAGATTGTTGAAAGCAGCATGCCGTTGGCGCAGCGCAGTTCGTAAACCGGGGTGAAGCCGGGAAAGGTGCTGCTCACAGGCCCGCAGCTCTCGTCAATGATATAGTCAATGGGCGTCCAATCCGTATAGGTTAAGGAATTGTAGACATAGACACGCCGGGCATCCTCATCGGAAAGGTAATGGAAGGCGGGAAGATAGGAAAAGGCATTGTGCGACAAATTGATACGACGCGAGTCATCGACCTCAAGAATGCGCTGGAGCTGCGCTGTGGTGCTTTCATACCAGTAATCCTTTTCAAGCAGATCGCACATGGATTGCCCGACCGGATTGAGATAGAATTTCTCAAACGGATGCATCCAGCCGATCCAGCAGGCCTGTCCCGCCAGCAGGGCGGCCAGCCCGCCCGCCAAAAGCCGACGTGGCCAGCGGCGGCCGCGCAGCAGGCGAAACAGCCATTGCACGCCAAACAGCGCAACCACCACCAGCTCCGGGAAAATAAAGTACATGTGCCGCCAGCCATTATAGAGCGTGCTGTGCATCAGGATGGCGGCAGCCACGGGCAATACGGCCACGGTCAGGCACAGCACGAACCAGCGGCCCGGTCCAAGTAGCACGCGGCGCAACGCAATCCCCAACCGGCGACGGCTGCGCAGGACAAACGCTGCCGCCCCAGCGGCCCCGGCGAGCATGAAGGCCAGATACCACAGCGGGATGGAAAGGCACAGCCATACGGGAAGGTAATACCAGGGAAGCGCGTTGCCGGAATACCAGTCTCCCAGGAAATAGACCGTCCCGTTCCAGATGTTGTAGTTCGAGAACTCTTGGAATGTTTCTATGAGGAACGTAAGCGGAGAAGCCCATGCAGCGGGCGTGACCAGCACATAGCACACCAGCATCAACAGGAGCGCCAGAGCGTGTTTTGCCAGCTGAGCAAAGAACCGCCGGGCGCCGCCTTTCTTCCACACGGGCGTCAGCACGCCGTCGCGCAGCACCCGGTAGCCAAACAACAGCGACGGAAAGAGAAATCCGATGACGCGGGTATTGGCGCAGAGGGCAAAGAGAAGGGCGCTTAAAATCTCCCATCGCCATTTTCCTTCATGGCGGAGGCTCAGCGCCGTGGCAAGCAACGCCCAGCAGCAGGCGGCCATGAAGACCATGTCCTTGATGTTGGTAAACTGCTCGCCCCAAAAGCGCGGGTACAGCGCCAGCATCAACAGGCCCAGCAGCGCATACCATCTGTTGGATAAGACCCTTTCCAGAAAGAGGTAGAAGCATGCCAGCCCCGACAGACAGAGCAGAAAGGTCCACAGATGACGAAGCATGTAAATGTCGCGTGAGGGCATGGTGAAGCCTGTGAGATGCTCCACCATCACGGTGGGCATCTGAAGCGTCACGCCGTAATGACGGTCCTTATAGGTTTCCAAGGGTTGATCGCTAAGCGACAAATCTCTTCCGAAAAGTGTTTGAAACGCATATTGATAGTTGATGAGCGTACTATCCCGTTCGACAGTCTCATCAACCGTGATCCCATAATCCCTGTAGGTATAGCGGCCCACGATCAGCATCGCCAGCAGCGCAAGCGCCGCAAGCAGGCGTGGCCAAAAGGATTTCTGTGCCAGAATCGACGCATGCTCCATGCGAATCCTCCCTTGCCCGTTCGACTTGTGAAGCCCCTCACCCCAGCAGGGAAAACAGATCGACCTGACTGGTTTCCGGCAGTCCTTCCAGCGCGCCCTGGCCCCGCAGCATCTCCACGATGCTCTGGCCGATGTGCGCGCGGTTTTGCAGATCCTCGATGCTGATGTAGGGACGGCTTGGGTCGCGCGAGGCGATGATGCCCTCTACGGCCGAGTCGCCAAAGCCGTTGATGGCCGTGAAGGGACAGCGCAGGTTGCCGTCCTCGATCAAAAAGCGGGTTGCGTCGCTCTTATAGAGATCCACGGGCAGCATGTGAATACCGCGCATCTGCATCTCCAGCAGCATGTGATAGGCGTTTTCCTCCTGCTTCTCGCGCACGCTCATCTTTTCCTCGCGGTTTTGGAAATCGGTGAGGCGATCGCGCAGGGTTTCGGGGCTGAGCAGCATGCGCCCCGCGTCAAATCCATCGCCGCGAATGGTGAAGTAGGCAGCGTAGTACGCCTGCGGACGGTACACCTTGTACCACGCCACGCGCAGGCCCATGGTCACATAGGCTACGGCGTGTCCGCGCGGGAACATATACTTGATCTTGTGGCAGCTGTCGATGGCCCACTGGGGCACGTCGTGCTCGCGCATGGCCTCCTCCCATTCGGGTTTGAGTCCGCGGCCCTTGCGCACGCTTTCCATGATGTCGAAGCTCATCTTCTCCTGCATGCCCTTGGAGATCAGGAAGTTCATGATGTCGTCGCGGGTACAGAAGCACTGAGCCAGCTTGGCCGTGCCGGAATTGATGATGTCCTGCGCGTTGCCCAGCCACACGTCCGTTCCGTGCGAGAGGCCGGAGATGCGGATGAGCTCCTCCATGGTGGTGGGGCGCGTTTCCATGAGCATGCCGCGCACGAAGCTCGTGCCGAACTCCGGGATGCCCAGCGTGCCGGTTTCCCACATGATCTGCTCCTGGGTGACGCCCAGGGCCTCGGGGCTGGAAAACAGACTCATCACCTTGCGGTCGTCCAGCGGGATTTCGCGGAAGTTGACGCCGGTGAGCTCCTCCAGCCGGTGCATCATGGTCGGATCGTCGTGGCCCAGACAGTCGAGCTTGACCAGAATATCGTGCATGGAGTTGAAGTCGTAGTGCGTGGTGATGGTGGTGCCTTCCACGTCGTCGGCGGGATGCTGGATGGCCGTAAACTGGCAGATGTCATACTCCTTGGGCAGCACCACGATGCCGCCGGGGTGCTGGCCTGTGGTGCGCTTAACGCCCACACAGCCCGCCGCCAGCCGTTCCTTGTGGGCGCGGCCCGCATGGATGCCGCGCTCCTCCAGGTACTTGGCGGCAAAGCCGTAGGCCGTCTTTTCCGCGAGGCCGGAGATGGTGCCGGCGCGGTAGACGTAGCCCTTGCCGAAGAGCTCCTCGATGTAGGCATGGGCGCGCGGCTGGTATTCGCCGGAGAAGTTGAGGTCGATGTCGGGCACCTTGTCGCCCTTGAAGCCCAGGAATACCTCGAAGGGGATGTCAAAGCCGTCCTTGGCCAGCTTGTGGCCGCAGATTTCGCAATTCTTGTCCGGCAGGTCCACGCCCACGCTGGCCAGCTCCGGCGGGGTGAGGAACATCTTGTGGCAGTGGTCGCAGCGGTAGTGCGGCGGCAGGGGATTGACCTCGGTGATGCCGCACATGGTGGCCACGAAGCTGGACCCCACGCTGCCGCGGCTGCCCACCAGGTAGCCATCCGAAAGCGACTTGCTGACCAGCTTCTGCGCGATGGAATACAAGGTGGAGAAGCCGTAGCCGATGATGGAGCCCAGCTCCTTTTCCAGCCGCTTCCGGATAATCTCGGGCAGGGGGTCCCCATAAAGCTCCTTGGCGCGGCCCCAGGCGCGGCTTTCGATGTCCCCCGCGGCCTCCTCCCAGTAGGGCTGGAAGGTGTCCTTGCCCTCCGGATGCTTGGGGAACAGGCGAAGTTCCCCCACCTGCTCGGCAATCCTGCGCGGCGCGTCGATCACGACCTCGTGCGCCTTTTCCTTGCCCAGGTAGCTGAATTCTTCCAGCATTTCGTCGGTGGTTTTGAAGTAGAGGGGCGGCTGGTTGTCGCAGTCGTCATAGCCGAGGCCCGCCTGCAAAATGGTGCGGTAGATGGCGTCCTCGGGGTTGAGAAAATGCACGTCCCCGGTGGCGACCACGGGCTTGTTCAGCTTTTCACCCAGCGCGACGATCCTGCGGTTGAATTCCCGCAGGTGCTCCTCGTCGCGGGCGGTGCCGTTGCGGATCATGAAGCCGTTGTTGCCGATGGGCTGAATCTCCAGATAGTCGTACCAGCTGGCGATGCGTTCGATCTCCTCCTGCGGCCGGTCGTTGACGATGGCCTGAAACAGCTCGCCCGCCTCGCACGCGCTGCCCAGAATAAGCCCCTCGCGGTACTGATTGATGAGGTGCCGGGGCATGCAGGGATGGCGGTAGAAGTAGCGCAGGTTGCTGTCGGAAATGAGGTGATTGAGGTTCTGCATGCCCTTCTGGCTGGTGCACAGCAGAATGATGTGGTAGCTTTGCCCGATGGTATCGCCGCTGATGACGGCGTCGATGTCCTTGAGGGTCGCAGCGCCCTTTTCCTTGGCCGCGTCAAACATGCGCGCAAGGCACTTGGCCGTGGCCGCCGCGTCGTGTACGGCCCGGTGCGCGTTTTTGAGCGACACGCCGAGCAGCCGGCATACCGCGCCGAGCTTGTGGCTCTTTTGCTGAGGATAGAGCTTGCGCGAGAAGGTGAGCGTATCCAGCACCGGCGCGTGGAAGCTCACGCCCATGCGCTTGCACTCGGCCTGAAGCATGCCCATGTCAAAGGGCGCATTGTGCGCGGCCACGGGGCAGTCTCCGATGAAGTCCAGGAGCTTTCTTACGCCCTCGGCGGGGCTTTCCTTGCCGCGGAGCATCAGGTCCGTAATGCCGGTGATTTCGCTGATTTTGGGCTTGAGGGGCACGCCGGGGTCGCACAGGAGGCTCAGCTCGTCCACGATCTGCCCGTTTTCCAGCTTGACGGCGCCCACTTCGATGATGCGGTCCATGGCGTGCGAAAGCCCCGTGGTTTCAAAGTCCAGCACCACGATGGGGCCGTCGATGGGGCGGTCGTCCGCGTCGGTTACGATGGGGACCAGGTCGCACAGATACCCCTCCACACCGGGAATGAGCTTGATGCCCTGCTTCTTGGCCGCGCCGAAGGCCGCGGGGAATGCCTGCGCGCTGCCGTGGTCGGTGATGGCCACGGCGGGGTGGCCCCATTTGGCCGCCTGTGCAATGAGCACGCCGGCGTCCGCGGTGGCATCCATGGTGGACATGGTGGTGTGCATGTGCAGTTCGATGCGCTTTTCGGGGGCGGTATCCATGCGTTCGATTTTGGGCATCTGCTGCATGTCGCGCACGCTTACGGACAATTCGTTCAAAAACGGGTCCATGCGGCAGTCTCCCCTGAGGCGCACGCGCATGCCGTTTTTGATCTGACCAATCTGCTCCATCACCCGCGCCCGCTCCTCCTTGGTGGGGGGATCGGGCGTTTCGCCGCGCGCGGCGCGGCGCATGCGGTAGTTGTAAAAGGCCTTGCAGTAGATGGTGGAGGTATCGTCATAGACGGCGAAGGAGGCCAGCACCGTTTCGCCGCCCTTGAGTTCCTTGGGGTCGTTCACGCCGGTCACGGTGCCCTCGATGACCACGATACCGCTGTCCTCGGCCAGCTCACCAATCGGGACGGGCACATCGCCCACGGCGCGACCTTTGAGCACAGGTCCGCCCTTGGGTGCGGCGGGCTTTTTGGGCGCGGCGGCGCGGGGAGCGGCATGTGCCGTGCGCGGGGCCGGAGCGGCAGGCGCGGCAGGGCCGGCGCCTTCGCCCGGCGCGCCGCCGAACAGCGCGGCAGCCTGGGCGTCCAGCTCGGCGTCATCCCACGGCGGCGGCTCGTCGTCGGGCGTGGGAGAGGCAGCGAAGGAAAAGCCCCGATCGGCCCGCATCTTCTCCACCCAGGCCTCGCGCTCGCCGCATACGGTCAGCGCCACGGGGGTGCGCACGCGGAAGATATCATAGATGGCCTGCGACAGCTTCTCATCCAGGTGGTGCGAGCGAAAAAAGCCCATCGCGATCTGGTCCGGACAGGTGAGCAGAATCCGCCCGTCCTCCAGGCTCCAGCCGGTATCGGCAATCCAGGCGGCCAGCGCGGGGCTCTGGCGGCGCAAAAAATCGGTCAGGACCGGTTTGTAGCGGTTCAGGTCGGCAAGAAACTTTTCGCCCAGGGAGGGGCTGGCGATGCGCAGCGCCACCGTCAGCCTGGGAAACAGCTCACGCAGCCTGCGCTCCAACAGCAGGTAGTCGTGCTCGGTAACCAGCTCATCGCTTAGAAAGCTCATATAGGCCTTGTTGGCGGCTTTCTGATAGAGCACGCGCTCAATATGCAGCTTGCCACGCAGGGGAGGAACCGTTTCCTCAAGAAGATGAAGCAGCTCGGTTTTGTTCATTGGTACGCCTCGGCAGGTCAATCAGGATGGAAGCCGCACGCGCGGCAGGATGCTACGGTATTATAACACGCGCGGTAAAAAAGCGCAAAGCGGCCGGAACACGCGTTTATCCGGCAGGAAAACCCGCGCCCGGCGGCGAATACATGCAAATATATCGGCATTTTTATGCCACGGACGCAGCAGCGAGCCCGCGATGGCTGAAAACCGCATAGGAAGGGAGCTTCTGGCATGAACCATAACATGATCGGAGACCTGATTCTCAACGATGCCCTGGAACTCTACGGGCAGCCAAAATGGACCTTTGGCAAGAATACCTGCAACACCTATGAGGTGTTTGTCGAAAAGGTGCATATGCCCGACGGCGACGTAATCCCCGCCTGGCCGGTGGTCGAGCTGATTGAGCGGGATGAGGCGCTGACGCTTCTGTTTTCACGCTGGTTTTTGGAAAACGCCATGCGTTCGGCCTGCGACCTGACCGAGCAGACGGATTCCAACGTGACGCTGTCCATGAACCTGCTGCCCCTCTATGCCGATCGCGAATCCTTTGTGGATGATGTGCTGGCCATGCTCAAAAAAACCGGCCTCAAGCCTCAGAAAATGCAGTTTGAGGTCAGCGAGGCGCAGGACCTGACCGAGCGGGGCATCGCCAACCTCAACGCCCTGCACGACGAGCGTGGCATCGGCCTGTGGCTGGCCAATTTCGGCACGGGACACTCCAATGTCGATCTGCTGCGCGAGGTGCACTTCGACGGCCTGGAGCTGGACAAATCCTATGGGGCGCTCGTGCCCGGACATGAGCAGACCTGCCGCCTGGTGGTGGCGATCCTGCACATGGCGCATACGCTGGACCTGCATGTGTGCGCCAAGGGCATCGAAAACCAGGACCAGTTTGAGTTCTTCGAGGAGCTGGGCTGCTTCAAGGGCCAGGGCTTCCTCATCGGCAAGCCCATGGACATGGCGCAGATGAGCGACTACATCCGCAAATATGCCGTCAGGCGCAGGCATGGCTGATGCCTGCCGCCGGTGTGAAAAGAGAGCGGCCCGGAAAAGGCAGAAACGCCTTTTCCGGGCCGCTCTCTTCTTCGCTTACGCCTGTGCGGCCCGTTCCTGGGCCAGCCTGCGCGCCCGCTCGATCAGAATGGCGGCCAGATCCCCCTCGACCTTCTCCGGGGCCTTGCCCTTTTCAAAGATCGCGCCCACGGCGTAGGAACTGCCCTCGCCGCCGGCCGAGCCGCCTGCACGGCTGAGCCCGCCGCCTGCCAGGCCGATGTCCGCCTCGCGCGCCTCGCCGGGGCCATTGACCACGCAGCCCATCACAGCCACGGTCAAGGGCACGCGGATGTCCGCAAGCTCGCTTTCCACCCGTCGGGCGATGGCGGCCACGTCGATGCCGGTACGGCCGCAGGTGGGGCAGCTGACCACGTTGACATAGCCCGTGCGCAGGCCCACTGCGCGCAAAATGTCGATGGCGGCGGCAGCTTCCGGGATGGGACTGCCGGTGAGAGACACACGGATGGTGTCCCCAATACCGTCCAGAAGCAGCGCGCCGATGCCGATGGCGCTTTTGATATTGCCCGCGCCGGGCAGGCCGGCTTCGGTCACGCCCACGTGCAGGGGATAGTCGGTTTCCTTTGCGGCCAGGCGGTAGGCCTCCACGGTCAGGGGTACGCTGGAAGCCTTGAGGCTGAGCACGATGTCGTGAAACCCCGCCTCCTCCAGAAGCCGGGCGTGTCCCAGCGCGCTTCTGAGCATGCCGCGCGCCGTCACGCCGCCCTCCTGGGCCAGAATCTCCTTTTCCACGCTGCCGGAATTGACGCCGATGCGGATGGGCACATGGTGCATTTTGGCGCAGTCCGCCACACGCCGCACCTCGCGCACGCTGCCGATGTTGCCGGGGTTGATGCGCACCTTGGCGATGCCGCGCTCCATGGCTCCCACGGCCAGGTCGGCCCGGTAGTGGATATCCGCCACCAGCGGCACGGGAGACCCTTCGATGATGGTGGGCAGCGCCTCCAGGCACTGCTCGTCGTACACGCTCAGGCGCACGATGTCGCATCCGGCCTGGGCCAGGGCGCGCACCTGGGAAAGGGTGGCTGCGGCATCGCGGGTATCGGTGTTGGTCATGCTCTGCACGGTGACGGGCGCGCCGCCGCCGATGGGAAGCGGGCCGATGAAAAAGGAGCGGGTGTTGCGCATGGGGATATACCTCCTCAATACCTGGGCTATCGGGTGTGGGTACGCCTTCATTATATCATGCCCGCGTGGGCAAGGGGAAGCACGGCGTGCCCCGGCGGGGAAAAAACCAAAAATCTTGCGAAAAACCTGATTGACACGGCCCTGCAAAACCGCTATCATGGGAATCGGAACAAAAGGCGCTTATCCGCCGGAAGGAGGAGCATGTAGTGGATGCCGACCCGTATAGTCGAAACGACGTTTTGACATTTCCATGGGCACAGGTTCACAGGCTCCGGGCGATAGGCGCGGCGCGCGTTGACGCGCAGATTGCGCCTGCATAGGCATGCGCCTGCCCGGAAGCGAAGCCGCCTTGGCGGCCGCAGAAAGGCAGGTTTTTTTGATGAAGCGGATCTATCTGACGGTGGAGGACCACCTCAACGAAATCAATACTTTTGAAAAGGGATGCTGGGTCCATCTGCAAAATCCCACGCGCGAGGAGATCGATGGCATCAACGCGCGTTTTGCGCTGGACCCGACCTATATCCAGTCCGCGCTGGACGAGGAGGAAAGCGCCCGCATCGAGCGCGACGGCGACCAGACCCTCATCATCGTGGACATTCCCTATGTGGAGGCCGAGGGCAACGGCTACAGCTACACCACCGTGCCGCTTGGCATCATCATGGTGGATGACGTAATCATCACCGTCTCCACCCGTGAATCCACCATCATCACCGACTTTACCGAGGAGCGCATCCGCGGATTCTGGACGTTCAAGCGCACGCGCTTCATTCTGCAGCTTTTGCACCGCAACGCCTCGCGCTTCCTGGCCTACCTCAAGCAGATCGACAAGGCCAGCATGTTTGTGCAGACCCGCCTGGAGGCCAGCATGCGCAACCAGGAGCTGCTGCAGATGATGAAGCTGGAAAAAAGCCTGGTGTACTTCTCCACCAGCCTCAAGGGCAATGAGATGGTGCTGGAAAAGATGCTGCGCATGGACATGCTGCGCAAATACCCCGATGACAGCGACCTGCTGGAGGATGTAATCATCGAAAACAAGCAGGCCATGGAGATGTGCGCCATCTACCGCGACATCATGTCCGGCACGATGGATGCGTTCGCCTCCATCATTTCCAATAACCTCAACGTCGTCATGAAGGTATTGACCAGCCTGACGGTGGTTTTGTCCATCCCCACGCTGTTTGCCTCCCTGTGGGGCATGAATGTGGGCGTGCCCTTTGAAAACGCGCCCTTCGGATTCTGGATGGTGCTGGGCATCTCGGTGGTGGCCAGCGTGGCGGCGTTCGTGCTCTTGTGGCGCAAGAAGATGTTCTGAGGGGGATTTTTTGTGCGCACGGCACTCATCACGGGCGGAAGCCGGGGCATCGGCGCGGCGGCGGTGCGCGCGTTTGCGCGCGCGGGCTTTCGCGCCGCGTTTTTCTATCGGGCGGATGAGGCGGCGGCACAGACGGTGGCGCGTGAAACGGGCGCGGCGGCCATCCGCTGCGATGTAAGCGACCCGGACCGCGTGCGCAAGGCGTGCGCCGAGGCCGAAAAAACGCTGGGCCACATCGACGCGCTGGTGAACAATGCCGGCATCGCCCAGCAAAAGCTTCTGACCGATATCACCGACGAGGACTGGCGGCGCATGCTGGATGTGAACCTGTCGGGGGCGTTTTACGTGACACGCGCGGTGCTTCCCGGCATGATCAGCCTAAAAAGCGGCAGCATTGTCAACGTATCCAGCGTCTGGGGGCAGGTGGGAGCCAGCTGCGAGGTGCATTATTCCGCGGCCAAGGCCGGGCTCATCGGCCTTACGCGCGCACTGGCCAAAGAGGTCGGCCCCAGCGGCGTGACGGTCAACTGCGTATGTCCCGGTGTGATTCAGACAGATATGCTGGGAGACTTCACCGGGCGTGACCTGGCAGCGCTGGCCGAAGAAACCCCACTGGGACGCCTGGGTACACCCCAGGAGGTAGCCGCGGCTATCCTGTGGCTGTGCCAGGGGGACGCGGCCTTTGTGACCGGGCAGGTCATCGGGGTGGGCGGCGGCTTTGGCGCATAAAAAGCGGTGACGATTCAGTATTTCTCTGAATTGCCACCGCCTTGTTCTATTTATTAGAAGTTGGCCGCTGCCTCGTCCGTCCAGCCGGAACCGTTATCGACCCACCCGCTGTCGGATGATCCGCTGCCGTCCGTCCAGCCGGAACCGTTATCAACCCAACCGGAGCCGGATGAGCCGCTGCCATCCGTCCAGCCGGAACCGCTGTCGACCCAGCCGGAGCCGGATGAGCCGCTGCCGTCCGTCCAGCCGGAACCGTTATCAACCCAACCGGAGCCATCATCGACCCATCCGGAGCCGTCGTCATACCAGCCGGAGCCATCATCGACCCAGCCGGAACCGTCGTCATACCAGCCGTCCTCATCGACCCAGCCGGAATTGTCAATCCAGCCGATGTCCTCCGAAAAGGCGAAGGGATCTACGGTCTCGCCGCTCAATCCGCCGGTGCTCTGTCCGCCGGCGCGGTTCTGCTCCCAAAGCGACAGCTGGCTTTGCAGCTGGGACGAGGACAGGTCATAATAGAAAGCGGGAAGTCCGGCGGGGTCGTAATCTACCCGGAGGGACAGCACGATCAACGCGCTGCCCGCTCCGCTCACGTCCACCCATTCGCCCGGCTGGTGAGAGGGCGGCTGCACCCCGGCGGCAAAGTCCGCACAGTTGATTACAACCCAGACACTCTGGTTCTGCACGGTTACATTGGCCTGGCTGTTGAAGGAAACGGAAACGCACAGCGAGGAACCCTGCATGGAAAGCGTGGCCTGGCCAATGATATAGCGGTTGCTGGCACAGATATCCACGCTCATGGAACCCTGGCCGGCCAGGGCGTTCAAATCCACCATGGTCCCCATCATCCAGTCGCCGTAGAAAGCCACCGCCAGGTCGTTGAGCCGCACGCCGTAGGTGCAGGCATTGTTGGCTACCAGCCGGGCCTGCTGGTGCATAAAGGGCATGGCATATACATAATCCCCCACGGTCAGGGTTACCAGATAGGGAATGGTCCGGTCCGCCACATAGGGCAGGTAAATCACGCCGCTGTCAAAGGTGCCGCTTTGCAAACCATAGTCTTTGTCAAAAAGCAACGTCTGCGAATCCATCTGCATCAGTGTGAGCCGCACCGGAGCCGCCAGTTCGCTGGAATCACTGATGTATTTTCTGACCCGCACGCCCTGGGCGCTTGCAGAAAGATATTGCGCCACATATTCGTCGCTGTTCAGGCTGTTCATATCCAGCGTATCCACGTCGATGGTGAAGCAGTCCTCCGCCAGGGAGGGAACGGACGTCCACACCAGCAGCGCGCACAACGCCACGCAAAGCCACATGCGTTTCTTCATGGATGGTTTCTCCTTTGATGATGGGCGCTGTAGGTACCCATCCATTGATCCTAACGATTAAGTCTACCATTTTCATGCATCAAATTTGCTTCGGAATTTTGAAAACACGATACAAAAATACGACTTTTTCGTAACAAAACTGTAATATAGCATTTACTTTTTGGAAAAGCTTTGTTATACTTGAAACGCGGCCCGCTCCGGCGGGCTTTATCACACACCGCAGTGACCCAAGGAGGAACCGGATCATGAGAACTTTTCTGCGCGCGCTGTCTTTTCGGATGCTGGCGCTTGCGCTGATCCTGACGCTGCTGGCCGTGCCGCAGGCCCTGGCGGCAACCAAGTATGCCACGCTGGAGTTTGGATCGCGCGGGTCGGATGTGTTGAAGCTGCAAAAGGCGCTTCTGGAGCTGGGCTTCAACCCCAACGGAACGGACGGAAAATTCGGCCGCGGCACGGAAACGGCGGTCAAGGCCTATCAGGCCGCCAGGGGACTGGAGGCGGACGGAAAGGCGGGCACGTTGACGCTGACAAAGCTTTACGCGGAAACGGATGGGCAGAGCGCTACGGTGACCACGCCGGTGACCACCAATCCCAACACCCTCAAGTACGGCGACAGCGGCAGCCGCGTAACCGAGATGCAAACTGCGCTGGTCAAACTTGGGTATAATACCAACGGCGTGGACGGCCGTTTTGGTGCCGGCACGCAGCGCGCGGTGATTTCCTTTCAGAAAGATAACGGTCTGGAGGCCGACGGTCTTGCAGGGACCAAAACCCTGGAGCTTCTTTATAAGAAGGCGGACGGGACAAGCTCCTCTTCCGGTTCCGGCACATCCTCCGGTCTTACGCGCACACTGCGCAGGGGGTATACGGGCGATGATGTCGTCACCGTCCAGCAGCGGCTGAAGGAGCTGGGCTACTATACCGGGAGCATCGACGGCGTGTACGGCAGCGGCTCCATCGCCGCGGCTACGGCGTTTCAGAAGAACAACGGCCTCAAGGTGGATGGACTGACCGGCCAGAGCACCTATGCGGCGCTGTTTTCCAGCTCGGCCGTGGCAGCTGGTTCTTCCGGCTCCAGCTCTTCCGGCTCCAGCAGCTCTTCCGGCGCGTATGTCAAGCTGCAGTCCGGAGACAAGGGCACGGAGGTCAAAAAGCTGCAGCAGGCCCTGAAGGACCTGGGCTATAACGTCAGCGCCGACGGCACCTACGGCCCCATCACCGTGGCCGCGGTCACCGCCTTCCAGAAGCTCAACGGCCTGGATGACGACGGTATAGCGGGCGCCAAGACGCAGACGGTGCTCTACAGCGGCAACGCCAAGCGCTATGATTCGTCCTCCAATAGTGGATCTTCCTCCGGCGGCTCGTCCTCGGGCGGCTCTTCCTCCGGCGGCACGGGTACGACCGTCGCTCCCAACGGCGCCACCATCCAGCTGCTGCACTGGTTTAACGATGTCAAGCCCACCCTCAAAAACGGGCAGAACCTGATCGCCTATGATCCCGAGACCGGCATCAGCTGGACGCTGCGCATCATGAGCCGCGGCAATCACGCTGATGTAGAGCCCCTCACCGCGGCGGATACCGCGGCGATGTTCGAGGCCTTTGGCAACAAGGAAAGCTGGGGTCCCAAGGTCGTGTATGTCAAACTGCCGGACGGCCGGTGGTCCATCGCTTCCACCCATAATGTGGCGCATGGCGGCCAGACCATTTCGGGCAACAATTTCGACGGCCAGAACTGCGTGCATTTCCTGCGCGATATGGACGAGTGCAAGCAGAACGATCCCGATTACGGTGTGCAAAACCAGAACACCATTCGCAATGCGTGGAAAAAACTGACGGGCATCACTGTGGACTGACGCAAAAAGGCGGAGAGGAAGGCCCTCTCCGCTCTGCGTTTCCGCAGCCCTTACCGGGCGTGATAGCTGGCGCATTCGCTTTCGTCACAGGTGCCGGTATGGCAATTGCCGCGGGGCGCCACCTTGATCACGTCCAACTCGCACATGCCGTCGTTGGTGTGGTGCTTGCAGCTTCTCACATCGCACTGGACGCTCTGATTTTTGTTGGGAAACGACATTTCACTCACCTCCCTTTCTGTTGATGGCTTCAGTATGCGCTTTTGAAGGGCTTCGTATGCACCTGTCGACGCAGAAAGCAAGTTGTGCTATACTTACACACTGGCGTGATATCGGCAACACGCCATGCAATCAGGAGGAATGAAGAATGCACAGTTTGTTTTCCCGTCGAAACACGAAGAACCTCTGCCTGTCTGCCCTGATCGCGGCGCTGTATGCGGCGCTGACGCTGGCGTTTCAGCCCATCAGCTATGGCGCGGTGCAGTTTCGCATCTCGGAGGCGCTGACGCTTTTGCCCGTGCTGTTTCCCCAGGCGGTACCCGGCCTTACGCTGGGTTGCCTGATAAGCAATCTGTTCAATCCCATGGGCGCTACGGTGTATGACGTGGTATTCGGCACGCTGGCTACGCTGATCGCTGCCGTGATCACCTGGCGCATGCGGGCGAGCATCTGGGTCAGGGCGCTGCCGCCGGTGCTGTGCAACGCGGTCATTGTGGGGCTGGTGCTGACCTATGCCTACGGCATTGATATGCTGTGGATGAACATGCTCACCGTGGGCCTGGGCGAGGCGGTCGTGTGCTACGTGCTGGGCGTGCCCATGATCAAACTGCTTTCCCGACAGGATCTCAGCCGCTGGCAGGCCTAAAGATTTTGACAGATGGATGGCAATGCCATGGTAATTCGTTCTATATCATCGGGGGGCGCCTTTGATGCGCCCAACCCATGCGTTTGGAGGAGGAGGTTGAGCATGCGTTCCGTCAAGAAGCGGCATATGCGTGGCGCCTGCGTGTGCCTGTGCGTGTGCCTGTGCGCCCTGCCGCTGCTGGAAGCGCTGGCCGAAAATGCGGCCGCGCCCCTGCCCACGCCCACCCTGATACCCGCGGAGGACATCCAGAACACGTCGGAAAACGCCACCCCCGTGACCGACGAGACTCCCACACCGGAGCCGTCTACCCCCACGAACGAGCCGGGCGGTACGGATTCCGGGACGCCTACGGCCAATCCGGGGTCAACCGCAGTTCCGACGGCTACGTTAACCCCGGCGGCTTCCGAGACGCCCACGCCGGTACCGGAGACGTCCGAGACCCCCACACCGGAGACGACCGAGACGCCCACGCCGGAGACGTCCGAGACGCCTACGCCGGAGACGACCGAGACGCCTACGCCGGTTCCGGAGGCATCCGGGACTCCCACGGCTGTTCCCGCATCCACCCCGGAGGGAAGCACGCCTCCCGTTATTACGGAGCTGCCCTCAGTCAGCCCCGCTCCCGTCTGGGATGAGAGCCAGTGCGACCATATGAACGAGCACTGTGAACGTGCGCCCAAATGCACCGTACCGGGCTGCCGCCATATCGGCGTCAACGAGGCGGGCGACGTGGTGGCGCTCTGCGGGCTGGGCCAGTGGCTGATGGAAGTGGGATCGAGCCCGGAGAGCGGCATCATGATGCTGGCCGCCACCGCGCCCATCGAAATGGAGCTGGTAGACGGAGAAAACATCCTCTACCGCAGCGGCAGCTACCATCTGACCGGCGGCGGGGAGAACGCCACGCTCTATATCCGCGACAACATGGTCCTGTCCATCGAGCTGGACGGGGTGCAGCTGCTCACCTTGCGCGTGTCGCAAAAGTCCGTGGTCACCATCGGTTTCCAGGGCTACACCACCATCCAGACCCTTACCGCCCCCGACGCGGCCGTAAAGCTGAGCGGCTCCGGCTGCCTCACGGTGGCCAACAACCTCAACTACGGCGTGCTCAATGTGGAGCGCGGCAACGTGCGCCTGCCTTCGGGGGCCGTCAGCGATAATGGCCGCAGGCCGGTCGTTTTTGAGGCGCCCGGAGCGGAACAGGTCTATGTGGACGGCAAGTTTTTCACCTACGTCAAGGCCGGTTCGGACGGAAAGGTTACGCTGTGGCTGCCCGCCCCCGGAGAAGGCGGGAGCTATTGGGGCCGCATGAACGGCAACACGCTGGAGGTCAGCTCCCTGGCCGAGCCGCCCGCCGAAGATGATAAGGTGGATTTGAGCGTGGCGGAGCCCTTCCAGGCGGAAGCGGGCAAGAGCTACACCCTCTACGCCACGGACCCCGCCGATCAGGACCGCTTCATCAACGGCGCCGCAGGAGCTTCGTTCACGCTGACCGCGGCCGGCACGGAGGGTTCCGCACCCACCTTTCAGGGCGGCGGAGGAACGCTGTATGTGAGCGGAGATACCTATCTCAGCGCGCTGTCCGGGCCGTATGCCGTTTCCGGTACGGGACGGCTGCATGTGGGCACGCTCTCCGGCGCCGGGCTGACGGCGCAGGGCGGGCTCACCTTCCGCGCGGCTGCGGGCGACGCACCCCCGGCCTGGACCGCCGTAGCGGTATCGGGCGGCGAGATGGCGCTGGATTTGACCGCGGAGCATAATGGCGCCGCCGTGCCGGTGCTGTTTTTTTCCGCAAACCCGCAGACGGCCTATGCGCCGCTGCCCCAGGCGGCGGCCGGCTACCATTATGCGGCCACGGTGCAGGGCAGCAGGCTGCTGCTGGAAGCCGTGGAGGACGAGCAGGGCGCGTCGGTCACGCTGGGCGCGTCGGACCATACGTTTGACGCCTCCGGAAACTACCGCGTCGTCAGCGAGGGCGGCACCTCCGGCAAGATCATCGTGGCAGACGGCGTGAGCGTCAAGCTTACGTTGGCCGGGGCCTTTACCAGCGGGGATCTTCGCATTGGCGCGGGCGCGTCGGTTACGCTGGTGCTCCAGGGCGCCAATGCCGTAGGCCCGCTGGTGCTGGGCGAGGGCGCCGCCCTGTCGGTGAGCGGTACGGGCGCGCTGGATGCATCCAGCGCCTCCGGCGGCGGTACGGTCACCATCAGTGAAACCACCAACCTCAGCCTTTCCAGCGGTACGGCGCTGCCCGGCAGCGCCCTTCAACCCACCGTCATCGCCGTAACCAACGATGAAAACGCGCCGATGGCGCGCACGCAAATCGTGCTGAAGCTGGGAAACGAGGAACCCTTCAACGTCACCACCGGCAGAAGCGGAACCGTGACCCTCTGGCGCGCACAGGCGCTGAGCGGCACGGACGTGGTGGTGCTCAGCGATCAGGACACCTACGCCGCCGTCATCAATGGCGGCGCTGCCAGCCCTGACGCACTGCCCGTCATCCGCAATGTCAAGGCCACGCCCTATGGCTCCATCACCTTTGAAACCGATACCGGAAACACGCTGGGCGTGCAGTACATCGTATCGGACAAGGAGGAGGAGATGGCCGATACCTGGGTACCCACCGCCGGCGTGGCCCTGCTTCGGGGCGGGGAATGCACCATCCCGGGCCTCAAGGACGGGGATGTGGTCACCTTCCGCGCCTTTGCCTGCGCGCAGGCCGGCGTCACCCTTTCGGGCGACACCGCCTCCGCCTTTGCCTTCAGCGAAAAGGTGGTCTTTACCGTCAAGGAGGAGCGCCAGCCGCTGGTCATCGCCGACCAGGAGCGCACCTACAACGGCAAGGCCTTTCAGCTCAGCAAAAAGCTGTACCCGCAGAGCGCCACCGTCAGCTATTTTCAGGATGGAGAGCTTATGCAGCGCGCTCCCGTCAAGGTGGGCGAATACATCGCCCGCGTAACGGTGCCTGCCGGCGATGCGCAGTACCTGCCGGGCAGCTATGATGTGCGCATGACCATCAAGCGCATCGTGGTCCTGATTTATCCGGAGGCCGCTAGCAAGCAGAAGGGACAGGAAGACCCGGACTTCTACTATGAGTATGACGAGAGCGTCATGCTGGAGGACGATGAGGTGACCGGCTCGCTGTCCCGCGTGAAGGGCGAGACGTACGGCAACTATCCCTATCTAGTCGGCTCGCTGTCTGCGCCGGACTATTACGAGCTGGTCATCGCGCCCGACAGCCCGCTGTTTTTCATCGACTGGAACATCCACCACTATCTGCCCTATGATCCGCTGGCGCGCATTGATCCCGTCTACGACGAGCTGCGCTTTTCCAGCGGCAAGACGCTCCGCACCCAGATCCGCACCATCGACGTGCTCAAGGTGGGCGATACCTACTATGGCGCGCCGGTGACCGACCTTATTGACGGACGGGAGCGTCCCGCCACACCCACCTTGCGCCTGCGCGGCGGGTATGACTCCGCGCTGCTCATCCTCAACGCCGAGCCGGAGCTCAACGCCGACGGCGGCTATGCTACCGACCTGGACGGCAACAAGCTGGTGCGCGGCCGCAGGCTCACCATCAGCTACAGCATGCTCAACAACCTGGCCCGTCAGAATGTGGATTATATCGCCTTTGGGCTGGATGGCGTGATGGCGCTGGTGGATCTGCAGGAGCTCCGCAGCGGTGAGGCGGTGGCTGAGCTGATGGAACGGGAAGGAATCAGCAAATCCAGCGGCACGCGCTTCCAGGTGGACCTGGAGCCTGTGACCGCAGATACCCAGCTGGCCCAGAGCGAGGCCAGCGCGCAGGAGGCCGCTGATCTGGGCGAAAAGCTCATGCGCGTCAGCGTCAAGGTCAGCAGCGGTTCCCGCCGGGTGGATATCGCGCCCGTGCTGAAAAACGCCAGCGTGCTCTTTGACGCCAGCGGCCTGCTGGAAAGCGATCTCGCCGTGACGCAGGCCAGTGGAGATGTGACCGAAACCGTGGCCGGAAAACCGGTAACCGAAGACGGACAGGATGAGCGCATGCAGGCCGCCGTGGCCGCGGCCAAGGGAGAGGCCGCGGCGGATGAGGAGCTGCTGGATTGGACCCTGCAGCTGCTCAACGACCATATCCGCCTTCATTCCACTACGCTGCTGCGCTATGACGGCGGCGAAAAGACGCTTGACACAACGGCTGTGGTGCCCTATACTGCATCCGAATCCAACCGGGCCATGTTCCGGGCAGTCATGCGGACCCGGCCTTACCTGACGGCTCAGCTGACCAAAAGCGGGCTGTACGGCCTGGGTGAAGCGTCCGTTGACGGAATTTGACCCATTTGTGAAGGAGGATAACCATGAGCGGAAAGATCCTGAAACGTGCCCTGGCGCTGTGCCTTTGCATGCTGCTGCTGGCGGGCAGCTGCCTGGCTGAGGACAGCCTCGAAAATTTTGTGCCTGACGCATTGACGGAGGAAGAACTGGCCCAGTGGCAGGAATGGGCCGAGGAGGGCATGGGCGATAGCGACGCCACCGCCGCCAACGCCGCCGAGCTGACCCCCGAGGAGGAGTCGCTCATGGCGGAAATGGCCTCCATGCTGGAGGATACCACCGTCAGTACGGAGGTGGACCTGTCCAACCTGGAACCCAACGAGGCTTTGCCCGATTATGTGGTGAATATTCTGCTGCTGGGCGTGGACAACCGCAGCGTCGAGCTGGTCAGCGGACGGGCGGACGCCAACATCATCTGTTCCATCAACACGCAGGACGGATCCATCAAGCTGACCTCCATCGCCCGCGATACGGCTGTGGAAGTGCCCGGCTACAAGAGCAAAAAGCGCCTGAACACCGCCTTCAAGTTCGGCAGCAAGGACGGCGATGTTGCAAAGGGCGCCGAGCTGGCCATGAAGACCGTCAACCGCAATTTCCAGATGAACATCAAGCGCTATGTCGTGGTCAACATTCATGGGCTGGCCGACATCATCGAGGCGCTGGGCGGCGTGGACATGGAGCTGACCAAGGGCGAGGCGCAGGCCATCAACTATGAGCTGCACGTCAAGGAGCCGATGGACGACGTCCAGCGCGACAAGCTGGAGGTGGCCGATGGCGTTCAGCACCTCGACGGCATGGAGGCCGTGACCTACGGGCGCATCCGCAATCTGCAGGGCCAGAACGACCTCAACCGCAACGAACGCCAGAGAAAGCTCCTGGAGGCGCTTCTCAAAAAGGTAATGGAGGATATGGATATTACCAAGTTCCTCAACCTGATTGAAACCGCCCTGCCCTATGGCAAAACCAACCTGACCGCCGACGAGTTGCTTTCGCTGGGCATGACGGTGCTTTCCGGCAGCGCGATGCAGAACCTGGCCTCCGGCGGCGAGGTGGTGGGCCAGTTCGGCATCCCCATGGAAAAGCAGTATGGCTACCGCGAGTTCAACGGCGAGAGCCTGGTGTACATCAGCGATAAGCGCATGCAGACCACGCTGACCGCCATGCAGGAATTTATCTACGGTCAGAGCTATGTCAAATAAGCCGGAAGAAAACCGGCATGCCGCGCCCGCGCCCTGACGGGGCGCGGGCACTTTTCTGCAAAAGGAGCAAATGATGCGATGCAATCACCGGGCAATACGGCGGCAGGCCCCGCCGGACGCGCCGCGGCCGCGGTTCGGGCCGCCTTTCCCCACACGCTGCCCGTTTTGATGGGCTTTTCCTGCCTGGGGCTGACCTATGGCGTACTGATGGCCTCCAAGGGCTATGGCGCGCTGTGGTCGTTTTTGATGAGCGCGCTGGCCTTCGGCGGCAGTATGCAGTATGTGGCTATTTCGCTTCTCACGGTGGCATTTGATCCGCTTCAGGCATTTCTGATGAGCCTGATGGTCAATGCCCGCCACCTGTTTTATGGCCTGAGCATGCTGCCCCGCTACCGGGGCATGGGCCGGGTACGCAATGCGCTGGTGTTCCTCCTGTGTGACGAGACCTTTTCCATCAACTGCGCTGCGGAGCCGCCTGCCGGCATTCCCGCCAAAGACTTTTACCTGGCCGTATCGCTGCTGGACTATCTGTACTGGGTGACGGCCTCGTTCGTGGGCGGGCTGATCGGAGGCATGCTTCATGCGGACCTGACCGGGCTGGATTTTGTGCTCACGGCGCTGATCTTCGTGCTGTTTCTGGACAGATGGGACCGGCGGGAGGACCGTCCATCCGCGCTCATCGGGCTGGGAGCGGCGGTCGCTTGTCTGGCTGTGTTTGGTCAGGACAGCTTCATCATCCCCGCGATGGGGGTCATTTTGGCGGCGCTTTTGCTGGGGAGGAACAGGCTATGCAGGTGATGACGCCGCTGGAAACGATGGCGATGATTCTGGCCGTGGCGGCGGGTACGGTGATTACCCGCTTTTTGCCCTTCTGGCTGTTCCCGGAAAGCAAAGGCATTCCGCGCGTGGTGGCTTTTCTGGGGCAGGCGCTTCCTCCGGCCATGATGGGCCTGCTGGTGATCTATTGCCTCAAGGGGACGGATGTGCTGGGTCCTACACACGCAATTCCCGAAATTGTGGCGCTGGCGGTGATCTATGTTTTGCACCGGATGAAGCATAATGCGCTGCTGAGCATCGCGGGCGGCACGGCGGTCTATGTGCTGCTTTTGCGGCTGCTGAGCGCGGCGGTGTAATCCGACAGGCACGCAAAAGGCGGCCCCTGCGGGGGACCGTCCTTAGGCATGGGGTTAACGGTGATGTCGGCGTCCTTCTTGTACTGCTCCAG
>UQEF01000027.1 GCA_900540045.1 uncultured Eubacteriales bacterium | reverse complement strand
CGGGAGATTATGTTGTAGATGGTTCGATGAAAAAGGGAATTATTATTGCCGGTGGCTTTCCGCGCCCTGGCTTTCCTGCGTGGAAGACTGGGAAGCGGGTGCCGCGCCCAGCGGGCGCGCGTAGGGATTGGCAGTCTGAGCGGCGCCTTCACCGGAAGTCGAAGACGTGCTTCTGCTCTCTAGGCTGCCCGCGCTGTGCAGGCCGCTCGACATCGGGCTGCCGGACGCCGGATTCATGGCGCTGCCGCCGGCGGAAGCCGTGGAGGCCCCGCTTGCGGAGGATGCGTCTGTGGAACCCGTGAATCCGCCCGCTGTGGGCATCGTTCCGTCCGCATAGGGAATCCTGGAGGCCGCGCCTGCCGCGTAGGGCTTCGCTGCGCCGGATCCTGTACCGGTGGTCTGCGCCGAAGCCGGCTTACCGGTTGCGGAAGCGCTCTGCGTGCCGGTGGCGGCATAGGGATTCTGGGCCGTGCCCGTCATTGCGGCGGCACCGGTTCCCGTCCCCGCCTGCGCGCCTCTGGCGTAGGGGTTCTGGGCCGTGCCCGTCGGCGCGCCGCCGTGAAGGCCCTGGCTACCGGCCGTCGTGGCGCTGGTGCCCGGTCCGGCCGTGGGACGGCTGTAGGGATTCTGCGTGCCGGTGATACTTCCGCTGCTGTAGGGATTCTTCACACCGCCGTAGGGCGCGCCTCCGGTCGGCTTATTCTGCGAATTGGTGTCGTTCTGCTTGGTTCCCGGCGCGATGGGCGCGGCAGCTGCGCGGCGGGCATAGGGGCTGGCAGCCCCTGCCGCTCCGGCGGCAGTCGTCCCGGCCGCGGTGGCGGCGCGCCTGCTGGCAGCCGCACGCGCGGCGGCGGCCTTGCGTTTCTTGTTCTGGTTGAGCGCGTAGGCATAGGCGCCGCCCGCGCCGCCGATGATGACCACGGCCCCGCCGATCAGGCCCCAGGGCACGCCGGAGGTCTGCGTCTCGATGGTCTCATCCTCGTAGTTGATCGGAATCATGGTACCGATGACGAAGGTGCTCGTGGGCGTGGGGCTGGCGCTGGCGGTCACTTCCGTCAGGGCGGCCTCCGCCTCCACATAGCCGGTCTGGCCGTTGTACTGCACCTTGTACCACGTCTTGTTGTTCTGCGTCACGGTTTCCAGCACATTGAGGGTGGCGTTGGCCGGCAGCGTCAGGCTGCTGGAGGCCGCGTCCGGCGACTGGTAGAACTTCACCGTCGCATCCTTGGTCATGTACTGGTCCTTGGGCGTGGTGGTGGCCACCGGGGTAGCGTAGGGGTTGAAGGGCGCATAGGTATTCTGCGTATTCGCGCCGGTGTTCTGCCAGGTGCCCACGTTCCAGTCCTCCACGGAGGATACGCTGCCCTGCGTGGCCGAGCCCTTGTTGCCGGACGTATTGCCCGACGTGCTCCCGCCGGTGCTGGGCTTGGGCGTGGCCGTGGCCACGGCGTTGTTGGCCAGGCCCTGTTGGTACTGCGAGCTGCTGAGGAAGGAGTTGAACTCGGTCAGCGTCATCTGATGGAAGTAGTCGCCGTGAATCCAGCCGATCTGGCCGTTGTAGTTGACATTGTACCAGGTGACGCCGTTGACCTGCCGGGTGCCCAGAATCATGGCCATGGCGTACTTGTTGAGCTGCTTGATGCGGCTGCCGTTGGGCGAGGTACGGAAATTCACGCTGTTGGCGGTGATATAGCCGTAGCTGGACGCGCCGTTGGGGTTGTAGGGATTTCCGCCCGGATTCTCCGGCGTGGAGGGATTGCCGCTGACGAGGTAGTTCTTCTCTTCCTCGTCGGTCAGCTTGCGCAGCTGGCCGTTGAGCACATAGCCGGTCACGCCGTCATAGGTGGTCAGGTGCCAGATGTTGCGGCTGCCGTCGTACTCCTGGCTGTGCACGTACACCACGGTATCCTTCTTGAGGTAGCGGGCCTCGGCGTAGATGTTGGTATAGGTGCGCAGCGGCACGCTGTTGTACAGGGTGATATAGTAGCCGGGGCTCTGCGTGGGCTGTTGCTGCTGCTGGTTGTACTGGTCGATGAGGGCCTGCGCCTCGGAGGCGCTGATATGGCGCACATCGGCGTCGGTCACCCAGCCGGAGGCCGAGGTACCGCCCAGCACCGTCTGGGAGCTGTCCCAGACCACGCTGCCCACCTGCTGCTGGCCGTTAATGTACAACAGCGTGTTCACCGCCAGCGTCTGCGTCACGGCCCCGTTGGCGGCGGCGCTGGAGCGCATGGCCGTCTGACGGGTGGTCACGGCATAACCAATGTAGCTGGTATCCTGTACCGACTTGTAGTAGAAGGAAATCGTTGCGGGCACCACGGTGCCGTCCTCGTTGACCTGCACCTGCTGGTCGGCGTAGCCCTCGGTGCGCTGGTAGTTGCCCGCCTTGGCCACGACCGAGTCGTCCGCCGCCACGGTCTGCAGGCCGGGCTTGAGCGGGCGCTGCTCGGTGGCGATGGGCTTGCTGAGGTCGGCGGCGTCGTAGTAGTTGATGGTCAGCGTGCCGGTGATGTTCTGGTCATAGCAGGTAAAGCTGATGCTGTTGGGGGTGGCCACCAGGTTGTCGGATACGGTGACGGTCTGGGGCTGCGCGCTGCTGCTGACGACATAGCCGGCCGGCACGTCTTCGGGCTGGATGGTATACGTTCCGGGGCCGAGCTGCTTGATGACCGGCGAGCCGGGCAGGTCGTCGCCGATGCTGTTGCGGTAGTGGACCTGAACGGCCGCGGTGGTGGGGGTCTCGGTGTAGGTGAAAGTGACCTTGGCAGGCGTGGCCACGCCGTCCGCGCTGACCTCGACGGTCTGGCTGCTGGCGGACTTAAAGGTGTAGCCCTCCACCACCTTGCAGTATTCCATCACATCGTTGGGGCCCACGGGCAGGTCCACCGTCATGGGGTTATCGACCACGCGGCCGCTTTCGGACACGTATTCAAAGGTGACCGGGGCGGTCACGGCGGGCTTTTGCGCGTAGGTTAACACCACGGTGATGGGCGTGCCGCTGCCGTCCACGGTGAAGGTCTCCGGGTTGGCGCTGGCGTAGAGGTAGCCCTCCGGCGCAGCCGAGGCATAGCTTTCGGAGCGGTAGGCCTCAGCCGAAGGCGCGACCTCCACGGTGCGGTCCGCCATCAGGGGATTGCCGTCCGCGTCCACATGGTGGAACGTTACATTCGAAGCGACGAGGTCTTTGGTATAGGTGAGCGTCACCTCAACCGGCGTTCCCTTGCCGTCCACGGTGAAGGATTCGGGATTGGCGCCGGCGTAGGTGTAGCCCGGCACCGCCACCTGATAGCCGGAAGCGCTGTAGGTGTTGGGCGCAAGCTCCTGCTGGGTATCGGCGGCAATGGGCGCGCCGTTTGCGTCCACATGGTGGAACGTTACGATGGAGTTGACCACCTGCGGCGCGTTTTTGGTATAGTTCAGCGTCACCTCAATGGGCGCGCCGCTGCCGTCCACGGTGAAGGTCTCCGGGCTGGCTCCCGCGTAGGTGTAGCCCTCCACCGCCGCCTGATAGCTGGCGGAGCCGTAAGTGTTGGGTGCAAGCGTCTGCTGCGTGTCGCCGGTGATGGCCGCGCCGTCGCACAGATGGTGGAAGGTCACCACCGAGTCAAGCTGCTGCACAACCTTCGTATAGTTCAGCGTCACCTCAATGGCCGCGCCGCTGCCGTCCACGGTGAAGGATTCGGGGCTCGCGCCCGCGTAGGTGTAGCCCTCCACCGCCGCCTGATAATCGGCCGCGTTATAGGTGTTGGGCGCAAGCTCCTGCTGGGTGTCGCCGGTGATGGCCGCGCCGTCGCACAGATGGTGGAAGGTGACGACGGAATTCACCGGCTCCGTCTGCTTCACCGCGTAGGTAAAGACGACCGTTTCCGGCTCCACGGTGCCGTCATCATGCACGATGACCTCCTGCACGTTGACCTGCAGGGGCTCATAGCCTTCGGGCGTGTTGATGGCAAATTCGTTGACGGAGTAGCTGCCGGGGTCGCGTTCAAATGTCTGCGGCTCCGCCACGGGCTTTTGCGCCTCGTCCACATAGATGGCGCTGACGGTGCCCTTCACCGCCTGCTGCTCCTTGGCGAAGGTGAATACAACCTCCGCCGGGGTGAGGGTCCCGTTCGCATCCGCGGACACCTGCACGCTGGCCTCGCTCACAAGCGTGTAGCCCTGCGCCTGGTTCAGGTCCACCTCGACGGTCACGCTGCCGCCCTTTGCGCACTGGGCGGTGGCGGTGTAGAACGCCTCGCCGCTGGCCTGATCCACGTATTTGACGGGTACCTCCACGTTCAGGTACTGCTGCATCTCCTCCTCGGTGAGCAGACGGAAGCAGTCGTCCCGCACGTAGCAGTCCGTTCCGTTGTAGTTGACCCGGTACCAGCTGTAGCCGTCGTTGTCAAGGCTCTGGACCCGCTGGGTCGTGGGCATGACGACATCCTTGTTCACACCCTGAACCACCTTGTTGTTGTCCTTGGTGGTCGGGCTGGAGCGCAGGTTCAGGCTGCCCTTGGTGGTGATGCCGTACTGGTTGGTGTACTCCTCCAGCACGACGGGCTCGGTGGGGGCATTCTGATTGTAATACAGCGTTACGTCAACAGGCGCGCCCGTGCCGTCCACCGTAAAGCTCTCCTGAGCGGCCGAGGCGTAGGTGTAACCCTCGATCTCCGTCTTGTAGTCCGCGGAGGCGTAGGTGTTGGGCGCAAGCTCCTGCTGCGTGCTGGTCAGCTCCTGATCGGTGGCGGCGTCCTTGTGATGGAACGTCACCGTCGAGTTGACCGGCTCCGGCGCGTTCTGCGCGTAGTACAGCGTCACTTCCACAGGCGTGCCCAGGCCGTCCACGCTGAAGCTCACGGGGTCCGCGCTCTGGAAGGTATAGCCGTCGATGCCGATGGCGTACGCCGCCGAATCATACGGCCCCGCCGGGAGGCTCTGCGTCGTGTCGTCGGCAAGGGAAACGCCCGTGTCGGCGGCGTCCCTGTGATGGATCGTAACCGTCGAGTTGACCTGCTCCGGCGCATTCTGCGTATAGTACAGCGTCACCTCGACGGGCGTGCCCATGCCGTCCGGCGTAAAGCTCTCAGGGTCGGCATAGGAGTAGGTATAGCCCTCCACCTGCGTCTGGTAGATGGAGGAATAGGTCTCCATGTTTGCCTCGGCTTCCGCCGTGGTGTCGCCGGTGATCGGCTGGCCGGTCTGCGCGTCCACATGATGGATCGTAACCGTCGAGTTCACCACCTGCGGCGCGCTGGGCGTGTAGTACAGCGTCACCTCGACGGGCGTGCCCATGCCGTCCACGGTAAAGGGGTCGGGGCTGGCGTATGAATAGGTGTATCCCTCCACCGCCTGCTGATAGGTGGAAGCGCTGTAGGTTTCGGGGGCCAGATCCTCCCAGGTGTCGCCGGTGATCTGCTGGCCGGTCACTTCGTCGAGATGATGGAACGTCACCGTCGAGTTGACGACCTGCGGCGCGCTCTGCTGCACCTCAAAGACCACGGGATTGGGGCTGGTGGTGCCGTCGGGATTGAGCGTCACAAGCACTTCGCCCGTGCTGACAAGCTCGTAGCCGGCCGGTACCAGCGATGCGTCCGGGGCGAAGCTGCGCCCCTCCGCCGGCACCGTCTCGTCAAAGCCGTAAACCTCGGCGCCCGCAAAGCTGTAGGAGATATGCACCGTACCGCTGGTGGGCCCCGCCGGCTGATACGGCGGCATGGGAATCACGGACAGGTACAGCGGATAGGCGATCTCAAATACGCCATTGCGCCATACCTCGATATTGACGGCCGGAATGCCGTCCACCGCCGTGGAATTGCCGTTCACGGGCGTGCCGGCGGCGGGCGCATAGGTCACCACCGAGGGGTCCTCCGCCCCGGTGATGGCGGCGATGGTCACTCCGGTCTGTAGCGCCTCTTCTGGCACGGTGGCCCAATAGACCACCTGCTCGCCATAGAGGCTCGCCATCACGGTGGTGCTCTGCACGCTTCCGTCCGCAGGTGCCGTCCACTGCAGCGTTACGGTGGGCAGCATGCTGATATCCTGCGCCAGAGCGGCCACGGGCAGCACCAGCTGCGCCGCGATGAGCAGCACGCTGGTGGCAAGCGCCAGCACGCGCCTGAAAGCTCCGGGAATATGCTTTGCCATATGGTTATCCTCCTTCGTTGCAACTGAGGCCTGTTTTCCCCTGCCGGGCCGCGGCTGGTCGCCCGCGGCCACTCTCATTGTACGGGGTTTGATTTCGACTGTCAAGGAAAGTGGGGCGGCAGTTTCTGTCGGTGCGGGTCAGTTTTTACAAGTAATACGCTGTTCTTTCCCCGCCCTTTTTGCTCTTTCCACAAGGGGGAAGGCACTCTGGCGGCGAATACACAAGGGAACGATATTTTGGAGGCGACCCGCTATGTGCGATCATCCCGACCTGCGTGAGGTTCCCCTGTCCGAGAAAGAGATGTTTCACGGCGTGCTTATCGACGTAACCCACATGCAGGTGCGCCTGCCCAACGGCCAGACCGCCCTGCGCGAGGTGGTGCGCCACAAGGGCGCGGCGGCCGTGGTGCCCGTGGACGATGAGGGGAACGTGTACCTGGTGCGCCAGCACCGCGTGGTGGTGGATCTGATGACCCTGGAGATCCCCGCCGGCAAGCTGGACTACGTCGGGGAGGACCCCCTCGCCTGCGCGCACCGCGAGCTGGAGGAGGAAACGGGCCTGCGCGCCGGGAAGATGGAAAAGCTCACGCATGTGGTGACCACGCCGGGCTTTTGCACCGAGCAAATCGGCCTGTACCTGGCCACGGAGCTGAGCCAGCATGAGGACCACCCCGATCCGGACGAATTTCTGCACGTGGAGAAGATGCCGCTTTCCGAGGCCGTCAGCCGCGTGATGAGCGGCGAGCTGTGCGACGCCAAGACCGCGCTGGGCCTTTTGATGGCGTGGCAGAAGCTGCACGCCTGACGCTCGCTTTGCGCCTCATGAAAAGTAACGATTCATCCGCCGGAAAGGTTCCCGACTTTTTCAGGCTTTTCCAGAATTGGCGAATGAAATAAGGAGGATTTGTATGTCCCGGTCGCGTCGTTCCCCCGCGTTCTGGCTGCTGATGACAGCGCTGCTGCTATTGCTGGCGCTGGGGGTGTATCTGCTCGTCCTGGGCGTGACCCGTCCGCCCTTTGCCCAGCCCGGAAGCCGGGTGATCTGATGTCCGCTGTTTATTGAAAGAAAGGGCTTCCCTGCCATGCAGACATATCTGGAGGTCTTTGGCCGCCTGCCCACCATGCTCACCCGGCGGCTCATCCTGCGCCCCGTGCGCATGAGCGACGCGCAGGACCTGTACGAGTATTCCCGTGATCCGGAAGTGGCGCGCCACGTCCTGTGGGATGCGCACCGCTCCATCCACCAGACGCGCGCCTATATCCGCTACCTTCTGCGTCAGTACCGCAGCTGCGCGCCGGGCACGTTTGTCATCGCCCTGCGCGAAACGGGCAAGGTGATCGGCACCATCGGCTTTATGTGGGTCCAGACCGAAAACCGCTCCGCCGAGGTGGGCTACAGCCTCAGCCGCGCCTACTGGAACCGCGGCTTCATGACCGAGGCGCTGACCTGCGTGCTGGAATTTGGGTTCACCCGCCTCAACCTCAACCGCATCGAAGCCCAGCATGAGTGTGACAACCCCGCCAGCGGCCACGTGATGCGAAACGCCGGCATGAAGCACGAGGGCACGCTGCGCCAGCGCATCTACAACAAGGGCCGCTTTGCGGATGTGGACCTGTACGCCATTTTGAAAAGCGACTTTGATCCCGCCAAAAGGGAGGTGCATGCATGAACCGTGCGCGCCTTGGGGCGCTGCTTGGCGTGTTCGTAGGCGTTCTTCTGTGCCTGTCGGCCTGCTCGACGGATTACAGCCGTTCCTACAATCGCGCTCTGGACACCTTCGCCTCCGGCGAATATGCCGAAGCCGCCGAGGCCTTCGAGCGCCTGGGCGATTACGCGCAGGCGCCCGCCTACGCCGCCTATTCCCGCGGGCTGGTGCTCTATGAGCAGGGCCAATACGCCGAGGCGGAGCCATACTTTGCCCAGTCGCTCGACATTCTCTATGGCCGGGAGCGCTACCAGTACTGCCACGCCCACGTCCTGGCCGAGGAGGGCCGTTTTGCCGAGGCTGCCGAGGCGTTTGAAGCCATCGGGGACTTTGAGGACGCACCCCTTCGCAGCCAGTATTGCCTGGGGCGCGACGCCGAGGCAAACGCCCGTTATGACGAGGCGCTCTTTGCCTATGAGGCGGCCATCACCATCGACGACGCCGAGGACCGCCTCTACAACCTGCGCGGGCAGATCTACAACCGCGCCATCGCCCTCAAGCAGGAGGGCGATTACCAGACCGCCATCGACCTGTTCATGCTCCTGGGCGATTACCTCAGCAGCGCGGATCAGGCGGTGGAGTGCAAGACCTACCTGCGGGACGCCGAGTATGACCAGGCCGACGCGCTGGAGGCAAGCGGCGATCTGCAGGGCGCCTATGACCTCTTTTCCTCCCTGTCCGGCTACCGCGACGCGGCGCAGCGCGCCGAAAATCTCGCGGCGCAGCTGGGCATCGAATAATCTCATTTTCTTTCCCGGAGGCTGATTCTTCCATGGCCAAGCTCTACTTTCGCTACGGCGCGATGGGTTCCAGCAAAACCGCCAACGCCATCATGGTGCGCCACAACTACCTGGAGCGCGGGCAGCGGGTTTTGATGCTCAAGCCCCGCCTGGACAACCGTGACGGCGAAACCATGATCGCCAGCCGCAGCGGCCTTCGCTGCCACTGCCATTTCATTGAGGACCTGGACCGCTTCAACGTGCGGGACTATGACTGCCTGATCGTGGACGAGGCGCAGTTTCTCACCCGCGCGCAGGTGGAGCGTCTGGTGCGGGTGGTGGACATCGACAACGTGCCGGTGATCGCCTACGGCCTCCGGTGTGATTTCCGCAACGAGCTTTTTGAGGGCAGCCAGTGGCTGCTGGCCTGGGCCGACACCATCGAGGAGGTCAAGACCATCTGCTGGTGCGGCAAAAAAGCCGTCTGCAACGCGCGCGTGGTAGACGGCAAGGTGGCCCGCGAGGGCGAACAGATTGTGCTGGGCGGAAGCGAAAGCTATGTCAGCCTCTGCCGCCGGCATTGGGCGCAGGGCAGGCTGGGGCCCGATCAGCCGGAAACGGACGCCTGATAGGGCAGCGGCGCTGCGGGGTCCTCCCGCCACTTTTGCACAGCCGCGGTAAACGCCTCCGGCGGCGGAGCCGTAAAGGACAGGCGCTCGCCCGTTCTGGGGTGAGTAAAGGACAGCGTGTAGGCATGCAGCATCAGTCTGGGCGCCTTCACGCCGTTTTTTTGTCCGTAGATGGGATCTCCGGCCACGGGATGGTGCAGGCTCTGCATATGCACGCGGATTTGATGCGTGCGCCCGGTCAGGATATGCACATCCAGCAGCGCCGCGTTTTTCAGGTTTTCCAGCAGCGTCCACTCCGTCACCGCCTCGCGCCCGGCGGGGTCCACGGCCATGCGCTTGCGGTCCTTCGTGCTGCGGGCAATGGGCTTGTCCACCCGTCCGGACGGCTCGCGCATGCGTCCGTCCACCACGGCCAGATAGTGCTTTTCCATCGTGCGCGCGCGCAGCTGGTCGCTCAGGCCCTGATGCGCAAGGTCGTTTTTGGCCACCATGAGAAGGCCGCTGGTATCCTTGTCCAGCCGGTGCACGATGCCGGGCCGCTTCACCCCGCCGATGCCGCTGAGGTCCTCCATGTGGTAGAGCAGGGCGTTGACCAGCGTGCCGCTTTCATTGCCCGCGGCGGGGTGCACCACCATGCCGCACGGCTTGACCACCACGGCCAGGTCCGCGTCCTCATAGAGGATTTCAAGCGGAATATCTTCCTTTTCCACGGGCGTTTCCTCTGCATCGGGCACGGTCAGCTCCAGCGCGTCCCCCGCGCCGACCTTGAAGGCGGGCTTTTTGCGCGTCATGCCGTTGACTTGGCATAACCCCTGCTCAATCCACCGGGCCGCCTGCGACCTGCTGGCGCCGCTGGCCTGCGCGGCCAGCAGGTCCAGCCGCGCCTCTTCCGTGGCCACCGCCGTGATCTTTTGCATATCCCCTACGCTTCCTTCCAATCCTGCGGACGAAACAGCAGGCTCCCCGCCAGCAGCGCCACGCCCGCACAGATGGCGATATCCGCCACGTTGCACACAAACCAGGGCAAAAACGGAAAATAGATCATGTCCAGCACCCAGCCGTGCCACAGCCGCTCCAGAAAATTGCCCAGAAAGCCGCCCAGCACCAGCCCGCACGCCGTCTGCGTAAAGGGGGTGAGCCGGTAGCGCCTCAGCAGCAGCCATCCGCAGAGAATCACCGCCAGCGGCAGCAGCATGCCCGCCGCCCGGTTGCCCGCAAACAGCCCCAGCGCCATGCCGTCGTTGCGGGTCAGCCGCAGCTCCACCAGCCAGCCCAGCGCCACCGTGCGCCCCGCCAGCAACTCGGATGCCAGCCACTTGGTCCCGGCGTCCAGCGCAAGCGCGGCCAGCAGCACTCCGATCATCCGTTTCATCGGGTCCCCCTTATTCCAGTTGTTTTTGCACCACGCTGACGATCTGTGCCAGCATATCCCCGATCAGCGGCAGGTTGTGGCGCGCCAGATCCTGCAGGATAATCACCAGAATGGCGCCCAGAATGGTAAAGCCCACCGCCATGCCCACCCCGCGCGCCACGCCGCTGAAAAAGCTGGTCCAGAACAGGCGCTTGCGGTCGTCCACATAGCGCACGTAGTCCGCCAGACGCAGCCGCTCCATGGAAGCGATCCACCGGTCGATCTGCCGCACGACCAGATTGGCTTTCTCGGCATCGGTCGCCGCGGCATTTTCCGTAGGCTCCTCCATCTGGGCGCGGTCCTCGCTGTCCGGGGGGCTGACGCAGGGCGCATCCTTGCGCCAGCGCCGCCAAAGCCTCGTGCTCATGTATACCCACCTCCCCGGTAGTTTGTACCGGAGGCTGTGAAACCATCAATGGATTTCGTCTTTTCCACGAAGCAGGCGCAGCGCGCGTCCGCCCAGGTCCTGAAGGCCCGCGCCGCTGTACACGAGCCAGATGGGCACATGCGACACGCCGTAGCGCGGCAGGGGCGCATAGATGGCGGTGATCAGCGTGGCCACAAGCAGATAGACCGCCGGCGCATAATACCCGCGCCGCGCACGCCCGCCCAGGCGCGGGCACAGAAGCCCCCATGCCGCCAGTGCCAGACAACCCCACCACACAAGGGCCATCAGCCTGTCGGACATCAGGTCCACCGTGCGCAGGTGGGAAACCGTCAGCGCCAGCGGCTTGTAGAGGAGGTGGCTGGCCACAAAGGCCAGCGGATTTTCCGTAAACCACTGCCACAGGCGCTCCTTCCCCATTTCGCCCCGCCGGGCAAAGCGCCGCTCCATGTCGTCCTGATAGCCCTGCTCCCAGGCCTCGCGGTCCGACTGGAGCACGGCTTCCTCATAGGTTCCCTCCGGATAGCCAAAGCCTATGTAGGAGCCCATGAGCTGTATGTCGCCCCGGTTGGCGGTGAAGGGCACAAATTCGCCCGTGAGCAGGCCGTTTCTGACCCACCAGGGGATGAACAGCAGCACAAAGGCCGCCAGCGCGGCGCATGCGCGAAGCAGCCACAGGCGCAGGTTTTCGCGGCGGCGCAGGAGCAGCGCGGCGGGCGCGACGAGCGCCAGCAGCCCCAATCCCTTGAAAAAGGCCGCGCCGCACATGCACAGCACCCCGGCCCAGTACCGTCCCCAGCGCCATTCCCGCACGCTGGCCAGCAGAAAGTAGATGGCAAACAGGTTCAGGCACATGTAGGGCGTTTCGGTCAGAAAGACGATGTTGACCGACAGCAGCGCCGGCTCCAGCACGCACAGCCCGGCAGCAATCAGCCCCGCCGTGCGCGAGCACAGCAGCTCGCCCAGCAGATAGGCGGCGATGGCCGTCAGAAGTCCGATGCAGGAAAAGACGATGTGCGCAGCCACCAGACCGGCCGGGTCGGCTCCCAACAGGGCGATCAGCCCGCCCAGCAGAAGCGGCATGCCCGGACCGATGGCCGTGGTTTGCAGGCCGGGGTCCGCGTAGGCGATGTAGCCCGTGCGCGCGAAGGTGACGCCGCTGGTCAGATAGCCATTGTCATCGGAATAGGTGTTCGGGCCCATGGCATAGGGCACAATGGCCGCCACGCGGAGCGCGAGCCCCAGCGCCAGCAGCACGGCGAGCACGAGGACGGCGCGGCGGGGCGTGAGGCGGCCTTCGTCCGTGATTGTGTTCACCGCGCGCTCACCTCCCAGTCCGCCAGCGTGAGATGTCCTGCCGCCGTCTCCCCGTCAAGGGGCGTCACCAGCACGCGGGCCTGCACCCGGCAGGGTTCTTCCGGCTCTGCACGCACGCTGACGGCACAGGCGCGGGCGCGCTCCTTGTCGCTCTCCAGCGGCAGTTCGATGCGGGCGCTGTCGATCACACGCCCGTCCCGCTCAGACAGGCACGTCCATTCCAGCCATACCTGATAGCCCCAGCGCTCGCTCGAAAGCGCATTCTGCGCGCCGGAGGCATAGACCGTCAGCGTGGCTTCGCGTGTGCCCGGCTCCAGCGGCACGGCGGCGGAAGCGGCGCTTCGCTCGGCGCCCTCCCCCGCCTCCCAGCGCAGGGTCAGCGCATCGGGCAGGGCTTCCAGCGCCAGTCCTTCGCCGGCCTCGAATCCCATCCCGCTCACATCGAGAAATCGCGTTTCAAACGCCGCAACATTCCCCGGCTGTTCCTTCAGGCACACCCAGGCGGTGACAGCCGCCGAAACCAGCGCCAGGCACCCCAGCAGCAGCGCGGTGAGGCGCCGTTCCCGCTTTTGCATGTCCCGCCCTCCTTTTGGTCAGATGCTCTCATTATACCCCATGCCCGGCGGCGACACAAGGGTGCAAAAAGGCCCCGCCGTTTCAGGCGGGGCCTGTGCAAAGCCCATGGATCAGATGATCTCGATCACGCACATCTCGGCAGCGTCGCCGCGACGGGGTCCGAGCTTGTAAATGCGGGTGTAGCCACCGGCGCACTTCTTTTCCTCGTTGCGCTTTTTGAACTTGGGGCCATATTCGCGGAAGAGCTTCTCCACCACGGGATACTTGACGTCCTTGGTGCGCTCCTTCCAGTCGGCCTTGTCCTCGTCCTTGCGCTGCACATCCTTGAGCTCATAGAGGTAGCTCATCATCAGGCGGCGGGCATGCAGCTTGCTGGGGGCGTCGTTGACCACGTTGAGGGTCACGAGCTGGCCCTTGTCGTTATGGGTTTCCTTGGTGACTTCCACGGTGTTATCGCACTCGTTGACCGCAAGCGTGATCAGGCGCTCGGCGGCACGGCGCACTTCCTTGGCGCGGGCCTCGGTCGTCTCGATGCGGCCATACCAAATCAGGTTGGTCACCTGATTGCGCAAAAGCGCCTTGCGCTGATCGGCAGTACGGCCCAGTTTCCGTTGTGCCATGGTATGTTATCCTCCTTTTAGGGAATCGGTCGGTTATTCGTCGCTGGGGCGCAGCGAGAGGTTAAGCGCTTCGAGCTTCTGCTCCACTTCCTCCAGGCTCTTGCGGCCGAGGTTGCGCACCTTCATCATATCCTCCTGGTTGCGCTGCACCAGCTCCGCAACGGTGTTGATACCCGCGCGCTTGAGGCAATTGTAGGCACGCACACTCAGGTCCAGCTCCTCGATGGTCATCTCGAGCACTTTTTCCTTCTTGTCGTCTTCCTGATCGGTGAAGGAGATGGTGGTCACCTGATCGGTCAGGCCGACGAACAGGGTCAGATGCTCGGTGAGGATCTTGGCGGCAAGGCTGATGGCCTCGTCAGGCTGAACGCTGCCGTTGGTCCACACCTCCAGGGTCAGCTTGTCATAGTCGGTGATCTGGCCCACGCGGATATCGGTCACCGTGTAGTTGACCTTGCGGATGGGGGTGAAGATGGAGTCGATCGGAATGACCCCGATGGGCATGTTGGGGTACTTGTTCTTTTCCGCGCTCACGTACCCACGGCCCTTGTCGATGGTCAGCGTCATTTGCAGGTGGGCGTCCTCGTTGAGGGTGGCGATATGCATCTCCGGATCGATGAACTCAAGCTCGTCATCAATGGCGATGTCCCTGGCCTTGACCTCGGCGGGGCCCTTCACATCGAGCATGACGGTTTTGGGCTGATCGGAATACAGCTTGGCCGACAAGGTCTTGAGGTTCAGGATGAGCTCGCTCACGTCCTCGGTGACGCCGGGCACGGTGGAGAACTCATGCTGAATGCCCTCGATCTTGATGCTGGTCACGGCCACGCCGGGCAGCGAGCTAAGGAGCACACGCCGCAGGGCGTTGCCCAGCGTGTTGCCAAAGCCGCGCTCCAGGGGCTCCACGACGAATTTGCCGTAGGTGCCATCCGGGCTGAGCTCCGCACAGTCGATGCGCGCCTTTTCGATTTCGATCATTCGTTTTACCCTCCTGTTTTAAGCCATTGGGTTGAGGGAGTAACGCCTCATCCTAACGAGAGTAGAACTCGACGATCATGTTTTCCTGCAGGGTCAAGTCGACGTCATCGCGCTGCGGCAGGGCGGCGACGGTGGCGGTGAGGTTTTCAAGGTCGGTGGTGAGCCACTTGGGCACCACGCGGCCGGAACCTTCCTTGGCAGCCTTGAAGATGGCGATATCCTTCTTGGTGGACTTGACGCCGATCACATCGCCCTGCTTGACGGTGTAGGAGGGGATGTCCACCTTCTTGCCGTTGACGGTCATCAGGCCGTGGCAGACGAGCTGACGGGCCTGAGCGCGGCTGGCGGCAAGGCCGCTGCGGTAGACGACATTATCCAGGCGCAGCTCGAGGAGCTGGAGCAGGTTGTCGCCGGTGATGCCCTTCATGCCGGTGGCACGGGCAAAGGTGCGCTTGAACTGGCCTTCCATCAGGCCATAGGCGCGGCGGGCTTTCTGCTTTTCACGAAGCTGGAGGCCGTACTCGCTCGCCTTACGCTGCCGGGCCTGTCCATGCTGGCCCGGAGGGGTGGGGCGGTTCTGCTGCGCGCACTTGGACGAGAAGCACTTCTCGCCCTTGAGGAAGAGCTTGGTGCCCTCGCGGCGGCACATACGGCACACGGAATCGGTATATCTTGCCATGTTGATTGTACCTCCTCGAAATCCTTACACTCTTCTACGCTTGGGCGGACGGCATCCGTTGTGCGGAATGGGTGTAACGTCTTTGATCATGTTGACTTCCAGACCCGCGGCCTGCAGGCTGCGGATGGCGGCCTCACGCCCGGAACCGGGGCCCTTGACATAGACCTCGACAGTCTTGAGGCCAAACTCCATGGCGGCCTTTGCGGCGGTCTCAGCAGCCATCTGAGCGGCAAAGGGCGTGGACTTCTTGCTTCCACGGAAACCCAAGCCGCCGGCGCTGGCCCAGCTGAGGGCGTTGCCGTTGGTGTCGGTCAGGGTAACGATGGTATTGTTAAAGGAAGAACGGATATGCGCGGCGCCACGCTCGACGAGCTTCTTTTCACG
This sequence comes from uncultured Eubacteriales bacterium, assembly GCA_900540045.1. Taxonomy (GTDB): domain Bacteria; phylum Bacillota; class Clostridia; order Christensenellales; family Aristaeellaceae; genus Limiplasma; species Limiplasma merdipullorum. Next base: position 14,031 of record UQEF01000027.1, on the reverse strand, counting down.
GCGCTTGCGCGTTACCTTCTTAAGCTTTTGCTTGGGTGCCATGTTTGTTCATCCCTCCGTGCTGAATCAGCATACTTTGCGTCTGGTTAACGAGTGGCCTTCTTCTTGCCCGCGATGGTGCGCTTGGGGCCCTTGCGGGTACGCGCGTTGTTCTTGGTGTTCTGTCCGCGGACGGGCAGGTTGCGGCGGTGGCGCACGCCGCGATAGCAGCCGATCTCCACCAGACGCTTGATGTTGAGGGACACCTCACGGCGAAGGTCGCCCTCCACCTTGACGTGATGCTCGATGTATTCACGAAGCTTGCTCACATCGTTTTCGCTGAGGTCCTTGACGCGGGTATCGGGATTGATCTCGGTTTCGGCGAGGATCTGCTTGGACGTGGCCAGGCCGATGCCGAAGATGTAGGTCAGGCCGATCTCCACACGCTTTTCCCTGGGCAGGTCTACGCCCGCAATACGTGCCATGTGTGGTTACACCTCCATGTAATGTGCTCTCTTGAGCCGAAGGGGCTCTTGAAGTTGGAAGCGTCCACGTAGAGAGAGCGAAGCGCATCCCAAGCCCCCGCACGGCCCTGACGGCCGCGCTTTGTCAGTGATGATGTTTCCGCCCGGCCCGTGGTCACGCGCCTTTTGAGCGCATGCAGCCGCCCACGGCTCCCGGCATACTCCAACTTTTGAATTATAGCACAGTTCCGCGCAACTTGTAAACTCTTTTTGTGGGGATTTTTTTCAAGAATTTTGGGAAATTCAGGGGAAGGGGGCGGGGCGCACCAATGCGGCGGCACCTCTGCCCAAAAGGGCCTGCGGAGCCGGCTGCAAAAGAATGGCATTTTTGATTTCCCTGCGTATTGCGTGATCCGCAACATTTCTCAAAAGTCAAAGAATCTCCGGGCACGAAAGAATATCCGGGCGCGAAAAATCCCTGCCGGTCAGCCAGCACCGTTCAACGCTGCTGTGACCACCTGACCGGCAGGGATTCTCTGATTTTTGCGCAGGGAGCGCGTCTGTCCTGAAACTCCGAACGCGGGGAGCCCGCCCCGGCGCTCACGCCCTCCGGCGGAGTCGGGTCCAGGGCGTCAGCCCCGGCCGCGGGGAGCCCGCCCCGGCACCCACGTCCTCCGGCGGAATTGGGTCCAGGGCGTCAGCCCTGGTCGCGGGGAGCCCGCCCCACTATCCGTCATCTCCGGCGGAATTGGGTCCAGGGCATAGCCCTGGACCGCCCCGGTACCCACGCCCTCCGGCGGAATTGGGTCCAGGGCGTCAGCCCTGGGGTTAGAGGACCTTGCGCAGGAAGTCCTGCGTCCGGGGATTCTGCGGGTTTTCAAAAATGTCGCGGGGCGTTCCCTCTTCCAGCACGCGGCCCTCGTCCATGAAGAGGACGCGGTCGCCCACCTCGCGGGCAAAGCCCATCTCGTGCGTCACGACCACCATGGTCATGCCCTCGGCGGCGAGCTTCTTCATCACGTCCAGCACCTCGCCCACCATTTCGGGGTCCAGGGCGCTGGTGGGTTCGTCAAAGAGCATCACGTCGGGGTTCATGCATAGGGCGCGCACAATGGCGATGCGCTGCTGCTGTCCGCCGGAAAGCTGCTTGGGATATACGCCCGCCTTCTCCAGCAGACCCACGCGCGCCAACAGCTGGGTGGCCTTTTCGGTCGCCGCTTCTTTGGACATCTGGCCGGTCTGAGTGGGAGCCAGCGTAAGGTTCTGCATCACGGTCAGATGCGGAAACAGGTTGAATTGCTGAAACACCATGCCCATGCGGCGGCGGATCAGGTTGATGTCGCATTTGGGGTCGGTGATGTCGGTGCCTTCAAAGAGAATCTGCCCTTCGGTGGGCCGCTCAAGCAGATTCAGGCAGCGCAGAAAGGTGCTCTTGCCCGAACCGCTGGGGCCGATGATCACGACTTTTTCGCCGGGAGCAATATGCTGGTCGATGCCCTTGAGGACCTCGAGCTGCCCAAAGGATTTTTTGAGTCCCTTAACGGTTATCACCCTGACGCAGCCTCCTTTCCAGCTTGCCCACCATACGGGTGAGGAACATGACCAGAATCAGATAGATGATTGCCACCGCAATCAGCGGCATGAACGGCGAATAGGTGACGCCCCGGATGCGGTTGCCCGCGAAGGTCAGGTCGCTGACGGCGACGTAGCCCGCCACGGAGGTCTCCTTCAGCAGGGTGATGAACTCGTTGGCCAGCGTGGGCAGAACGGTTTTGAGGACCTGCGGCGCGATGACGAACCACATGGTCTTGAGGTAATTCAGACCCAGACTGCGGCCCGCCTCCATCTGTCCCTTGTCGATGCTCATGATGCCGGAGCGGAAAATCTCCGACACATACGCGCCGCTGTTGATGCCGAAAGCCAGCGTGGCCACCATCACGCCATTGTCCGATGTGGCGAAGATGATGTAATACATAATCAGAAGCTGGATGACCATGGGCGTGCCGCGGATGATGGTGGTGTAGATCAGGCACAGCCGGTTCAAAAATGCAAAGATCAGGCGCGCCGGGCCCTTTCGCATGCCAGAGCCGGCATTATCCCACGTGGTGCGCAGAATGGCCACGACCACGCCCAGCACAATGCCGATCAGGCAGGCAAGAAGCGCGATCAGCAGCGTATTGCCCAGGCCGGTCAGCAGCATGCGCCAGCGGTTTTTGTCAATGAAATTCAGAATAAATTCGGCCTTTACGTCGTCAAACCACGCCGCAAGGTCTGTCAGAAGCGTCACGCGCTCAGCCCCCTATCAGTCTTTGGTGCGAAGAAAGGGGGGCGGCGCTGCCGCTCCCCTGCTGCATCCGGTTGGATTATTCGGCCGGGATGTACTTCTCGATGATCGCCGGGATGGTGCCGTCGGCGGTCAGCTCTTCCAGCGCCGCGTTGAACTTCTCAACCAGCTCGGTGTTGTCCTTGGCAAAGCAGGCCGCGTAGTCCTCCACCACATAGGTGCTGTCCAGGATCTTGAGGCCTTCGTTGGCGGCGACATACGCCTTGGCGGGCTCGTTGTCGATGATCACGCAGTCGATCTTGCCGTTGACCAGCGCCATCACGGCCTCGTTGCCGTTGGGGAAAGCGGCGACAGTGCCCTTGCCGGCCTCTTCGATGTCGCTCATGGCGTAAATGTAGCCGGTGGTGGCGTTCTGCGTGCCGACGGTGTAGTTCGCGCCGTCCGCCAGCAGGTCATCCACGCTGGTGATGGGGCTGTCGTCCTTGACGATGATGACCTGAACGCCGGTGGCGTAGGTATTAGAGAAGCTGACCATCTGCTTGCGCTCTTCGGTCACGGTCATGCCGGCCATGACGAAGTCGTACTTGCCGCTGGCCACGCCGGAGATCAGGGAATCAAACTCGGTATCCACGATCTCAAGATCGTAGCCCATCTTCTCGCACACGGCGGCGGCGATTTCGGGATCAATGCCCACAACCTGGTCGCCCTCGACATATTCATAGGGAGGGAAGGACGCGTTGGTCGCCATGGTCAGGGTTTCCTTGCTCTCCGCGCACGCGGCGAAGGCGGTCAAAGTCAATGCAAGCGTCAAAGCCACAGCCAGAATCTTCTTCATGATGGTTGCCTCCATTCATTCGCTCGTTCATCTGGGAACGTGCATAGTATACAACCAGTTATGCATCCTGTCAAGCTCTTTTTGCATAAATATTCAACATTTTTCTGCATATGCGAATGGATGATGCATAACCCTTATATTTCAAGGATTCTGGCACAGTTCCCGGTAGCGCTCCGCACCCATGGCATAGGCGTCGCCCCCCTGGGCATCCAGCGCCACGGTGAGCGGCAGGTCGCGTACCGTCAGCCGCTTGATGCTCTCAGTACCCAGGTCGTCATAGGCGACCACCTCCAACGCCTCCACGCAGGCGGCCATATAGGCCGCGCAGCCGCCGATGGCCGCAAAGTAGACCGCGCCCGTCTCCATGATGGCAGCGCGCACCGCCTCTCCCCTCTCCCCCTTGCCGATCATGGCGTTGACGCCATAGCGCAGCAGCCGGGGCGTAAAGGCATCCATGCGCATGCTGGTGGTGGGACCGATCGCCCCGCACGCCTTTCCGGGCGGCGTGGGCGTGGGGCCCGCGTAAAAAACCGTCTGTCCGCGCAGGTCCACGGGCAGCTCCTCACCCGCATCCAGCGCAGCGCACAAACGGGCATGCGCCGCGTCACGCGCGGTGTAGATCACCCCCGAAAGCAGCACGCGGTCGCCTGCGTGCAGGCTTCGGATCGCCTCCGCCGTAAGAGGGGCATTCAAACGAATCATGGCCGCATCCTCCCAATCCTCACAGAATCGCGCTGGCATGGCGCGTGACGTGGCAGCCCACGTTGACCGCAACCGGCAGGCCGGCGATATGGGTAGGCGCTGCCTTGATGCGCACGCTGAGCGCCGTGGTTTTCCCTCCGAAGCCCTGAGGTCCGACGCCCAGGGCGTTGACGCGCTGCGTCAGCTCCCGTTCCAGCGCATCGTAATAGGGGTCGGGATGCGGCCCCTGGCGCAGCTCCACGAGGGCCTCCTTGGCCAGCTCCGCCACGCGCTCAAAGGTACCGCCCACACCCACGCCCAGCATCATGGGCGGACAGGGGTTGGCGCCCGCAAGGCGCGCCGTTTCCACCACAAAGTCCTTTACGCCCTCCAGGCCCTGGGCAGGGGTGAGCATGCACAGGCGGCTCATATTCTCGCTGCCGAATCCCTTGGGCGCGACCGTCAGCCTAAGCCGGTCGCCCGCAACCAGCCGCACATGCAGCACGGCGGGGGTGTTATCGCCCGTATTTCCACGGCGGATGGGGTCGCGCACCACGGACTTGCGCAGGTAACCGTCGGTGTATCCGCGCCTGACGCCCTCGTTGACCGCATCCTCCAGCAGCCCGCCGCAGATATGCGCATCCTGTCCCAGCTCGGCATAGACCACGGCCATGCCGGTATCCTGGCAGATGGGCATGCAGCGCTCACGCGCCACGTCGGCGTTATGACAAATCAGCTGCAGCGTTTCCCGGGCAGGCGGGAAGGGCTCCGTTTCGCAGGCCCCCTCCAGCAGCTCCCGCACCGGCTCCGGCAGCAGCGTGCAGGCTTGCACACACAGCCGCGCAACCGTCGCGGCGATGTCCTCACAGCGTATCTCCCGGCACTGTCCCATGGGAACGACCTCCTTCTTCGGCGGAATTTCAGTCCAGCGTGACGCGCAGTACCTCGCAGGGATTGCCCCAGCGCGGCAGATGCACCGGGTTGCCCGCTCCTGCGGAGATGACCATCCGCCCGTCCACCACGCCGCAGGTATAGCGGGGAAAAAGCCCCTGACCCGGCGAAAACACCCCGCGTCCGGCCACGCGGATCTGTCCGCCGTGCGCGTGCCCGGCCACCACCAGGTCCAGCGCGCGCCCGCGCATGAATTTGATGTAATGCTCCGGCTTATGGCAAAGCAGCACCTTCACGCCGTCCAGCTTTTCAAACTGATCCATCATGTCGGGCTCGCGCACGATGGAAGGCGGATACCATCCGCCGATCCAGCATTCCCCGAAGCGCACATAGCGGTTGATCAGCACCTCCGCGCCCGTCCGCTCCAGATCGCCCACCAGCAGGCGGAACTGCTTCTGCCGCGTTTCGTGATTGCCCAGTGAAAAAAAAGTGGGCAGCCGGCCGGCCGCTTCCTTCAGGAAAGCGACGCCCCTGGCCGAGGACTGGCGGTACCGGTCGCACACATCGCCGGGCACCAGCAGCGCATCGGCACCATCCAGCATGGGCCACAGGTCGTCGTAGGCCTCGTCATGCAGGTCGCTGACCACAGCGAAATCGACGGGGCGGGTCAGCCGGCCCGTGTGGATGTGATACTTCGTCAGCTTGCGCGTTTGCATGCGTTTACGGTCCTTTCCGGGGGAGGGGTCGCATTGGAAAACACAGCATTCCCGTTCATTGTAGCACAGAAGGCAGGCCCTGCCAAGGGTGCAAAAACGCTCCCGTCCATGGGGCGCGCTTTTCCGCACGCCGAAAGGGGAGCGTCTCGTAAAAGAGCCGTCTCCCCCTTCGGTTTCTGATCGGATTGATCCGAGCAAAATCCATTCCGCCCTGCGCTGACGGACAAATCCCCCTGCAAAAAGAACGCCTGGGTGCCTTTCTCCCGCCCTTCGCTTTTCCGGGCTTTCGCTGCGGCGTGCGCGGCCGGCTGCGCCTGCGCAGTCCCTGCTGTTTTTTGAAGGCTTATTCCTTCAGCGTTGTGACAACCGATACGCCGTCCGGAATGGCCGTGATGGATGCATTCGGATTGCCCAGGCGTTCGCAGGCCAGCTCAAGCGCTTCCTGCAGGCTGTGTGCCGGCGTCATGTGCAGGGCCCGGATGGTCTCGTCCGGCAGCTCCGAGACATAGATCACGCTGGCTTTTTTCAGAATGCGCAGCAGAATCTGCGCCTGCCACTGGTCCGGCACCGTCTGCGCGGGTTCGCGGCTGAGGAACATCGCCATCGTCCTGTTGATATCCGCCTCGTCCGCCAGCTGGTGATAGAACACATCGCCGCCTACACCGTCGCTGGAGCTCGCCAGCATGATAATGACGCCCCCATCCCGCACCACCGTCTCGGCCGCCGTCATGCCTTTTGGCGACTGGTAGACATTCTGGTCCAGCGGATAGCCTCCGTTGGTCGTAATCACGATATCGGATGCCTTGCCCGACACGCGGCAGATACGGCTGAGGAAATCGCAGCCGCGCGCATGCGCCTCCTCCATATCGCCCGCCACCGCAAAGATGATTTTCTTTTCGGCGTTCAGCACCACATTGAGGATGAAGGCCAGCCCGGCGCGGCGTGCGGCCCACACCATGTCCTCGTGAATGGGATTACCTTCCAGAATGCCGGTCCGGGCCTTCTCATGCGCAATATGGTGCGAGCAGTGGTTCTCCAGCACGGTGGCGCGGCCGGCAACGCCCGGCAGCACGGCCTTTCTGCCGCCGGAAAAGCCCGCAAAAAAGTGCGGTTCAATAAACCCCTCCGCCACCAGCAAATCCGCCTCCACCGCCAGGCGGTTTACGATGCAGCGGCCCCCGGAGGGAAGCTGCCCAATATCCGTCAGGTTTTCGGCGTCGTCGCAGTCATGAACGACGATCTTCTCCCGCCGGCACACGTCCTCTCCAAACTTGTCCAGCTGCTCCGCCTCCGTCATGCTGCGGTGGCAGCCCGTCGCCACCAGGATGGTGATGTCCGCCTGCGGGGCGCCCCGGCGGATTTCTTCAAGCAGCAGCGGAAGGGTAATCTTGCTGGGCACGGGACGGGTATGGTCGCTGGTAATAACGACAATGTTTTTCTTTCCCTCCGCCAGCTTGCTCAGCCGTGGCTGCCCAACGGGATTTTCCAGCGCCAGCCGCACAAGCTCCTGCTGGTCGTGTTCGGGCACATAGCTTTCCACACCGGAAAGCAGCACATCATGGAGCCGGTCCTCCTCCAATGCGCAGGTCAGATGGCCCCTGCCGTACGGAAACTGAATTTCTCGCATAAGCTCCTCCTTCGTGTTTTTTCATGCAGTCCATCGTGCTCTTTCACAGATCAACGTCATTCACAGGCCAATGCCGCGCTGATGAACGGCGTGCGCGGCCGGACGCCATGCTCCCGATACCGTTCCCGCCGGCGGGTGCGCACAACGGCGGAACCGATCCTCCCCGACCAAAATCACCCGCCGGGCGGATGATGCCAGCAGTGCTCGCGGAAAATGCTGCCGCATACGGCAGGGACCGCAGGCCCCTGCCCCCCCGCCCTGTCAGCATCCCGGCTTCCCGGACCACCGACGAAGGGGGCTGATTCCAAGAGGAATCAGCCCCCTTCGAGTATGGCTCATTCCCCGTGAAATGGGCCAGGCCGTCATGCTATTGCAGGAAATGCTTTTGCGTTTCCAGCGCGTTGAGCACATGCTGCGTGGCTGCCTCCTGTGCCCGCAGCGCTTCGTGCGTCTTAAGCGCCTCCAGTATTTCCCGGTGGCAGCGGTTGGTATGCTCCACATCGCCCAGTCCTTCCCACGTGCGGCAAGGGCGGTGAATCGTCTTTTTGAGAATCGCATGCAGGGAATCCACCAGATAGTCGTTGCCGCAGCAGCTGGCGATATGCGTGTGAAAGGCGTTGTTGTTGCGGGTATACTCCTCAATGTCCAGCTCCAGAGTGGCCTGCTCCATTTTAATAACGAATTTTTCCAGTATGGAAAGGTCCTCCAGGCCAATTCGCTGGGCGGCCAGCCGGGCAATCATGCCCTCCAGGCAGGCGCGCACATCCTGCATTTCGTGGATGGTTTTCAGGTCGATATCCGCCACCATGGCCCCTTTGTGCTTTTCGCGAACGACCAGCCCCATGGTTTCCAGCTGGCGCAGGGCCTCCCGAATGGGGGTGCGGCTGACGTGATAGTAGTCGGATAGCTCCTTCTCCACCAGATGCTCCCGCGGCTTGTATTTTCCCGCCAAAATTGCGCGCCGGATGTAATCGACCAATTCGCCTTCAGAATATTTGCTGTATCGCGCCATATCAGCACATCCTGTCTCTATTGGGTTTGGGCATAAACATTCTATATAATCAGTATAGAAGGATTTTTCCAAATGTCAATCCCTTCCGCAATAGGCAGCGAGCCACTGTTCAACCTCTTTTAACCGGCGCAAGCGGTTGCGGGGCTTTCCAGAACGGCACAGTTCATGCGTTTCCCCCTTGAAGATCGCCATACGGGCCGGCACGCCGTTTTCCCGGATTGCCGTGAACATCATCATGGCCTGGCTCAGATGGCAGCGGGTATCCGCATCGCCATGGATGAAAAGCGTAGGCGTTTTCACCTGGTGGGCATATTTCAGGGGAGAACGGTCCCACATATACTCGGGATTGATGTACACATTGGATTTCATGTGCATTTCACCAAAGCGGATGCCGTTGTCGCCCGTCACATCCTTGGAGGGACAGTTGGAGATGGAACGGTCCGAAATGGCGCAGCAGAAGCGGTCCGTATGCCCGATGATCCAGTTGGTCATGTAGCCGCCGTAGGAACCGCCGAACACACACAGCCGGGCGGGATCAATCTGGGGATACGTTTCGAGCACCTTGTCCGTAAAGCGCATCAGATCGTCGTAATCCACGGTGCCCCAGCGGCCGCTCACATCGCCAAAGGCCTCTCCCCGCCCGTCGGACCCGGTGGGGTTGCAGCAGAATACGTAATAGCCCAGATCACAAAGCGTCTGCATCTCATGGTGGAATACATGGCCAAACGCCCCGTTCGGACCGCCGTGGATCACCAGCACGCCGGGACATTTTTTCTCCTGCGGCACCTCGGGCCTGCGCACCAGCCCGTAGACCTCCACGCCCTCCGAATTGGTGAAGTGGATATCTTCGGGCATGGGGGCGCGCACATCGCCGTTGAGGGTGGTCAGCGGCACTTCGCTGCCGCCGTCCAGGCGATACAGTTCGCTAAGGCGCATATCACGCAGGCCGGAAAACACAATCAGGCTTCCGCAGACGTCAAAGCCATCCACCATGCCTTCGCCATGGGTCAGGCGCTCCATGCGCCCCGAAGCTTCCATGCGGTAGAGTTGAGAGCCGTACCCCTCGGTAGCCACGAAATAGAGGCAGCCTCCGCGCGCCAGCACCACGTTGGAGGCCCCGTAACGCACATCGGTTACGACGGAGTTGGCAATGTGCATTCCCGGCGCGGCCAGCACGGTTTCCTCGCCCTGCAGATTTACGCTCACCACCTTGGGCGCGGCATAATAGCTTTCATCCGCGCCGGATGCCACAATCACGGGCAAACCATTGAGCGCGGCCACCTGGCGCACCCGCCACCGGCGGCTGTCCACCGGCAGGAAATTGCGTCCGGCGGCTGCATCGTAGCAGCCCACGGCATCCCAGTCCGGGCGGATGGCGTCCACCACCGCGCCGGAATAGACGATGCGGTTTTGATCCGCATCGCAGGCCACATGGGCCACGTCCATGTTTTCAGGGGAGATGCGCTCGGGTTGGCCGTCTTTTTCCATCAAAAACAGCTGCCTGCGCATCTTGGAGATAAAGCCCCTGCCATTATACCAGAAAGGAAATTCATCCAGCACGGTAAAGTGCCCATCCTCGGCGGCCTTCTCCGCCGTGAGGGGACGCGTGGCGCTCAGCAGCAGGCGTCCGTCCCGAAGGCCGTCCTCCAGGGTGGCCGCAAAGGGCAGGAACCCCCATTGCTCGCAGCCGCCCTGCGCCGTAAGCGCATATATGCCCGTACCGCCTTCCTGCGCAAGCGCCACGGCCAGCGAGCCGTCCCCAAGCCACGCCAGAGAGCCGCAGCCCATGGGCGCCACGTAGTTCAGAGCCGCGCCGGAAGTGGGAGAAATGACCCGCACATAGGAATCATAACCACTTTTGTCCGCCTTGGCCCGATAGGTCAAAAAGGCGCATGCGCCGCCGTCCGGGCTGATCCGGGGAGCGGATACGAAGCGGTAGTCCATCAGATCCATCAACGCGGTTTTCATGCCTGCGCCTCCTTTAAATAGCGGTCCATCCACGCGGTAATCTCCTCAAGGCGCTTGACCCGGTTGGAGGGTTTGCCCGAGCGGGAAAGCTCGTGGTTTTCCCCATGGAACAGGCACATGCGCACCGTGGCCCCGGCGCGGATGGCTCCGGCATACATCGCCATGGCTTCCGGCAGCGTGCAGCGCGTATCCTGATCGGAGTGGATAAACAAAAGCGGCGTTTTGCAGTTGATGGCATATTTGCCGGGCGAATCATCCCAGGCCGCGCGGGCCGAGACAATGGCATTGGGCGGGAAGTTCTCGCTGGTGACCCAATAGCCGGTGTCGCAGTTGTATTCGTGAACGATCCAGTCGCCAATGCTGCGCTGGGTCGCCGCACAGCGGAAACGGTCGGTATGCCCCACAATCCAGTTGGTCATGTAGCCGCCGTAGGAACCGCCGGTCACACCGATCCTTTCAGGATCGATCTGGGGATAGCGGGCCAGCACCAGGTCGGTGAAGTTCATCAGGTCGTCGTAATCCTTGGTGCCGTTGAGGCCCATAATGCGGGAATAGGCGTCGCCATGGCCGTCGGAGCCGCGGGGATTGCAGAAAAACACGAAATAACCCGCCTGCGCCCAAATCTGCATTTCATGATAGTAGACCTCGCCATAGCTGCCCTTGGGGCCGCCATGAATGTCCAGAATCGCAGGATATTTTTTGGAGCTGTCGAATCCCAGGGGCTCCATTACCCAGCCGGAAACGGTGCTTCCTTCATCGTTGGGAAAGAACAGGGGCTGCGGCCGTACCACGGCATGGGAACGGATATACGGGCCGTTCCAGTCCGTAAGCGCGGTTTCGCTTCCATCCGCCAGATTCAGGGAATACACCTCTTCCAGCCCCATATCCCGCATGCCCACGATGACGCACCGGCCGGCGGCCACATCAAAGCAGTCCACCGATCCGTGAACGCGGGTCACCTCGCGGGTTTCGCCCGAAGGGGCAAGCTCGAACAGCGGCGAATCGCCGATCTTTGCGGCGGTAAAGTAGATGCTTCCGTTCATCTCCTTGCAGTGAATGCCGCCGCCATAGCGGCAGTCGCTGCCCACCGTCAGGCCGCCGATATACAGATCGGGATAGGCGTAATCGCGGATATCCCCCGTCGCGAGATCCAGCAGGTAGAAGTGCGGATTTTCCATAATGGTGTTGTAATGGCCCAGGGTGCCCGCAAACACCACCTGCCCTTCCAGCATGGAAACCCAGGTCACGCGGTAATCACCGGGCGTCAGCACCTGCCGGAACGAGCCGTCGGCCAGGTCGTAGACGGAAATGCCTCCCTTGATGATGCGCTTGTCCTCAAAGCATTGTCCCGACAGCACGATTTTCTGCCATTGGGCGCAATAGCTGAACTGCATGGTTTCAAAGGTAGGAGGGGTAATCTGCTTCAGGCCGCCATCACGGATGTCAAAGAGAAACAGGGAGATCCGGGTGCCGGAAACATAGCCCGTGCCGTTGGACTGAACGGGCAGGTCGGTTACGATCACGCAGTCGTCATCCTGACGGTCCTGGGGATGCAGCACCGTCCTGGCGCTGAGCAGATAGATCCCCCCGCCCAGCGCCTCGATGGAGCGCGCCTCCAGCGGCACCGTAAAGGCCGGTACAGACAGTCCGGTGGCAGCGTAGTAGCGGGTGAAGGAGGTCGCTTCCCCGCCGGGAACGCCATAGAGCAGCGTGTCGCCGTTTTCCCAGGCGACCAGCGGCTTTTTGCCCTCAGCGCCCACAGCCGCGCCGTGGCCGTCGGGGCCGATCACCCACAGCTGGGTTGCGTATCCGTCCTTTTCGGTGTCGCACCGATGGCGCAGATAGGCGGCCCGGCTGCCGTCGGGCGAAAGCGCAACGTCCGACAGGTAGGTAAAATCCAGAAAATCCTTCAGTTCAATGGTATCCATAGTTCCTCCCTTGGATTAGGCCGTCGGCTGGGAAACCTCCTGGCAAAGGTGGCATGCGGTGAAGTGGCCGGGAGCGTTCTGCCTGAGCTGAGGCTTGACGCGGCGGCATTCGTCGGTCGCATGGGGACAGCGGGTGTGGAAGCAGCAGCCGCTGGGCGGATTGAGGGGCGAGGGCACATCGCCGCTAAGAACGGTCGGGTGCATGGGACGGTCCGGGTCCGGTACGGGGATGGCGTTGAGCAGCGCCTGGGTGTAGGGATGGCTGGGCCGCTCAAACAGCTCCCGCTTGGTGGCGATTTCCACCACATTGCCCAGGTACATCACGGCAATGCGGTCGCAGAGGTGATACACCACGCTGAGGTTGTGCGAAATAAACACATAGGTGAGGTTATACTTCTTTTGCAGCTCCTGCATCAGGTTGAGAATCTGCGCCTGAATGGAAACGTCCAGCGCGGAAACCGGCTCATCGCATACCACGAGCTTGGGTTCCAAAGCCAGGGAGCGCGCCACGCCGATGCGCTGGCGCTGGCCGCCGGAAAACTCATGCGGATATTTGGTAATCTGGCTTTCGTTGAGGCCCACGTCCTTCATGAGCTTTTTGACTTTGGCGTTGATATCCGCCCGGGTCATGTTGGTATTGACTTTCAAAGGCTCGGCAATCAGCCGGCCAACGGTAAAACGCGGGTCCAGCGAGGAATAGGGGTCCTGGAAAATAATCTGGGATTGGGTGGACTGATCCGCCGTGCGCTTTTTCCCGGAAATCACTTTTCCGTCAAAGCTGATTTCACCGGCATAGGGCTGCAACAGACCCACAATGGTATGGCCCGTGGTGGACTTGCCGCAGCCGGATTCGCCCACGATGCCAAAGGCCTCGCCCTCGTAGACATCGAAGCTGACGCCATCCACCGCTTTTACATAGGCCTTTTTCAGCTTGAAAAAGCCTTTGCGAACCGGGTAGTACACTTTGAGATCCTTCACGCTCAAAAGGACCTTAGCCATTGTTCTTCCCCCCTTCATACAGCCAGCAGCGCACCCAGTGGCCGGGTTCCGCCTCGGTCAGTTCGGGCGCTTCGTTCATGCATTTCCCCATTGCACGGTCACAGCGGGGGCAGAAACGGCAGCCCTTGGGGTAATCCTTGGCGCTGGGAATCGAGCCTTTGATGCTAAACAGGCTGTCCTTGTCATCGCCAATCACGGGAATGGACTTCAGCAGCCCCAGCGTATAGGGGTGAAGGGTGTTTTTGAACAGCGTGCGCACATCGGCGTATTCCACCGCCTGCCCCGCATACATGACCATCACGTTTTGCGCAATCTGGGCCACAATGCCCAGGTCGTGCGTTATCAGGATGATGGCGGTGTTCATTTCCTTTTTCAGCTCGCCCAGCAGCTTCAAAATCTGCGCCTGAATGGTCACGTCCAGGGCGGTGGTGGGCTCATCGGCAATCAGGATGGCAGGGTTACAGGCAAGCGCCATGGCGATCATCACGCGCTGGCGCATGCCGCCGGACAACTGGTGGGGATAGTCGTCGATGACCTTTTCGGGCGTGGGGATGCCCACCTTTTTGAGCATTTCAATGCCCTTTTCGCGGGCCTGCTTTTTGTTCAGCCCCTGATGCATCTTGAGCGTTTCGCAGATTTGCTGGCCC
>UQEF01000026.1 GCA_900540045.1 uncultured Eubacteriales bacterium | reverse complement strand
CCCAGAAACCATCGATAGGCCACATTCACTTCCGCATCCCGCATGGTCTGCCGCAAAGAACGGATGCCAAACAAGTGCTGGATCATCACCAGCTTAAACAGAACCACCGGATCGCAGCTGGGGCGTCCGTTATCCTCACAGTATAAATCTTCCACCAATTCGTAAATACGTGCGAAATTTACCGCAGCGTCGATCTTCCGCAGCAAGTGTTCTCTGGGTACCAACATATCTGTGCACAGCATTTCTACTGCCTGTCGCTGCTCCGCTTCTTTCTTTAGCATCTTCATCACCTGACTTTAGTATATCAGAAAAGGCCGCATGATGCGACCTTTTTTGACAGGCTGAAAGGCCGGCGAAGCCGGACTTTTTCGACACGCTAAGCGGCATGGCCAAGGCCATGCCGCTGTTTGATTGCGTGAGATGATGCCCCAGGGTATTGCAATTCAATTTTTATTCAATTACACTGCCTCACGACAAAAACTGCCCCTCTGCAAGCGGGGCCGAAATGGAGGAAAAGAAATGCAATACCTGGTCTGGAAAGGCGATTATTTTCAAATGGGCGTGGAGCGTGGAACGCTTCTGAAGCGAAATGGCATAACCTTTCCCTTGCGTCTGGACCGTTTTCAACTGGAACATGGCAAACGAAGCGAAGCCATCCTCAGGCATTTTTTCCCGGAGGTCTGCGCGGAAATCAGGGGCGTGAGCGAAGCAACTGGCACAGATTACGCCGCTCTGGCCTCCTGGCTGCTGTGCATGGGATGCTGCATGTATAATCTGGAGGATAACCTGCCCACTGAGATCAGAGGATGCACCGCCTTTGCTCACAGCAATGGCAGCTGCACCCTTTATGGAAGAAACAATGATTTGCCGCCCTATTTGAAGCAGGCGAGCAAAAGCGAACTGTACCTTCCCAACGGAGGAAACCGGTTTTGCATGACAACCTCCTCGTTCATCAACGGCGAGGAAGGGCTGAACGAACACGGCCTGGTCGCAGCCATGACCTTCGTGCTCACAAACCCCGAACAGCTGCGGCCCGGTCTGAATGCCTGTTTTGTGGTCAGATATTTGCTTGAACGGGCCGTCAGTGCAAAGCACGCCCTTGACCTGCTGATGGCGTTGCCCATCGCGGGCAACTGCAACCTGCTGCTGGCCGACGCGAGCGGAGAAATGGCGGTTGTCGAATGCACACCTTGCGTCAAACGGGTGCGCCCCCCCATTTCTCTGCCGGGAGGACGAGTGGTGTGCGCCGTAAACCGTTTTTTGGATGAACCCAGTGGATGCGGCGACTGCTCCGGCGACGGAGACTTTCATTCTGCCAAACGCTACAGGACCGTGATTGATCATTTTTCCACTCCGATGCAGGGCGATCAAACCGAGGCGGCCATGCGGCTGTTGAAAGGCGATGAGGGTTTCATGTGCCAATATGACGACATTCCGGATTTCGAGACCGTCTGGAGCTCCATCTTTGATTTGGGAAGCCTGGCGGTCTACCGTGCGGACGGTGATCCGAGGACAGCGCCTTTTGTTGCGGACAACCGGCTTCGCGCCATCGTAAAGGGCATTTGAACGCATAGCGTGGATGCTTATTTCTGTCCAGGGGATGTTCTTCCCCGGTGTTTTTGTGCTATACTGATAAGGAACCTAAGGAGGGAACAGCAATGAAAGTGGTTCTGGTCAACGGCAGCCCCAATGAGAAGGGCTGCACCTATACAGCGCTGAAGGAAATGGCGGACGAGTTCGGCCGTCAGGGCGTGGAAACGGAAATCGTGCATATCGGCAAGGCCGCCATTCACGGCTGCATCGGCTGCGGCTATTGCCGGAAGGCGGGTCGCTGCGTATTTGACGACGCGGTAAACGCGCTGGCAGAAAAGCTGGTTGAAGCCGACGGGCTGGTATTTGGCTCTCCGGTGTTTTACGCGGGCATTTCCGGCCAGCTGAAATGCTTTATGGACCGGCTGTTTTACAGCCAGGGTGCGCGTCTGGCAGGCAAGCCCGCCGCCGCGGTGGTCAGTGCGCGGCGCGGCGGATGCGCTACCACCTTCGATGATATCAACCGCTTTTTCACCATCAACTGCATGCCGGTGGTTTCCTCGCAATACTGGAACCAGGTGCACGGAAATACGCCCGACGAGGTCCGCAAGGATGAAGAGGGCCTTCAAACCATGCGCACGCTGGCACGCAACATGGCCTGGCTGCTCAAATGCATGGAGGCCGGCCGTCAGGCAGGCGTGCCCCAGCCCGAGCCGGAAGCGCCTCTTCGCACCAATTTTATCCGATAAATCCCGATTCCGGAAAGGTTCCGGTCTCAATCAGCTGCCGCAAAACCGGCAGCTCTTTTTCGCACAGATGGATTCCCGGCTTACGCAGCGCCGGGTTGGCATGCCGCATCAAAAACGGATGGCCCACGCTGTCCAGCATGGTTTCATCGTTGAAGTTGTCGCCAAAAGCGGCAGTTTCTTCCTTTGAAATGCCCGTGCGCTCCATGAGCATCCGCATGCCCATGCCCTTGTTGGCTGCGGTAAAGTCAAACCAGTCGCGGCCGGACACCGTCGCGGTCAGCCTGCTTCCCCATTTTTTCAAAAGCGCCGGAGCGATATCCTCCAATCCCTCATCGATCTGTCCGGAAATTTTGAGCATGGGTTCGGCGATGTCATCCGGACGATCCACGATGGTAACGGTATTGCGCAGACGGTAGACGATATCATCTGTATAACGGCGATTCCGATCCAGCATATAGGTGGTGTGACGGCCGCTGATCAGCAGGTTCATGCCCGCCGCCTCAATATCCGCGATGATCTCCCGCGCCATATCCTCCGGAATGGGAATGGCGCCGATCACCTCTCCCCCATAAAAGCAAAGCGCTCCGTTTTCACAGATAAAAGCCATATGCCGCGCCACCGGCGCAAATAGACGGCGCAGGTTGCCGTACTGCCGGCCGCTGCACGCGGTGAACAGCACGCCCCTGCGCGTAAGCTCCTCCACCGTTTCATATGTCCCGTCCGGCAGGGTGCCGTCCGGCTCCAGCAAAGTTCCATCCAGGTCCGTAGCGATCAAGCGGATCATGCCTGTCCTCCCATGTGCATACTGGCGGTATCATAGCACAATTCGAGCAGCGCGTCAATTTGAAGGAAAGCCCCTTTGATCCTGAAAGGCAATTCATCCGGAGAGTATACGATTCACAGGAACGTTCGTTCAATCGTTCCGCCAGGATACCTTTCTTCGCAAACATCGGCGTTCTGTGCGCTGCTGCGCGCATCCCTTGTTTGCTCACACCCCAGGTCGCTTTGGCTGCTTTGCAGCAAGTCCACCGGCAAGCAGTTTCATCCGCCATGGCGGCACGGGACCGTCGTCGCTCCAGTATTCGTCGATCTGAACAATCCTGTCTCCGTGCAGGCGCAGGAAAGAAACCGCGTGCAGCGACTGTGCATCATCCGCCGACTGGACCAGGACCACGCAGATGGCCACGTCGCCGGCATACTCCACGCGTTCCAGCCCGCCTTTCCATGCGCCGGGATAGGCGCAATTAACCCGAATAAATTCCTCCGCTGTAAAGCGCTCGCGCGTGTTGGGCCAGCGAACCACTGCGTCCGGCGCGAGAAATGCGCGCATGCCGTCCGCATCCTGTGCGAGAACAGCCCGCCAGTAGCTGCACAGGTTCATGAACGCCCGCCCCCTTTGCGTCCGGCGCCGGCGCGACGGCCTCCCTGCCGGGGAGCAACGCAGTCCGTGCGGCGGGATGCGGGAACGCTCGACCTGGCGGGAGCGCTCCCGTGAGTACGGGCGCTTTTCGCCCTGGAGGCGGCCGTTTCGCGGGAATACCGCTCTGCTGAGGAGCGAATTGTGCGCGGCGGCACCAGCGCATGAGGACCAAAGCCAATCAGATCCTCCCTGCCTAACAGGCGCAGCGCCTCGCGCACCAAATCGTGATTGGCCGGGTTGCGGTACTGCAAGAGGGCGCGCTGCATGGCCTTTTCATGGGGATTCTTGGGCACGTAGACCGGCTGCATATCGCGCGGGTCCAGGCCGGTGTAATACATGCAGGTGCTCAGGGTGCCCGGGGTGGGATAGAAATCCTGCACCTGCTCCGGCTGATGGCCCGTATCGCGCAGATACTCCGCCAGCTCCACCGCATCCTTGAGCGTGCCGCCCGGATGACTGCTCATCAGGTAGGGCACCAGATACTGATTGAGGCCGTACTTCCGGTTGACGGCGTTGTAGCGCTCCACAAACGCCTCGTAAACCTCCCGCCGTGGCTTGCCCATGCGGGCGAGCACATTCGGGCTGATATGCTCCGGCGCGACCTTCAACTGGCCGCTCACATGATAACGGCACAGCTCGGTCAGAAACTGATCGCTTTTATCGGCCATGAGATAATCATAGCGGATGCCGGAGCGGATGAACACCTTTTTCACGCCCGGAATGGCCCGCATTTTGCGAAGAAGCGAAACAAGCTCGGTATGGCTTACGCGCATATGCTTACAGGGGGTTGGGTAAAGGCATTGCCGGTTTCTACAGACGCCTTCCCGAAGCTGGCGGTCGCAGGCGGGCTGGCGGAAATTGGCCGTTGGGCCGCCCACATCGTGGATGTAGCCCTTAAAATCAGGGAAAGAAGCCAGAAGGCGCGCTTCCTTCAGCAGGGATTCCTCGCTTCGGGAGGAGACGATGCGCCCCTGATGAAAGGTGAGGGCGCAAAAGCTGCACGCCCCAAAGCAGCCGCGTACCGCACTGATGGAGAAGCGCACCTCCTGGAGCGCGGGCACGCCGCCCTGGGCGTCATACATCGGGTGAGCTAGACGGGTGAAGGGCAGGTCGTATACGCGGTCCAGCTCCTGACGCGTGAGCGGAAGCGCGGGCGGGTTCTGCACCAGATAACGCTGCGCATCCTGCTGCTGGCACAGCGCGTGCCCACGCACGGGGTCCTGCTCCTGATATTCCAGCAGAAAAGCCCGGCAGTAGGCACGCTTGTCCGCGGTGATCTCGGCATGGGATGGCAGCAGCAGCGCGTCTCTGGGAGGCTGCTTGGCCATGTAGCACGCGCCGCGCAGCCTGGGCAGCTCGTGCGCGGGCATACCCCGGCGCACCCAGTCGCAGCAATCCAGAATGGTGTTTTCGCCCATGCCGTAAAGCAGCAGCGTGGCGGCGCTATCCACCAGGACGCTGCGGCGTACCTTGTTGTCCCAGTAATCATAGTGCGAAAACCGGCGCAGCGAAGCCTCCACCCCACCGATGAGCACCGGTATGCCCGGATATGCTTCATGGATGCGGTTGCAGTACACCGTGACCGCGCGGTCGGGACGCAGGCCGGCACGTCCGCCGGGCGCGTACACGTCGGTATTGCGCCGTTTGCGGGCTACGGTATAGTGGTTGACCATGCTGTCGATGACCCCGGAGGAAACCAGGAAACCCAGCTTTGGCCTTCCAAAGCGCTTGAACGCTTCCGCACTGTGGTATTCCGGCAGGCAGAGCATCGCCACGCGGTAGCCTGCGGCCTCCAGCACCCGGCCGATGATGGCGTGACCGAAGGAGGGATGATCCACATATGCCTCGCCTACGGCGTAGACAAAATCGGGCGCATCCCATCCCCGTTGAGCAACCTCCTCAGGCGTAACGGGCAAAAAAGAGCCTGGCATCGCGGCGCACCTCCAGTGATTGAGATGCGACTATTATAGCATAGTTTGTGACGGATTGTCCGTCAAAGGGGAAAAATCAGCCATTGGGAGAAGATGCGTTTCGTGTCCCAGGTCAGGTCGGGTACCTCGGCGGGCTGTGCTTCCACGCCCTCGGAGGAAACCGCCAGGCACAGCTGGGGAAACAGCACGCACCACCAGTTTTGCCCCTGCCCGCTGCCCAGCGTTACCCGCAGAGCGCGGTAGTCTCCCTCCGGCAACGTGACCTGTCCGTAGGTTTTGGCCGGAAGCGTCAGCACCCCCGCCTCGGCGGTAACGGGCCCTGTAAATCCGTTTTCACGGGCACAGGCCAGCGCCGCTTCCTCCATCTGGGATACATGGGTCAAAAGCGTTTCGTACACTGTGTCCGCATCGGTCTGAGAGGCGTCCAGCAGCATTTCGCCAAAGGCGGCGATCAGCGCATCACGCACGCACAGTTTGACGCGCTGACTCTCTGCGTCGTCGCCGTCGGCCAGCACATGCAGGCGGATGATCTCTCCGCTTTCAAGCGCTTCCAGCAGGGAGCGTTCCTCCGGGGTATACGCCACGGTCGTACCCAATGAATGAAGGGGCCAGAGCAGCGCCAATAAAAAAACCGCGGCGCAGACCAGCGCCAGCGCTGCGTTCAGCCACAGGGAACACCGCGGATGAAGCCTTCGGAGCATACGCATCCCTCCCGCCTATAGCCTGCCCGCGGCCAGCGTGAGGTATACGCGGCACAAAAACGACATTTCGGCGCCCGGCGGGTTGAATTTCCGGCAGAATGGTGTATGCTAAGCATGGGCCGTTTCCCAACGGCCAGCAAGGAGGATCGCAGATGTTCTATTGGGATTGGACCATGATTCTTGTCATTCCCGGCCTGCTTCTGGGGTTGTGGGCACAGATGCGGGTTTCATCCGCTTTCAGAAAGTACAGCGCCGTCCATGCCCGAAGCGGCATGAGCGCGGAGGATGTAGCCCGCTCCATGCTCAATCAGGCGGGCTGTGGAAATGTCAGCATACGCAGCGTTTCCGGCAATCTGACAGACCATTATGACCCGCGAAACAACACCCTGCGTCTGAGCGACGGGGTGTATGGCTCCAGCAGCGTGGCCGCTATCGGCATTGCGGCTCACGAATGTGGACACGCCATGCAGCAGCACGAAGGGTATGCGCCGCTTGTGCTGCGCAGCGCGCTGGTGCCGGTGGTCAACCTGGGCAGCAACCTTTATTTCCCCATCTTTCTGCTGGGATTGCTGTTCAGCTGGGAGCCGCTGATCTACGTGGGCATCGCCTGCTTTGCACTCACCCTGGTGTTTTCCCTGGTCACGCTGCCGGTGGAGTTCAATGCCAGCGGACGGGCGCTGCGCGTGCTGGATCAGCAGGGCTATTTAAGCTCCGAGGAAATGGACGGTGCGCGCGCCGTGCTGAACGCCGCGGCCATGACCTATGTGGCGGCCGCCATCAGCAGCCTGTTGCAGCTGGTGCGTCTGCTCATCATCGCACGCGATCGCAGGGATTGACAAAAAGGAGGGCCACCGCCGTGGGAGAAACGTTTCGGGTCTCCGTGCGCGAGCTGGTGGCCTTTTCCTATTTTCCGCCCGATATTACGCCGGCGGAGGACGCCGAGCGCATGCTCGCCGGCGGACGGGCGCACCGTGCGCGGCAGGAAGGCGCAGGGGGCGAGAGGGAAAAGAGCATCCGTCACGCCTTTGCCTGCCTGGGGGCGGAAGTGAC
This sequence comes from uncultured Eubacteriales bacterium, assembly GCA_900540045.1. Classification (GTDB taxonomy): domain Bacteria; phylum Bacillota; class Clostridia; order Christensenellales; family Aristaeellaceae; genus Limiplasma; species Limiplasma merdipullorum. Next base: position 23,556 of record UQEF01000026.1, on the reverse strand, counting down.
CGTCTATGGCCGCATGGACCTGTTTGAGGATGGCGATGTGCCCTTTGTTGAGGAGATTAAGCTCAGCGCGCAGGCACACCCGGAGCCGCTGGCGGTGCACTGGGCTCAGGCGGTGTGCTACGGCGCGATGCTTTCCAAGGAAAAGCCCTGCGAACGGGTACGGCTGTGCGTGTGCTATGTGGACGAGGCAGGCGAGGCGCTCTCGCGCCATGAGGAAACGCTGGATCAGGACGCTTTGACGGCCGTTCTTCAAAGTCTGCTGGAGCCATGGACGGCCCGTGCCCTGCGCGAAAGCGCCTACCGCCGTGAGCGGGATGCGAGCCTTCGGGCCCTCGCTTTTCCCTATGAAACCTACCGAAAGGGCCAACATGAGCTGGCCGTACAGGTGTATACTGCCATCCGGCGCAAAAAGCGGCTGTTCGCCGGCCTGCCCACAGGGACGGGCAAGAGCGTGGCGGTTCTGTATCCCGCGCTGAAGGCTCTGGGAGAAGGGCTGACCGGCAAGGTGCTGTATCTCACGGCCCGCAACACCGCGCGCCAGAGTCCCGTCCACGCACTGGAGCGCATGTACCGGCAGGGCCTGCGCGCCCGCTGCACCGTTCTCACCGCCAAGGAAAAGCTCTGCCCCGCGCCCACGCGCTGCCATCCGGACTTCTGTCCGCGCGCCAGGGGGCACTATCTGCGCCAGGGCGATGCGGTGGACGAGCTGCTGGCCTGCCGGGACGCGGTCTGGACCGACGAGCGCATCCTGCAGGCGGCGAACCGGCATGACGTATGCCCCTTTGAGCTGGCCCTCACGCTGGTGGAACTGGCTGACGTGGTGCTGATGGACCTGAATTACGCCTTTGACCCTTTCGCGCAGGTCAAGCGTCTGTTTCAGCACCGTCGGGACATGACCCTGCTGGTGGACGAGGCGCACCATGCCGTGGAGCGCGTGCGCGACAGCCTGTCCGGCGCGTTGAACAGCCGGGAGCTGGCCCACCTGCGCGCGCAGCATGGCAAGCGGGCGGGACGAAAAACACCGTATTACCGTGCCTTGACTGCGCTGATCCATGAGCTGCGCGCGCTGGGAGCGCAAGAAGCGGCCCCTTTTGAGCGCACGCTGGATGCGCTGCCGGAAGGCATTGCGCAAAAGGCGGAGGAGGTGCTCGCCCTCGCGCTTCAGCAACTGGCAAAGGGCGAGGGCACGGAAGCGGGGGAAGCTGCGCGCATGCTGATGGGCTTTCGATATGCGGTGGCGCATTTGGATGAGGACTACGCCGTATTGCTGGAAGGGCGGGGCCGGGAGCGAACGCTTACCGTGTACTGCCTGCTGCCGGGAAGGGAGATTGCGCGTGTAACGCGCGGTCTGCAAGGTTCGGTTTTCTTTTCGGCCACGCTGACGCCGCTGTCCGCCATGAAGCGGCTGTTGGGCGGAGAGGAAGCGGATGCCTGCTTTGCACTCCCCTCACCATTTGATCCGCGCCATCTGGCGGTGGTGCGCAGGCGTGTGAATACCGGGTATGACCGGCGGGAACGCACGGCAAGGCAGATTGCAGATGCGCTGTGCGAGCTGGTCGCGGCGCGTCCGGGCAACTATATCGCCTATTTTCCCAGCTATGCTTACCTGTCGCTGGTGCTGGACTGCCTGAAGGAAGATGCGGGCAGACTGCCGTCGCTGCTGGTGCAGCGCCGAGATATGGAAGGGGACGAACAGATCGCGTTTTTGGAGGCGTTTGAAAAGCAAAAAGGCCCAAAGCTCGGCCTGTGCGTGCTGGGAGGGCTGTACAGCGAGGGCATTGATCTGCCCGGCGAACGCCTGATCGGCGCGGCGGTGATCGGCATGGGCCTGCCTGTGCCCAGCGCACGGCTGAATGCGGTGCGCACCTGTTATCAGCGGTACTTTGGCGACGGATTCGCCTATGCGTGCCGAATTCCGGGCATGCAGAAGGTGTTGCAGGCGGCCGGGCGGGTCGTCCGGTCCGAAAGCGACCGGGGAATCGTGCTGCTTATGGACGATCGCTACTATGACCCCGCCTACGTGGCGCTGCTGCCCGCGAGCTGGCAGCTGTACGACGAGGATATCGCCCTTGCTGCGCAAAGATTGGAGGAAACGGCATGCACAGAAGAGGGAGAAAGATGACCGCCCTTGCGCTGGCGTTGCTGCTGGTTCTGGGCGCAGGCGGCTGCACACCGCAAAAGAAAGGAAGCGCCGGCATTCTCTACCGTGTGACCGGCGGAAAAAGCGATCTGTATCTACTGGGCAGCATCCATGTGGGCAGCGAGGACATGTACCCCATGGGTCAGCATATTCTGGACGCAATGGAGGCGGCGGATGTGCTGGCCTTTGAGTGCGATACCGCAAGCGCGCAGGCGCAGGCCGCCTATCAGGAGCTGATGCGTTGTCCCGAAGGGGACACGCTGGAAAGCCGGGTGAGCGCGGATACCTACGCACTGGTCAGACAGGCGGCGCAAAAGGCGGGATACCGCATGGACAGCCTGAACGCGCTCAAGCCCTGGGCCGTGATGAGCATGCTCAATACGGAGGCGGTGGCCGCCACGCTGGAGGCGCGGGGCACCAAAGCGTCCGCCGCGTTGGGTGTGGAAGAGCAGGTCCGCAAGCTCGGCGGCGGAAAGCCGGAGGCATGGCTGGAGGATACCCGCGCTGAACTTGAGGTGCTGGACGGCCTGAGCCCGGCACTGCAGGAATCTCTGCTTCGCTCCACCTGCTGCGTGATCCTCAACCCGGATAGTGCCACCGGCATGGACGCGGTCATCGACCGATGGCCCGATTGGTGGCGCATGGGCGACGCAGAAGCCTTTGCCCGGGCCTATCTGGACGGCATGGCCGCCGAACCCGATCAGGACCTGGCCAGGGAATACCACGCGGCACTGGTGACCGAGCGCAACATGCGCATGGCCCGGCAGATGGCCCAGTGGCTGGAGGGGGAGAATAACTGCTTTGTGACGCTGGGCCTGCTGCACCTGGTGCTAAGCGGAGACAGCGTTTTGAGCTGCCTTGAGGAGATGGGCTACACCGTGGAGCGCATCCTGCCGGAGAATGTTTGAAAGCCGCCACCTTTTCCGCACGCGTTCGCCGCGCCGTCATACTGTATCAGTGAACGGCGCAAGGGACGCTGCCATGCGAAAGCCTCCCTGCGGCCGACGAACAAAGAAGGAGGCGTGCCAATGTCTTTTTACTCTTACAAAAACGCCAACCCCTGCTGCTGCCCCGGCACCATCACCAATGGCAGCGCGCTGGACGGACTGCAGGAAAAGGTATGCGTGCAGGTCAAGCGCGTATACGACAGCTGCCTGCAGCAGGAGCAGCTGGATGACAAGGAAGTGACCATCACCAGCTACGCCATGGTGGCTAACAACTGCTGCAACTGCTGCTGTGATGACGCCACCGAAACCGTGCCCCCCACCAGCCCGCCCGTGCCGCCCATCACGTTCGAAAGCTGCCGCTCCACCACTACGGAAGGCACCATCCGTAACCTTTCCGTGGAACGCCTGTGCGACCGTCCCTGCTTCGCCCGCGTGCGCTGCAAAATCGACGTGCCCATCGACATCCTGTTTGTGGATAGTCGCTGCGTAGAGTACATCGGCAAGGGCGTCATTACGGTGGATAAAGACGTCCTTCTGTCCATCCCCGACGAGTCCATTGTGCCTTACTCCCTGGAGAGCATGGTCAGCGCCATCTGCGTTGCCGGCACCTACGAGGGCAACAACAAGTTCAAGCTGACGGTCTGCGTGACGGTCATCCTCAAGGTGCTGGCCCAGGTGGAGATCCTCATCCCCTCCTATGGCTTCTGCCCCATCCCGCCCTGCGAGGAATTCGCGGAAAATGTGTGCGATGAATTTTTCAGTCTACCTCTCTTCCCGCCCGCCTCGCTGTGCAACAACGACGACGTATGCCTGCGCAACAGGGCCTGCAACACGGGCTGCAATACTGGTTGCAATTGCTGCCGGTAACAGACTTTTCCCAAAAACATCGCGCCCCTGGCTTTCGCCAGGGGCGTTACTGTGTCGAAAAAGGCCGGCGCAGCCGGCCTCACGCTGGGCGGGCCGCATACGCGACCCGCATCTATACGTATTCCTTTTATGGTTCCTTGACGGCACTGAGCAGTTCCGCCGGGTTAAAGGGAAAGCGCAGCACTCCCGCGATTTCTCCTGCAATTTCCCCCGCCTGAATGAAAAACACCACGTTTCCATCCGCATCCAGATAAAAATCGGATTCGGGGCTGAACGCGCCGGTCAATTGCTCCTTTGAAAGCCCGTCCAGATAGTCGCCGTCGGCATTCTGGCTGTCACGCTCCACGATTTGCCAGACCAGCTCATAGGCCAGCTGCTCCGCCACGCTCTGCCCGTCGCTCAGCTCGCCGCCCTCCTCCTCCAGCCCCAACACCTGCGAAAGGCTCACGGGCTGGCCGGCATAGAGGCCGTCGCGGGCGAACGTATCCGCCGACAGGCTTACGTTTTCTCCTCCCCCGCCCAACGTGGTGGAGGTGAGGACAACGCTCACATACCGGCTCGAATCATGCGTCACCTCATAGTCGATGGAGGCGTCCACCGGCTCGGCCAGGTTCTGCATGTCCTGCGCCATGGCCTGATAATACTGATTGATGGCCTTGTCGGCATCCGTCCAGGCATCAAACTGGGGGTAGCGATACCGCAGCGTGCAGCTTTCCGTGACGCCGTCCGACGGCCAGACATGTTCGCCGGTAAGGGCGTCTGCCAGAGGCAGTCTTTCGGCGGGCGACGGCGCCTGCGTATTCAGCGGGGCTTCCATGGCAAGCGCGGCCGCGCCCGCAAGCGTAAGGAACAGCGCCAGACCCAGCGCAGCCGCTCTTTTCATGGCAAAACGCTCCTTTGCTTAGCCCTGATACAGCTCGTTGGCCACAAAGCTGTTTTCCAGGTACGAGGTGTACATGCTGTACTGGCTCATCAGCGAGCTGAGGAAGCGCAGCTCCGCCTGATAGATGTAGCGGTCGGTCACAATGTAGACCTCAAAGACATAATAGCCGTCCTCGGTGGTGTAGGCCACGGTGCCATACTGGGACTCCTCGTTGATGGTCGAGGTGCTGCCCGTAATGCCGTTGGCGATGATGCCCACGTAATCGGTCAGATTGGCGCCGTTGGTATTGTCGATGCGCTTGGCCGAGAAGCTGGCGCTACCGTCGGGCAGCTCCGCAGAGACGCCGTCATCGCTCTCCACCAGCAGGTCGTCCGTGAACACGGCAGGATAGAGCAGCGTGAAGCCCAGATGGCTTTCGTACTCCACGGCGATCTGATCGAAATACCCCTGCATGGCATCCTCCAGGGACAGATCGGTGCCCACGGAGTAGCCCATCAGGCGGAAGCCGTTGAGCGCGGTGGAATCGCTCTGGAAGGTGAACACCGCACGCTCCAGCCACTGGATGTTGCTGTAGTCCGCCTCGCTCATCTCGCGCATGGGCTTGTCCGCCAGATAGATCTCGCCGATGATCTGTACCGTGGCGCTGTCCGCTCCACGGTTGACCGTGACGGGATGGAAGCCGATGAAGCCGTTGATGTCATCAGTCATCACCACGGGTTCCAGCTGCGGCAGCTGCGCGGCAAAGATCTTGCTCAGCAGCTCGGCCTGGGCGTTGGTGTCATTGATCATGTCGGCCGTGACGCCCACCTCGGCGCCATAGGTCTGTCCCACCTTGAAAAATGCGTCGGTAAAGGAAACGGTCAGCACTCCGTCCGCTCCGGGAACGGATTCGGGCGCGTTGGGCGAGTATTGCGAAGCCGCGCACACCAGATCCATCAGGGGGGTCAGGGCCTCAAAGTCTGCCATGTCCTGAGCTCCTTCGGCCAGGGCGCCGGCGCCCGCCGTCAGCGCGAGGCACAGCGCCGCAACCAGAGAGATCACCTTCCGTACGGTGCGATTCATCATGTTGTCATCCTCCTCCATGTGATGCAAATCGGCTTTGTTCGCCGGTTCGGTACGTTCATATAACGCGCCGGCATGGATGTTTCATCCACGTTTCGCAATATATTCCGCGGCGCTGATGGCGGCAATATTGCCTTCCCCCACCGCCTTGGGCACCTGCAGGGGCTTTCCGGTACAGTCGCCCGCTGCGAATACGCCCGGAATGTTGGTGCGCATGCCCCGGTCCACGGGGATGTAGCTGCCCTCGGTGCGAAGGTCCGCGAGCAGCATCGACAGCGGCATCGCCGCCCGGAAAATAAAGATGCCGTCGTAGCGGTGCTCGCCCCTGTCGGTCTGCAGCACCAGCGCCTCGCCGTCCCGGGCGATGGCCCGCGGCTTTTCCTTCCTGGGATGAATCCGCGCATCCAGCCCGGTCATGTCATGCGCCTTTAACCGGTAGTAATCCAGCTCCGCCGCAAGGCCTGCCAAAAATGCGCTTTCCTCCACGCCCTGCGCCGAGCCGCTCAGTACCGCAATGCGCCTGCCGCGATAGAACATGCCGTCACACGTGGCGCAGTAGCTCACGCCCCGTCCCAGCTGTTCCTCCTCGCCTGGCAGCAGCACCGGCCGTGCAGCTCCCATGGCCAGCAGCACCGTCTTGGCCTCCATCACATCGTTTTCTACCAGCAGCATGAACCCGCTTTCCGTGGGCATGATCTGCCGCACCAGCCCCGCGCGCTCCTCGGCTCCCAGCTCAAGCGCCTGGCTGCGAAAGCTTTCCAGCATGCTCTCCCCTGATGCGTGCGGCATACCGGGATAATTATCAATGCGCTCGGCTGCCCGAAGCAGTCCCGCGTCGTTTGCGGGCGCGATCACCGTGGCTGAAAGGCCGCGCATCCGCGCCGTCATGGCGCAGGACCAGCCCGCCGGACCTTTTCCCACGATTGCGATGTCCGTCATTTCAACCTCCTGCGGCGTGGAGCGAACCTATACCACGCCTTGATAAAGTATATCAAAATCGTTACCAAAATACAAGGCTTTTCAAATAACTATCACAAATGTGTTACAAATTTTTTCATTTTCCCCCTTTCTATTCTATGAAATAACCGGCCGCCCATGCTCCGACAGGGCGGCCGGTCCATTACGCGCGGCAGGCGCTATTCCAGCGAGGCAAACAGCAGCAGTTCAAAGCATGGATAGCTCTCCGGGTCCTCCTCCTCGCCCTCCACGCCCGTGCTCAGTGACATGCCTGCGCAGGTGCCATACATCATCACGCGCTCATCCACCTGGAAATTGGGCTTTTCCTCAGAGGTGACGAGGATGATGTTTCTGTACTCGTCATTTTTGCGATTGAGCGCCATGCGGATGATATACATATCTCCGCTTTCGCTGATATCCACGATGTAGGCCTTGTAGTCCATGATGCGGCCCTCGTAGCCCTCCATCTTGTCGATCAGCTGGCTGTAGGAGGGCGAAATGGACTGCTCGTTAAGATAATCCATCATGTCCTCTTCGGTCCATTTGCGTGTGAACGTGAAGGTGAACCGCCGGTCCGCCAGGTTTTTCTTGCTGAAGGCCAGCACCGCCTCATAGACGCCCTCTTCCTCCGCATCCAGCGAGAAGGAGAATTTGCCCGCGCTGGTCACGCGCTTGGTCATGACATCCTCGCCGTTCAAAAAAACCTGAATGGTGGCGCTGGGTTCAGCCGTTCCGGCAAATTCCACCTCATCCTGCGATACGGTATCCCCGGGCTTGGTGGTAAAGTTGACGGTAAGCAGCGTGCGTTGATAGGTCACCGGATACGCCAGTTCCACCACTTCCTCGCCCTGGTATTCTCCGGTAATGGTGATGAGGAACACACCCTCCCTCGGAAGGTTGATCGGCAGGGAGAATTTGCCGTTTTTACCCGCTGTCGCCTCGGTTACAATGGGTTCGGGATAGCTCAGTCCCATGACCACGGCGGTCAGGGTCACGCCCTCGGCCGCGGTGCCTTCGATTTCAAACTCCTGTTCGTTGGTTTCGGCGGGGGGCTCGTCGGTAATGAGGATTCGGGCGCTGGCCTTGGGCGGCAGGGGCAGCACCTCTACAAAGGTAAAGGTCTCCCAGATTTTATTAAGATTGGTGTTGTCCTTATTGGTGGTAGAGCGGCCATAGATCTGCATGTCAAAGTCGATTTCGTAGCCGTTGCGAATGGTGCGGCGCATAAAGCCGCGGTAGAGGATTTCGCCGTTGTCGCGCCGGGTGTAGCGCAGCACGAGGAAGCGGCCATTGTCGGTATTTTTCCATTCAGAGGTGGTGAATTCGTACCCTTCGTATTCGTTATTGGGGTAGTGACTGGTGCGATAAACACCGCGTACATCGCTGGTCTGCTCGTTGACATCAAAGATAGAGGCGGACCGCTCGTTCTGCACGGCACGCAGCTCAAAACATGCGTCGCCCTCCTCCGTCCATGCCTGCAAAAGCACGCCGCGGGCCAGAAAGTCATTGGATGCTATCTCCATGGAGGAGCCGCGCGCCTCCAGCCAGTCGCTGTAATTGTTGAGGTTGTCCGGTGTGAGTACGATGTAGCCCTCGGGCATCTCCATGGTGGCGTAGAGCTGGTCAAACACATAGGTTTCCGCGAGGGCGGGCGCACACGCCAGCAGCAGCAAAAGCAACAAAAGGCAGGGAATCGCTTTGCGCATAATGTCACATCCTTCACAACACTTCTGCAGCGCACGGCGGAACTGGAAGAGCCCAGCGCGGTGTTACAGGGAATTCATGATGTTTTATTGTAACACAAAGCGTCCATGCAGGCAACCGACCACAGGGGAGATTTTACATTTTGCTTGGACTGTTGTTTTTCTTCTGTACCAGACTTGCCACAGATATGGCAGAAAGTTATAATGAGATAGTGCTCAAAGGGGAGTTCCGTTTTTGAGTGCGTTTTTTTATTTTTCGTCGGAGTTTTACGCTTTCGGCGGTCGAACAGGAGGACTGATTGCATGAACGCTTCATCCATGGGGTATCCCGGTCAACGGGGGCTGTATTCTCCCGCCTTTGAGCACGACGCCTGCGGCATCGGCATGATTGTGGACATCGCTGGCAGGCGCTCGCACAAAATCGTCACCCAGGCTCTGGACATTCTATGCAATCTGGAACACCGGGGCGGAGCAGGTGCGGAACCGGACACGGGCGATGGCGCAGGCATCCTGACCCAGCTGCCGCACGCTTTTCTGGAAAGAGAATGCCATCTGATGGGGATTACGCTGCCCGCCCCTGGCCGCTATGGCGTGGGCATGCTGTTTTTGAGCCGGGAGGAAAGCCGCCGCACCGCCGCTGAAGCCGCCTTCGAGGCCATTGTGCGTGAGCAGGGGCAGCGGTTTTTGGGCTGGCGCAGCGTCCCGGTCAACGCAACCACGCTGGGCAAGACCAGCCGTGCCTGCATGCCGGTCATCCGCCAGGCGTTCATCGAAAGAAGCGCGGATATTGACGACGAGGAAGCGTTTGAGCGCAAGCTCTACCTCATCCGCAAGATCGCCGAAAAGCGTCTGCGCTACGCGCCGGATGCCCGGCCGGGGGACTTTTACGCCGCCAGCCTGTCCTGCCGCACCATCGTTTACAAGGGCATGCTGCTCAGCCGTCAGGTCGCCCAGCTGTATCTGGATTTGAACGACCTGTCCTATGATACGGCCATCGCTCTGGTGCACAGCCGCTATTCCACCAATACCTTCCCCAGCTGGGAACGGGCGCACCCCAACCGCTACACCATCCACAACGGTGAAATCAACACCATCCATGGCAACTGCAAGCGCATGAACGCCCGCCAGAGCCATGTGCATACCGACCTGTTCGGCGACGATCTTTCCCAGGTGTTCCCCATCGTCAATGACGATGGCAGCGACAGCGCCATGTTTGACAACGCGCTGGAATTTCTGCTGCTGACGGGGCGCACGCTGCCCCATGCGGCCATGATGATGATTCCCCAGCCCTGGGAGAAGGATCAGACCATGAGCCGCGAGCTTCGCGCGTTCTACGAATTTCACAGCCACGTGATGGATGCGTGGGATGGTCCCGCCGCCATGGCCATGACCGACGGTGTGCGGGCGCTGGCCATGCTGGACCGAAATGGCCTGCGTCCCTCCCGCTACCTGGTCACTACCGACGGCCTCCTGGTGATGGCCTCCGAAACCGGCGCGCTGGATCTTCCCCCCGAACGGGTGCTGCGCCGCGACCGCCTGCGCCCCGGCCGCATGCTGATGGTGGATACCCGTGCGGGACGCCTCCTGGATGACGTGGAGATCAAGGGCCGCATGGCCTCGCTCTATCCGTACGACAAGTGGATTGCCAAGCTGGGCGTGGACCTTGCGGACCTCCCGGCGGCCGCTCCGGTCGAGGATACCACGCCTCTTTGGCAGCTGCAAAAGGCCTTCGGCTACACGTGGGAGCAGGTGCGCAACGTGATTCTGCCCATGGCCGAAAAGGACGCGGAACCGCTCGCCTCCATGGGCGCGGACCTGCCGCTGGCCATTCTGTCGGACAGGCCGCAGCCGCTCTTTTCCTATTTCCATCAGCTCTTTGCCCAGGTGACCAACCCGCCCATTGACGCCATCCGGGAGGAAATCGTCACCTCCACGCTCGTGTACCTTGGCCCGGAGGGCGATCTGCTCTCCCCTTCGCCCCAGAGTTGCCGCCAGCTGCGCCTGTCCTCCCCTCTGATGACGGACAGCCAGCTTGCCCAGTTGCGGCAGTTGGATACCGAAGGCCTGCGCGCCCTGACCCTGTCCATCCTCTATGATGCGGAGCAGGGAGAGGAAGGGATGCGCAGCGCCATGGACCGCGTCTGCCGCCAGCTGGACGAGGGGTTTGAAAAAGGCTATAACATCTTCATTCTCAGCGACCGGGGTGTGGATGAGCAGCGCGCTGCGATTCCCTCCCTGCTGGCGGTCAGCGGCGTACAGGCCCACACCTTGCGCCGCGGTATCCGCACGCAGATGAGCATCGTGCTGGAAAGCGGCGAACCCACCGCAGTGCACCACTTTGCGGCGCTGATCGGGTACGGCGCCACCGCCATCAACCCCTACCTGGCGCTGCGTACCGTGCGGGAGGGCGTGCGCGAGAAGCGCTTGCCGGCTCTTTCGGAGGACGAGGCGCAGGCGCGCTATCTGCATGCGGCTGTCAAGGGCGTGGTCAAGACCATGTCCAAGATGGGCATCTCCACCGTGCAGAGCTACCGTGGCTCGCAGCTGTTTGAGGCGGTCGGCCTGAATCGCTCGTTCATCGACGAATATTTTCCCGAAACCGTCAGCCGCATCGGCGGTATCGGGCTGGACGGCGTGGCAAAAGAAAACGCCGCACGCCATGACGCAGCCTTCCACGACCCGCTGGGCGAGGCTGCGCTTGCCCCCGGCGGAGAATTTCAGTGGCGCAGGGAGGAGGAATACCACCTCTATAACCCTGAAACCATCCACATGCTCCAGCAAGCCGTATGGAATGACGACTACAGCCTGTTCCGGCAGTATTCCGCCAAACTCGATGGAAGCGAGCGCAAGGCTACCCTCCGCAGCCTGATGGACCTGCGGTCCGACCGCGCGCCCATTCCTCTGGACGAGGTGGAAAGCGAGGATACGATCGTCAAGCGCTTCAAGACCGGCGCCATGAGCTATGGTTCCCTTAGCAAGGAAGCGCATGAGTGCCTGGCCATCGCCATGAACCGGCTGGGCGGTAAGAGCAACAGCGGCGAAGGCGGCGAGGACGAGGACCGCTACCAGCCCGACGCAAATGGCGACGATCTTTCCAGCGCCATCAAGCAGGTAGCCAGCGGCCGCTTCGGCGTAACCAGCAGCTATCTGACGCACGCCAGGGAGCTGCAGATCAAGATGGCGCAGGGCGCCAAGCCCGGCGAAGGCGGGCAGCTGCCAGGCGAAAAGGTGTATCCCTGGATCGCCAAAACGCGGCATGCCACAGCGGGCGTAGGGCTGATCTCTCCGCCTCCGCATCATGATATCTACTCCATCGAGGATCTGGCCGAACTGATTTACGACCTGAAAAACGCCAACCGCAAGGCGCGCGTCAGCGTCAAGCTGGTGGCAGAAGCGGGCGTGGGCACCGTGGCCGCGGGCGTGGCCAAGGGTGGCGCGGATGTGATTCTCATCAGCGGATACGACGGCGGCACCGGCGCCAGCCCGCGCTCCTCCATTCGCCATGCGGGCCTGCCCTGGGAAATGGGTCTGGCCGAAGCGCAGCAGACGCTTATGCTCAACGGCTTGCGGGGCCGTGTCGTGCTGGAAACCGACGGCAAGCTCATGACGGGGCGGGACGTGGCCGTAGCCGCGCTGCTTGGTGCGGAGGAATTCGGGTTTGCTACTGCGCCGCTGGTCGCCATGGGCTGCGTGATGATGCGCGTATGCAATCTGGACAGCTGTCCCGCGGGCATCGCGACCCAGAAGCCGGAGCTGCGCGCCCGCTTCAAGGGCAAGCCCGAATACGTGATCCGCTTCATGCGCTTTATCGCGCGGGAACTGAGAGAAATCATGGCGCAAATGGGCTTCCGCACACTGGACGAAATGGTGGGCCGCACGGATTTGCTGGTCCGCAAGCCGTCGGATGGCTGCTGGAAGCGCGACACCGTTGACCTGAGCGCGATTTTGGACCAGCCGGCGGAGGACGAATCCCCGGTCCGCCGCCACGAGCAGGGCACCGGTCGCCGTCTGGGTTCCACGCTGGACGAAAACATGCTGTGCGTGCTGGCTCGTCCTGCCCTGGACAGCAGGCGTCCCGTAACCGCATCGCTGGCCATTCATAACACCGATCGCGCCACCGGTACGATTCTGGGAAGCGAGGTGACCGCGCGCTACGGCGAAAACGGCCTGGCCGACGACACCATCCGCTTCACCTTCCATGGCAGCGCGGGTCAAAGCTTTGGCGCCTTCGTGCCGCACGGCGTAACGCTGGCTCTGGAAGGCGATTGCAACGACTATTTGGGCAAGGGACTTTCCGGCGGCATCCTCTCCATTCGCCCCGCCAAGGAGCAGGCCGGAAAGCCGGAGGAAAATGTCATTGCGGGAAACGTGGCGCTCTACGGAGCCACCAGCGGCGAATGCTACGTATGCGGCATGGCGGGCGAACGCTTCTGCGTACGCAACTCCGGCGCGTTGGCGGTGGTTGAGGGTGTAGGCGACCACGGCTGCGAATATATGACCGGCGGACGCGTCGTGGTGCTTGGCAGCGTCGGGCGCAACTTTGCCGCCGGCATGAGCGGCGGCATCGCCTACGTATATGACCCGGAGGGAACCTTCCCGCAGCTTTGCAACACCGAAATGGTATTGCTGGAAGCGCTGGACGATCCCGACGAGGTCGTCCTGCTGAAAAAGTGGATTGAGCAGCATGTGCGCCGCACCCATAGTCCGCTCGGGCAGCGCTTGCTGGAGAGCTGGGGCACGGTGGTAGGCCGCTTTGTGCGGGTTATTCCCGCTCAGTACAAGCGTCTGACGGCACGGCATGATAAGGAGGAGGGCTGAGCATGGGCAAGCTGTTTGGTTTTCTGGAATATAACCGCGAGCTGCCGCCGGACCGCGACCCGTTGGAGCGGCTGAACGACTGGAACGAGATCCACGGCCTGCTTCCCCAGGAGGAGGAACGGCAGCAAGCGGCGCGGTGCATGAGCTGTTCCGTGCCCTTCTGCCACAGCGGCCTGATGATCGGCGGCCTGCCATCCGGCTGTCCGCTTAACAACCTGATTCCCGAATGGAATGACCTGCTCTACCGCGGCGAGTGGGAAGTGGCGGCGCAGCGTCTGCTGATGACCAACAGCTTCCCGGAATTCACCGGCCGGGTATGTCCCGCGCCCTGTGAAGGCGCCTGCACCTGCGGCATCCATCAGCCGCAGGTCACCATTCGCCAGAATGAGCTCAGCATCATTGAGAACGCCTTCGCAAGCGGCCATATGCAGCCCCATCCCCCGGCCACGCGCACGGGAAAGCGCGTCGCGGTGGTGGGCAGCGGTCCCTCCGGGCTGGCATGCGCCAATCGCCTCAACCACTACGGCCACAGCGTCACCGTCCTGGAGCGCAGCGACCGCGTGGGTGGTCTGCTCACCTACGGCATTCCCAACATGAAGCTGGATAAGCGCATCATTGCACGGCGCGTGGATTTCATGCGGGCCGAGGGCGTAGTTTTCCGCACCGGCTGCCATGTGGGGGTGGACCTGCCCGCCGAAGCGCTTCTTCATGAATTTGACGCGGTGGTGCTCTGCATAGGCAGCGGCAAGCCCCGCGACCTGGATGTGCCGGGCCGCAAGGGATCCGGTGTGGCTTTCGCCCTCGATTACCTGACCGCCGCCACGCGTGCCGTGCTGGACGGGCCGGAGACCCTGCCCGATGCGCTCAACGCCAAGGGCAAGCATGTCATCGTCATCGGCGGGGGCGATACGGGCACCGACTGCGTCGGCACGGCCCTGCGGCAGGGATGCCGCAGCGTGCACCAGCTGGAAATCATGCCCAAGCCGCCCCTGACACGCTCGCCTCAGAACCCCTGGCCGGAATTTCCGCGTGTCCTCAAGGTGGATTACGCACAGCAGGAGGCCATCGCGCGCTTTGGAAGCGATCCCCGCCAGTACCTGACGCAGACCCGTGAAATCCTGCGCGACGAACACGGCGTGTGCGCCGTTCAAACCGAAGAGGTACGCTGGGATAAGGGGACGGACGGCCGCATGACCCTGCAGGCGCAGCCAGGAACCTCAAAAAGGTGGCCGGCCGACCTGGTGCTGATCGCCATGGGCTTTACCGGCCCGGAAGAAACGCTCATTCAGGCCTATGGTCTCACCCAGGAAGCGCGTGGACGCGTCGTGGCCGACAATTTTATGACGGTGCGGCGCGGCGTGTTTGCCGCGGGCGATATGCATATCGGCCAGAGCCTTGTCGTGCGCGCCATCAACGAGGGGCAGCACGCTGCGAGCGCGTGCCATGCCTACCTGTCCGCGCTATAGAGGCGCTGTCCTCGCCGGATTGTTCCAAATGGCTGTTGGAGCGCTGCGCATGCATTCAAATCATGCGGGCAACCCTCGCTGACTGCCGATTTGCATCCCGGCCAAACCGGCTCCATGAGACTCTCTCCGCCTTCGCGCGGGCAGGTGCATCTTGCGCAAACCATTCCCGCATCATACATCACTTTGCCATCCTTTGCACACACTATCCTCCGTACACAATAGCGGAGGTTTGCCTGATGCATTGGATCATATCGGCGGCCGGACTGGCGATTCTGTTTTTGCTGGCATGGGGTACGCACCGGCCCGTGCCCCGTGCCTATCGGGACGCAACTTTGGACGACGCGCTGCCCGCGCACCTCAAGGCCCTTGCGGCTGAAACGGAGGGGCGCGGACGGGCGCGTATCCGTATGCCGCGCGGGTTGCTGGGTTCCGTGGAACGTTCGGTGCGGTTTTTGAATGCGCTGCCTGCACAGGACCTTCTTCCCGCCGCGCGCTGGCTGTGCGATAACGGGCGTTTTCTGCAGGAGGAAATCGCTTCCCTGCGCCTTGCGCTGGAAGGCGCGCCGCGTCTGCCCCGTTGCTCATCAGGCACGCCGCGGGTGTGCCTGTTTGCCCGCGAGTTGATGGGCCACAGTGCTGCCGCTTTTGACCGCGGGCGGCTGGAACGGGCCGTGGACGCCTGGCAGAGCGTGACGCCCTTTACCGTTGAAGAGACGGACTGTCTGCCCCTGGCCCTTAGGCTGACGCTTTTGGAACTGGTCTGCCTGTCGGCGAATCAGTGCATGCACGAGCAGCAGGCCCGCCTCAGCGCCGTTCGGATGGAACGTCTGCTTCGACACGGGCACGAGCGGCAGGCCCAGCGCCTGTTCAAGCGCAACGAGCACGAATCCGCCTTTCTGGAGCAGCTGCTATCCCAGGTTCGTGCCGGCGAAGAAGCCGGCCGCGCGCTGTGGCTGGACCGCTATTTCGACCGCCACGGCCTGTCCGCCGATGGTCTGGCGGAAGCGGAGCATGCCCATCAGGCGGAAAGCAGCCTGTGGATCGGCAATGCCGTTACCTCGCTGCGTGCCATCGGCCGGTTGCCCTGGCAGCGGGTGCTGGAATCGCTCAGCGCCGTGCATGCTGCGCTTTCCGCTGATCGTGTTTACAGCGCCATGGACCAGGAAAGCCGGGCCTATTACCGGGGACAGGTTTCCCTGATCGCCGGGCGCACCGGCCGACCGGAGCTGTCCATATGCGCCGGGGCGCTGTCGCTGGCCCAAGGCGTCAACGAAGGCGTTCGCAGCCATGTGGGCTATTACCTGCTGGACGACGGTCTGCGCCAGCTTCTGCGCTATTTGCAGGCGCCGCGCCTGCCCTGGAGCGGAACCTATGCCGCGGCCCTTCTGCGGCTGGGGGGCTGGGCGGTGCTGGTCCTGCTGCTTGCATCCGCCTGGGCGCTGGGCCTGCCGGCAGTTCTCTGGCCGCTGTTTGCAGTCGTGTTCCTCTGCGCGGCACAGCGGGCCGCTGCCGTCATTTTGCTCAGGCGCCTGCGTCCACGCATGGTGCCCCGCATGCAGGTGGACCATCTGGATGCGTCCACGCAAACGCTGGTGGTATGCCCTACCATGCTCATGGACGCCAAGCACGCCATCTCCATGGTGAAGCACCTCTCAGTGCTGCATCAGGCCAACCCGGACGCGCATCTGCACTTTCTGCTTCTGGGGGATTTTCAGGACAGTCTGACCGGTACGCTTTCCGGCGACGGCGATATTGTGGCCGCCGCATCCGCAGCTGTGCGCGCCCTGTGCGAGGACACCGGCCATCCATTTTTTTATCTGCAGCGCGAACGCGTCTTTTCCGCCCGCGACCATCTCTACATGAGCCGTGAACGCAAGCGGGGCAGTCTCGAAACGCTGCTCAAGCTCATCGACGGACGGCCTGTGGAGGATTCCTTCGCCTATGCCTCCCTGCCGCTGGAGAGCCTGAAAGGCCAATACCGCTACGTAATCACCCTTGACAGCGACACCATCCTTCCCCCCGGCAGCGCGCTGAGGCTGGTGGGCAGCATGCTCCATCCCCTGCAGCGGCGGGAGAAAGTGCAGGGACGCATGCGCGGCATAAGCGTGTTGCAGCCGCGCATGGAGATCGCCGCTCATACGGTGGGCAGCCGCCTATCCCTGCTGCTGGGCGGACGCGGTGGCGCAGACCCCTACAACGCCCTCGCCCCCGACCTTGCGCAGGATCTCTACAGGCGGGGTACGTTCATGGGCAAGGGCATCATCGATCCCGCGCCCTTTCTGGACGCCACCGAACACAACATCATCCCCGGCTGCGTGCTCAGCCATGATTTGCTGGAAGGCGAGCTGGCGGGCTGTGCCATGGCCGGCGATATCGTTCTCTACGACGGCAATCCCAAAACCCTCAAGGGGTTCCTTTACCGTCTCCACCGCTGGACGCGGGGCGACTGGCAGCTGCTTCCCTATGTGCTGCCGCTGTTTCCTTCGCAATGGCGCCCGTCCCGGCGCTCGCTGGACGCGCTGGCCCGCCGTAAAATCCGGCACAATCTGCTGCGCAGCCTGGCCGCTCCCCTGCGGATTCTGCTGATCGCCTACGCGGCGTTCGCAGGCAGGCCCTGGCTTCTGCTTTCCGCACTGCTGCTGCCCGAACTGCCCTATGTGCTTCCGGCGGGCCTGCGCGGCCTGCCGCCGCTTCTGACGCGATTGGCCGTATTGCCATGCGAGGCAGGTATGCAAGCCGACGCCATCGTGCGCACGCTGTACCGCCTGTGGTTCAGCCGGCGCCATCTGCTGGCGTGGACCACGGCAGCCCAGTTGTCCCGCCCGGCAGACAAGCCGCCCATGCTGTTTTTCTATTTGAGCATGTTCGCAGGCGCGGCGGTGGCGGGACTTTCGCTGCTGCCCGGCGGCACATGGGCCGGACTGGCGGTGGGCGCGCTATGGGCCGCCTTTCCCTTCGCCCTGCCCTATCTGGAGCAACCCGCGCGCCAGCCGCAGCGCCCAACCGGGTATATGCGCGAGGTGCTCACGCGCGTGGCCAAGGGAACGCTTACCTTCTTTGAGACGGCCATGACCGATGCGGACCACGCCCTGCCGCCCGACAATGTGCAAATCGAGCCCAACAAGGGCGTGTCGCACCGTACCTCGCCCACCAACATCGGCCTGTACCTGTGTGCGCTGGCGGCGGCGGAGCGGCTGCGCCTGCTCGCGCCGGACGAAATGGCCCGCCGCATGGAAGAAACCCTCATCACGCTCGAAAAGCTGCCAAAGTGGCAAGGGCATCTTTACAACTGGTATGATACGCGCACACTGGAGCCGCTGGAGCCGCCGTTCATTTCTTCGGTGGACAGCGGCAACCTGGCGGCTTGTCTGCTGACCTGTGCGCAGGATGTGCGCGTGCTGCTGCCCCGGCTCAGCGCATGCTATCACAGCCTGGCCGCCCGTATGGACGCGCTGGCGGAGGGCATGCGTTTTGACGCCCTGTATGACGCTGAGGCGGACCTGTTCCGCATTGGCGTGCATCCGCTTCAGGATGCCCCCTCTGGCGGTCATTACGACCTGCTGGCCAGCGAATCCCGGCTGCTCAGCTTTGTCGCCATCATGCTGGGGCAGGTGCCGGTGCGGCACTGGTACCGGCTGGGAAGGCTCTATACGCGCGTGCCCGGTGGCGCGCAGGCATTCATCAGCTACAATGGAACCATGTTTGAATACCTCATGCCGCTGCTC
Source organism: uncultured Eubacteriales bacterium (assembly GCA_900540045.1). Taxonomy (GTDB): domain Bacteria; phylum Bacillota; class Clostridia; order Christensenellales; family Aristaeellaceae; genus Limiplasma; species Limiplasma merdipullorum. The sequence continues at coordinate 4,988 of UQEF01000026.1, read as the reverse complement.
TTTCAGCCCGCGGTGCCCGGCACGCTGCTGGACGGGGTGTATCACGCCGTTGTCAAGGCCCAGAAGCGCTGCCGGCGCGGTGGCGTGTTTGGCGTGAGCGAAAGCGGCTATTACGCCTTCGACCCCAATCTGTACTATCTCTATAAGGCCTTCGGCCTGCCCCGCCTGTCGCTGGACCCAGACCAGCGCTGCGATGTGATCACGCCCTATGCCACCTTCCTGGCCCTGCCCGTGGATCTGAAGGGCGCGTTTCAAAACCTGCTGCGCCTCATGTCGCTGGGGATGGAGGGGCCGCTGGGCATGTTTGAAGCCGCCGATTTTTCCCCCACGCGCACGGAGGGTCAGCCCATGCGCATCGTGCGCAGCCATATGGCGCATCATCAGGGGATGATTCTGCTGGCGGTGTGCAACGTTCTGGAGGATGGCTATATTGCGGAGCTGTTCTCCTCCCTTCCTCGTGCGCAGGCATATCGCCTGCTGCTGGAAGAAAAGTCCTATCGGGCCCGTGGGCTGATCCGCCGTCCGCTCCGGCGCACGGCGCGCGAGGAGATTCCCTCTGCTGCCGCGGCCCGGCGGGCAGCGCAGCCCATGCGCTTTCCCATTGACGCACATCTTCTGCACGGCGCCGGAACCACCTGGATGATCGATGCGCAGGGCGGCGGCTTTTTGAGCCGGAACGGCGTGATGCTCACCCGCTTTTCAGAAAGCTGCCGCTTGCCCAGCGGCATGCGCTTTTACCTGCGCGATTCACAAAGCGGCGCCTACTGGAACGCCGCAGACCCCGGCCTGACCCAGTCGGTCAGCTTTGAAACGGCGCAGGCGGTCTTTACGCATGAACGCTTTCAGGTGGAAAGTGAGCTTCGCCTGTTTGTAAGTCCTCTGGACGGAACGGCCCTGGCCTGTCTTACGCTGAAAAATCACAGCGGGATGGAGCGCATGATGGAGGTGTGCAGCTATCTGGAGCCCGCCCTGGCCTCCCAGCGCGACGACGCGGCGCACCCGGCGTTTCAGAACCTGTTTGTGCGCACCGGTCGGCTGGGAAAATACGGTGTGGCCGCCATGCGCCGTCCCCGTGACCCGTCCGGAGAAAGTCGCCGCCTGTGGCACCTGATGGCCACAGACGCCAGTCTCACCGTGCTGCGAGTGCAGACCGACCGCACCGCCTTTCTGGGGCGCGGGCGCACCATTTATGCGCCGCGGGCGCTGGAGATGCCCATCAGCGCCATCGCTGACACGCTGGGCGACGTCATCGAGCCCTGTCTGAGCCTGCGGGGCCAGTTCGTGCTGCCGTCCGGCGGAAGGCTACAATTTGTGTTCGCCACCCTTCTTCCCGGCGAAAATGAGGCTCCGGGCGCCTTTCTGGAACGCTACGGCCAGGTGGACGGCGCGCTGCGCGCCTACGGTCCCGCCCTTACGCGGGGGCTGGTCACAGCGCGCTATCTGGGGCTTTCCGCGGGAATGCTCGGTGGGGTTTCGCGCCTGGTGGGCGCGCTGTGCTACACCGGCCAGCCTGCCCAGCTGCGCTACGCATCGGAAAACACCTTGCCCCTCCGCGCCCTGTGGAGCATGGGCATCGGCGGCGATCTTCCCATTTTGCTGCTGGAATGCCGCGAGGGCAAGGACCTGTCTCTGGTGCAGCTCCTCCTCAAGGCGCACGCCTGGTACCGCATGCACGGCCTGTGGGTGGACCTGGTGCTGGCCGTCACCCGGCCTTCGGGCTACGGACATCCGCTGCGCGAACGGCTCGGCGCTCTGGCCCAGTCCTGCCACAGCCATGAGCTGATTGGCAAGGAGAGCGGCGTGCATCTTTTTGACAGTCTGACGGCCGACCAACTGGGGCTGTTGCGTGCCGCGGCGCGCGTGGTGCTTTCCACAGACGGCGGCTCGCTGGAGGAACAGCTGCACGCCCTGGAGATGAACGTGCGCGTTCGTCCCCTCTATACCTGCCGCCCCAGCGCCGAATGGAAACCCTCTCTGCCCGAAGCGGACGCCCTGCTGTTTGACAACGGTTACGGCGGTTTTACGCGAGACAGCGGCGACTACCGCATCACGCTGCCCGCCGGGCGGCAGACCCCCGCGCCCTGGTGCAATCCGCTCTGCTCGGACTGTTTCGGCACCCTCGCGGGCGAAAGCGGGCTGGTTTTCACCTATGCGGGCAACAGCCATTCGAGCCGTCTGACCCGCTGGCCCAACGACAGTGTGACTCCCCGCGGAGAGGAAAACTTCTTCCTTCGTGACGACGCAAACCGGCTGATCTGGTCCCTCACCCGGCAACCGATGGGGCATAACATGCCTGTGCGCATAACCCATGCGCCCGGGGAAACGGTGTATGAGAGCAGCTGCTATGGCGTGTACTGCCGCATGTCCTGCTTCACCGACGGCGAGGCCGCTATCGGCGCGCGCGTGATTCAGCTGCGCAACGAGGACCGGGTGGAGCGCACGCTGACGCTGCTGCACACCTGCATCTTCAGCCCCGGCAATCAGCCGGCGGCTTCCCAGCTGACGGCGCTGAGCCGTGTGGAGGGAGGCGTACTCGCAGAGAATCCCAGTCTGGAGGGCGTGGCGGGCCTGTTTGGCATGGACCCGCTTCCCACCATGAGCACCACCATGAGTTCGGGCGTGTTCCAAGGGCTCTGGGGTGTGGCGCCTGCCGCGCTGTGCGGCGGAGAAAACCTGCCCAGCGACTTTGGCGATACGGCCGTCCTGTGCTATGAGGTACGCCTCAGGCCCGGCGAGACGCGCACCGTCACCACGGCGCTGGCCCATGCGGCAGGCACGGAAGCGCTGCTTCATTCCCTGGCGAGCTTCCGCCGCGACGGCGCTACCTTGCGCCTGCACGCCGTGCGCCAGCAATGGGAGGACCGCCTGAGCCTCCTGCGCTTTGATCTTCCCGACCCCGCCATGGCCCTGATGCTGGGGAGGTGGCTGCCCTATCAGGTGCAGGCCTCCCGGCTATGGATGCGCGCGGGATTCTATCAGGCGGGCGGCGCGTTTGGCTATCGGGATCAGCTGCAGGATATGCTGTCCCTGCTGCATACCCGGCCCGACGCGGCGCGCGCGCACCTGCTGGAATGCGCCGCGCATCAGTTTGAGGAGGGTGACGTGCAGCACTGGTGGCATCCGCCTCGATACGGTGTGCGCACCCGCATCAGCGATGATAAGCTGTTTTTGCCCTACGTGACGGCCCTGTACGTACAAATCACCGGCGATACCTCCATACTGAGCGAAGAGGCGCCCTACCTGCACGGCGATCCGCTTTCCGAGGAAGAAACCGAGCGTCTGTTTTCCCCGGAGGTATCCGAAATCTCGGAACCGCTTCGGCTGCACTGTCTGCGCGCCATTGACCATGTGGCCTGCGGCGCGCACGGCCTTCCCCTGATGGGCGGGGGCGACTGGAACGACGGCATGAATCGCGTGGGCGGCGAAAACGGCGAAAGCGTATGGCTGGGCATGTTCCTGTGCGAGGTGCTGCGCCTGTTCGCCCCCCTGTGCGAGCCGTCGGATACCCGGCGCTTGCTGGACCGCCGGAGCGCCCTGCTCGCCTCGCTGGACCGCTACGCCTGGGACGGCGGATGGTATCTGCGGGCCTGGTATGACGATGGAAGCCGTCTGGGGAGCGCCGCAAGCGAGGAATGCCGCATCGATCTGCTGCCGCAGGCGTGGGGCGTTATGTGCGGTGTGTCGCGCGACCGCTGCGCCATGGCCATGGACAACGCCTGGCGCATGCTCTACGAGCCGGATGTGGGCCTGATAAAGCTCTTTACCCCGCCCTTTCAGGGGCAGGAGCAACCCGGTTACATCGCGGCCTATCTGCCCGGCGTGCGGGAAAACGGCGGACAGTATACCCACGCCGCCTGCTGGGCCGTGGCCGCCCTGCATCAGCTGGGGCAGGATGGCCGCGCCTGGGAACTGGCCTCGGCCCTGTTGCCCATCCGCCATGCCGCCACGCGCCAGCTGGCTCTGCGCTACCGCGTGGAGCCCTATGCGCTGGCCGCGGACGTATACGCCAATCCCCAGCAGCGCGGACGCGGCGGCTGGACCTGGTACACCGGCAGCGCCGGCTGGCTGCAATACGTGGTGCTGACACAGCTGTTGGGTTTTCAAAAGACGGGCAACGTGCTGCGCTTCCGGCCCGTGGCTCCATCCGGCTGGGACGAGCTGCGCGTGACCTATCGTTTTGGTACAGCCACCTACCACCTGCATGCCTCACGGGAATGTCCCTTCCCCACCGCGGACGGCGAGCAGCTGCGCGACGGACGGCTGATTCTCACCGACGACGGACGCATCCATGAAGCCACCTTCCCCCTGCGTTAGCAGCGACTGAGCAACGAGGCTTCCGGGATCATCAGGCGGACGCGGCTGCGTGCGCCGCATGGCGCCTGCGGCCTTTTCTCCCTGTGCGCCGCGGCGTGTCCCTGTGCTGGGCAAAGCCTCTTCAAGCGCAGCAAAAAGCCGGGCGCTTCCCCCGCCCCCAACGGGGTGGGCCGGGAAGCGCCCGGACTGCGTTAAGGCAAAGATACCGTTTATTCCACCGTGACGCTCTTGGCCAGGTTGCGCGGCTTATCCACGTCGCATCCACGCGCCACCGCCATACAGTAAGCGAAGAGCTGCAGCGGAATCACCGCCAGCAAAGGCGCAAGTAAATCATCCGCATCGGGAACGACGATCACCTCGTCTACCTGCCCACACACCTTGGCGGCCAGGCTTTCGCGGCATACGGCTACGACCTGTGCGCCGCGAGCGGCTACCTCCCGCAGGTTGCTCATGGTCTTTTCCAGCAGGGCGGGCTGGGTGAGCGTCGCCACCACCAGCCGTCCCTCCTTGAGCAGAGCGATGGGGCCGTGCTTGAGTTCGCCCGCGGCGTAGGCCTCGCTGAAAATGTAGCTGACCTCCTTAAGCTTGAGCGCCGCCTCCATCGAAAGGGCATAATCCATCCCGCGTCCCACGAAGAACACATGCCGCTTCTGGCTGAGCATGCTGGTAAGGCG
>UQEF01000025.1 GCA_900540045.1 uncultured Eubacteriales bacterium | reverse complement strand
GGCCCCGGCGCTCTGCGCCGGGGCCCGCCGTCGGATGGCATCGTACCTATACAATTTTGCGCAGCCCCGGCACACGGCGCATCAGCCATGCGGCGCCCAGCGCCAGCGCGAATACCGCCAGCTCCCAGACCAGCGCCGCCGCGAGCGGAGGCAGCGCGCCGCACAGCGGCAGGAACAGCCTCTCCTGCGTCTGGGCAATCAGCCAGTCCTGCGCCAGATAGATGCCGAAAGCGCAGCCCCCCAGCTCCGTCAGGGCGCGCCCGTGGCGCTTCGGCCAGCGCGCGCCGCGCATAAGCGCCATGGCCGCAGCGGCACTCATGGCCGTGAGCAGCGAGGGATGCATGCGGTCGTCCATGAACCAGTATTTTTCACCGGGAGCGACACGGCCGTATTCCACAAAGGTGAGCAGCACGCTGGCCAGGAGCGAGGCAGCCAGCACAGCCCAGGCCAGCCGCATGCGCCCGCGCGTGGGCGAAAAGAAACGGCGCAGCCAGTATCCGGCAAAAAACAGCCCCACATATACGGTAAACAGCGGCGCATCCAGATAGGCAGGCGGGGAGATGGCCGGCACATAATGCGCGGCCAGCGGCCACAGCCCGTCCCAGAGAAGGCATATTCCCGCCAGGGCGGCGACGCCGCGCCCACTCAGGGCGGAGGCCAGCCGCTGCAGGAAGGGCAGCATTGCCAGAAGGGCCAGGTAGAATGTGAGATACCAGAACGAATCGGTGATCTGCTGCGTCCATACCAAGGAGAGGAACGTGCCAAGGTCGGCCATGCGCGGCCACAGGCCCCAGTACACCCAGGCGTCATAGAGGTAGTACGCATAGGAGAACAGCAGCAGCGCGCCCAGGATGCGCGCCATGCGTCCAAGCACCCTGCGGGGACTGTCCCTGCGGGGCAGCAGACACGCGCCGGAGACCATCACAAACAGCGGCACCGCCATTTTGCTTACGTAGTACCAGCCCACCGACAGCCACCACTGCGCATCCTGCGGCGTGAGGGCCTGAAACACCTTGCTGTTGGTGTGGTTGACGATCACCCCGAAGGCGGCCAGCACGCGCAGCGCATCCAGCCAGCCCTCGCGCCGGGAGGCCCCGGCCCTTGCGGCGGAGGTCATGCCTCCGCTCCGTCCGCGTGCGCGTCCAGCCAGCGGTCCAGCCGTTCAATGCTGGCGGATACCGCCTGCGGCGCGGGGCCGCCCTGCAGGGAGCGGCGCTCCACACACGCCTCCAGCGAAATAGCCTGGTATACATCCTTGTCAAAAGCAGGATGCGCGGCGCGCAGCTCCTCCAGCGACAGGTCCTCCAGCGCGCGGCCCTCGTGCACGCACTTGCCTACCAGCGAGCCGCTCACATGGTGCGCGTCGCGGAAGGGCACGCCCTTGCCCACCAGGTAGTCCGCCAGGTCGGTGGCGTTGGTGAAGCCCAGCCCCGCGCTTCTGCGCATCACGTCGGCACGGAAGGTGGTGGTGCGCAGCATCTCGGTAAAGGTGGGCAGACATTTGCAAAGCGTATCGTAGGCGTCGAAGAAGGCCTCTTTATCCTCCTGCATGTCCTTGTTGTAGGCCAGGGGCAGGCCCTTCATCACGGTGAGCAGGGCCATCAGGTCGCCGTAGACGCGGCCGGTCTTGCCGCGGGTGAGCTCGCAGGCGTCGGGGTTCTTCTTCTGAGGCATGATGCTGGAGCCCGTGGCGAAGCTGTCGTCCATCACGGCGGTGGAAAACTCGTTGGTGCTCCACAGGATCAGCTCCTCGCAGAAACGGCTGAGGTGCATCATCAGGATGCTGGCCGCCGAGAGGAAGGAGAGAAGGAAGTCTCGATCGCTCACACCATCCAGCGCGTTGTCCGTCAGGCGGGAGAAGCCCAGCAGCTCCCGCACGCGGTCGCGGTTGAGCGGATAGGTGGTGCCCGCCAGCGCGCCGGAGCCCAGGGGCATGGCGTCGGCCTCGTCATAGGCGTGCTCAAAGCGCGTTACATCGCGCATGAACATCTGCGAGTAGGCCATCAGGTGAAACGCCAGCGTGATGGGCTGCGCCTTTTGCAGGTGCGTGTAGCCGGGCATGACGGTGTTCAGGTGCTCCTTGGAGAGGGTGCTGAGCAGCGAAAGCAGCGATAGCAGCAGCTCCCGAACGTGCCGGCAGGCCCCACGCGCATACATGCGCACGTCCAGAGCCACCTGATCGTTGCGGCTGCGGCCGGTGTGCAGGCGCTTGCCTGCCTCGCCGATGCGGTCGGTCAAAAGAGCTTCCACAAACATGTGCACATCCTCCGCGCCCATGTCGATGGCCAGCGTACCGGCGTGGTAGTCGTCCAGAATCCCCCGCAGCCCTTCCACGATGCGCTTAGCGTCCTCGCGCGGGATGATGCCCTGCTCGCCCAGCATGGTGGCATGGGCGATGGAGCCGGTCACGTCGCATTCCAGCAGGCGCTGGTCAAAGGGAATCGAGGATTGAAAATCGTCCAGAAGGGCGCTGGTGGGTTTCTCAAAGCGCCCGGCCCATAGTTTCGCCATATGCATCCATCCTGTTCCCGCGCCGGGGGCGCGTTTTTCTTTGGCTTACGCAGATACGGTATGAGCGGACCGGCGCAATTCGATCTCCTGCACGTGCCGCCCGTCGGTCTTGAGCACCGTGGCATGCCACGGGCCGCAGTCGAATCCGTCGCCGGGCTGGGGCACGCGCCCGGTCATCTCCATCACCCAGCCGCCCACGGTGCTGGCCTCGGTGCTGCAGTCCAGCCCCAGCTTTTCAAACAGCTCCTCCGGGTCGGCGGAGCCCAGAACGCGGCAGGTATTGTCATTGAGAAAGCGGAAGGGCTCCTCCACCTCGTCGTGCTCATCCCAGATTTCGCCCACGAGCTCTTCCAGAATATCCTCCATCGTCACGATGCCCACCGTGCCGCCGTATTCGTCGGCCACCACGGCCATCTGTGACTGGGTGCGCTGAAGCAGGCGCAGGGTATCGCTGATTTTAGCCCCCGGCGGCACATAGACGGGCTTTTTCATGATGCTGGAGAGCGAAAAGTCGCCGCCGTGGCGCACACGGTTATAAAAATCCTTCTGGTGAACGACGCCCACGATGTGGTCCAGCGTATCCTCGTAGACGGGCAGGCGCGAATAGCCGGAGGCTTCAAAACGGTCCGCCGTTTCCTGAGGGGTGCTCTCCAGCGGCACGCCGTCCACCCGAACGCGCGGGGTGAGGATGTCGCTGACGTCCAGGTCGTGAAACTCGATGGCGCTTTTGAGCAGCTCGCTCTCGTCGGCGTTCATGCCGCCCTCCTGCTTGGCTTCTTCCACCAGGGTAAGCAGCTCGTCCTGGGTGATGGCGTGGTCATCGTCCATGCGCAGCAGGCGGCTGAGGAACTGCTTCCACTTGGTAAAGAGCCAGTTAACCGGCTTGAGCACCGTCACAAACACCCGGATGAGCGGATACACCGCCATGGCAAAGCGCTCCGGCACCTCCTTGGCCAGGCTCTTGGGCGAGATTTCGCCGAAGATCAGCACAAACACGGTCATGACGGCCGTGGATACGCCCACGCCCGCGTCGCCCAGCCAGCGCACGAACATCACCGTGCCCACCGAGGCCAGGGCGATATTGACGATGTTGTTGCCTACGAGAATGGTGGAAAGCAGCTCGTCATACCGGTCCGCCAGGGCCAGGGTGTCGGCTGCGCGCTTTTGCCTGCGGCCTGCCAGGCTTTTGAGCCGGGCGCGGTTGAGGGACGAATAGGCCGTCTCGGTGGCGGAGAAGAACGCGGAAAGCGTTACCAGCACCAGCATCAGCAACAGTTCCGTGGTGGTTCCCTGCATGGTTTTCCTCCTTAAAATGCAGACTGGAAGCAGGCCCGTACGCCCTTGCCGGGCCGTGCGGATGCCATGCTTCCAGTTACGCGCTTTTTCCAAAAAGCGAAACGCAAACAGGCGGCCACGTTGATGGCCGCCCCACGGGAGTGCGGGCGCAAACCGGGCTCCCCGCGCCTTCGCGCCGGGGCCGTTCGGGTACCAGGATCGCCGTCCACGGCGATATCACACTCCTTTGAATCTTCCTTGTGGAATGGCAAGAGTGTATCACATGCGCAGCCGAATGTCAAATCCGGCGGGGGACGGATTGAAACCTTTCATCGAACCTGATACAATGCTGGGACAAGGGAGGCGGAAACGATGCACGATTTTGCGGAAATGGTCCACCGGCAGCGGTCGTATTTTCTCAGCCAGGCCACAAAGCCGTACGAATTTCGCATGGAGAAGCTGCGCGCGCTGTCGGACTGGATCGACGCCAACGAAAGCGCTGTGCTGGACGCGCTTGCCAGAGACCTGGGGAAGTGCGCCTTTGAGGGCTATCTGACCGAGGTGGGCATGGTGCGCCAGGAGCTCAAGGACGCCATGCGCCATCTGGCGCAGTGGATGAGGCCCCGGCGGGCGCGCACGGCGGTGGGACAGTTTCCTGGCAGGTGCCGCATCTACAGCGAGCCCTACGGCGTGGCGCTGATTATGTCGCCGTGGAACTATCCCTTTCAGCTGACGGTGGCGCCGCTGATCGGGGCCATTGCTGCGGGAAACTGCGCTGTGGTCAAGCCGTCGGAATACTCTGCGGCCACCTCGGCGCTGCTTCGCCGGATGGCGCAGGAGCTCTTTGCGCCGGAGTATGTGACGGTGGTGGAGGGCGGACGCGCGGAAAACGCCGGCCTGCTGGAGGAGACGTTTGACTTTATTTTCTTCACCGGCAGCCCGCATGTGGGGCGGCTGGTGATGGAAAAGGCATCCGCGCATCTGACGCCGGTGAGCCTGGAGCTGGGCGGAAAAAGCCCCGTCATTGTGGATGAGACGGCGGATATCGCGCTCACCGCCCGGCGGCTGGTGTGGGGCAAGCTGCTCAACGCGGGGCAAACCTGCGTAGCTCCGGACTATGTGCTGGTGCACCACAGCCGGGAGCAGGCGCTGGTGGAAGCGCTGATCGGGGAAATCCGCGCCCGGTACACCAGCGCGCCGCTGATGAATGAAGAGTGGCCGCACATCATCAACCGCAAGCACTTTGACCGGCTGGTGAGGCTGCTGGGCAGCGGGGCCATCACCCACGGCGGACAGATCGATCCGCATACGCTGCGCATATCGCCCACGATCCTGACCGACGTGGACTGGGACAGCCCCGTGATGCAGGAGGAGATCTTCGGGCCCATTCTGCCGGTGCTGACCTACCGGAGTCTCGACGAGGCCATCGCCCGCATTCAGGCGCGGCCCAAACCGCTGGCCCTGTACCTGTTTACCCGGGACGCGGCCACGGAGAAACGCGTGCTTGGCGAGGTGAGCTTTGGCGGCGGCTGCATCAACGACACGGTGCTGCACCTGGCTACCTCCCACATGCCCTTCGGAGGCGTGGGGGAGAGCGGCATGGGCGGCTACCACGGCAAGTACAGCTTCGATACCTTTTCCCATCAGAAGAGCGTGCTCAAGCGCCTGGCCCGTCCGGACGTGGCGCTGCGCTATGCGCCCTATGGACAGAAGCTCAGGCAGCTCAAGCGGCTCATGTGATTTTAATAGACGGCAACGCCGCGGACAGATGCGTCCGCGGCGTTGCCGCTTTCTTTTTTTTGTTTGAAAGGCGTTTTTCCTCAGCCGGGCAGCTCCTGCCCCCAGTCGGTCAGCTGCTCGATACGCGTGCCCTCGCTTCCGGTGGCGGGGTCATAGGCAAATTCGTGCAACTGCTTGCAGGGGAAGCGGTCGCACTGGCCGCAGTGGACCTTGCCCTTGCTTTCACAGCAGTTTTTGATGGGACAGCTTTTGCCCCAGTAGGGCTTTTTGATCTTGAGGCAGCCCGGACACTTCATGATATCGCGGTACTTGCATTCGCTGCACAGAAGGCCGCAGCGGGATTCAATCATCGCAGGTTCCCTCCTTTGGACAGATGGCCGGTGTGCGGAGTATAACAGAGTTTCGCAAAGGTGTCAACCGCGCGCGGTTACTGCTCAAACTGGCTGCGGTACAGCCGCGTGTAGAAACCTCCGCGGGCGAGCAGTTCCTCGTGCGTGCCCTGCTCGATCACGTCGCCCTGGTTCATCACCAGAATCACGTCCGCGGTCTGAATGGTGGACAGGCGGTGCGCCACGATGAAGCTGGTTCGGCCGGTCATCAGCTTTTCAAACGCGCGCTGGATGTGCTGCTCGGTGCGGGTGTCGATGGAGGAGGTGGCCTCGTCCAAAATCAGCATGGGAGGCAGGCACAGCATCACGCGCGTGATGCACAGGAGCTGTTTCTGCCCCTGGCTCAGGCTCCCGCCGTCCTCGGTGATGACGGTGTCGTAGCCCTCCGGCAGGCGCTTGATGAAGCTGTGAGCATGCGTGGCCCTGGCGGCGGCGATCATCTCGTCGTCGGTGGCGTCCTCGCGGCCCATTTTGATATTGTCGCGGATGGTGCCGGCCTTGAGCCAGGTATCCTGCAAGACCATGCCGTAGGCGCTGCGCAGGCTCTTTCGGGTCACGTCCGCGACGCACTGGCCGCTGACCTCGATGCGGCCCTCATTGACGTCATAGAAGCGCATGAGCAGGTTGATCAGCGTGGTTTTGCCGCAGCCCGTGGGGCCTACGATGGCGATGCGCTGGCCCGGCGAGACAGCCAGATTCAGGTGGCGGATGAGCTTGCGGTCTGGCGTGTAGGAGAAGCTCACATCCCGAAGCGCCACGGAGCCATCCACATGCTTGAGCTCCGCGGGTGCGTCGGGGGTTTCGGCGGGCTGGGCGATCAGGTCCAGCACGCGCGCAGCGCAGGCCAGCGCGCCCTGGAGCTCCGTGACCACGCCGGAAATTTCGTTGAAGGGTTTGGTGTACTGATTGGCGTAGCTCAGAAACGCCGACAGCTGGCCCACCGTGATGCCGCCGGTGGTCACCGCCACCAGCGCGCCCGCCACACCTACGCAGGCGTATACCAGCGCGTTGACGAAGCGGGTCACCGGATTGGTCAGGGAGGAGTAGAAGATGGCGCGCAGACTGCACTTTTCCAGCCGCTCGTTCACCTCGTCAAAGCGGCGCTGGGACTCATCCTCCATGGAGAAGGCGCGCACCACCTTCTGATGGGTCACCATCTCGTCGATGAGCGCGGTCTGCTCGCCGCGCGTACGGGTTTGCAGCGTGAACATCTTGAACGTGCTGCGGGCGATAAAGGCCGCCGCCAGCAGGCTCAGCGGCGTGATCACCACCACCGCCGCCGCGATGACGGCATTGACCGAAAACATGAAAAACAGGGTGCCCACGATGGTCAGAACGCCCGTGAACAGCTGCGTGAAGCCCATCAGCAGGCCGTCGGCGAACTGGTCCACATCCGCGATGACGCGGCTGAGCACGTCGCCCGTAGGCTGCCGGTCCAGATAGGACAGGGGCAGGCGCTGGATATGGGCAAAGGCGTCATGGCGGATGTCCCGCACGGTGCAGTAGGTCAGGCGGTTATTGCACAGGCCCATCAGCCACTGGGCCAGGGCCGTCAGGGCTACCAGCGCCAGGATGCCGGCCAGAATGGGCCACAGCGCCGCGAAATCGACCGCGCCGGGCCCCAGCAGCAGATCCACCGCATCGCCGGTGAGAATGGGCACATACAGCGTGCTGGCCACGGTGATCACGCACAGCACAAGCGAGGCCCAAAGGTAACCGCGGTACCGTCCAACATAGGTTAGCACGCCCCGGAGCGTGTCCTTGCGGGATGACGTCGTTTTCATCACACGGCCTCCTTGGGGTACTGAGAAAAGTAGATTTCCTGATAGACGGGACAGGTTCTGAGCAGCTCGTCATGCGTGCCCAGGCCGGCCAGCTCGCCGTCGTCCAGCACCAGAATCACGTCCGCGTGGCGGATGGAGCTGGCCCGCTGCGACACGATGAACACCGTCACCGGCCAGTCCAGCGCGCGCAGCGATTTGCGCAGCGCCGCGTCGGTCGCGTAGTCCAGCGCCGAGGCGCTGTCGTCCAGAATCAGAATCTCAGGCCGCCTCACCAGCGCGCGGGCGATGGTCAGGCGCTGGCGCTGGCCGCCGGAGAGATTGCGTCCGCCCTGTTCCACCATTTCGTCCAGACCGCCGGGCTTGGCGCGCACCACCTCGGCGGCCTGCGCGGCCTCCAGCGCGAGCCACAGGTCCTCGTCCGTGGCGGAGAGGTCCCCCCAGCGCAGGTTGTCTCGGATGGTTCCCTCAAACAGCACCGCCTTTTGCGGCACCACGGCGATTTTCTGCCGGAGGGCTTCGGCGCTCTGCTCCCTGACATCCACGCCGTCCACCAGCACGCGCCCCGCCGAAACGTCGTAAAAGCGGGGTATCAGGTTGACCAGCGTGGTTTTGCCCGAGCCCGTGCCGCCGATGATGCCCACGGTCTCCCCGTGACCCGCCGCAAAGCTGATGTGCGACAGCGAATCCGCGCCCGCGCCCTGATAGCGGGCCGATACGTCCTCAAAGCGCACGCAGGTTTCCGCGCTTTGGTCGGCGGCGGTGGGGGAGGCGGGCATGGGCATGGAGGCGCGCGTATTCAGCACGCTTTCGATGCGGCCCGCACAGGCGATGGATTTGGTGATGGTCACGATCAGGTTTGCGAACTTGACCAGCTCCACCAGAATCTGCGAAAGGTAGTTGACCAGCGCCACCACCGCGCCCTGCGTGAGCAGTCCGACCTGCACCTCAATCGCGCCGCTCCACAGAAGCGCCGCCAGCGCGCCGTTGACCAGCACATAGGTCAACGGGTTCATCAGCGCCGACAGGGCCCCCACGCGGCGCTGCATGCGGCACAGGAGCTGGTTATCCCCGTCGAAGGCCGCCTGCTCGCTCTCCTGCTTGCCAAAGGCGCGCAGCACGCGCACGCCGGTCAGGTTCTCGCGGGTATGGACAAGCACCCGGTCCAGCTGGCCCTGTACCTTGCGGTGACCGGGCAGCGTCAGGCGCATGATGCCCGCCACCGCCAGCGCGAGCAGCGGGATCAGCGCCAGAAAGATCAGCGCGGTCCGGGCGTCCACGGTGAAGGCCATCACCATCGCGCCCAGCACCACGAAGGGCGAGCGCAAAAGCAGGCGCAGCGTCATGTTCACGCCCGTCTGCACCTGGTTCATGTCGGTGGTCATGCGGTTGATGAGCGTAGCGGTGCCCAGGGTATCCAGCTCGGTGTAGGACAACCCCTGGATGTGCCGAAAGAGAGCGCTTTTGAGCTTCGCGGCAAACCCCACCGCCGCCTTGGCGGCAAAAAACTGCGCGGTGACGGAGCTGACAAGGCCCAGCAGCCCCAGCCCCACCAGCCCAAGGCCCATGCGCAGCACGTAGCCCGTGTCGCGCGCCTGGATGCCGTTGTCGATGATGGCCGCCATGATGAGGGGCACAAACAGCTCCAGCACCGCTTCCAGAAGCTTGAACAGCGGGGCGAGCACGCATTCCTTGCGGTAGGGGTTTAGAAAGGGAAGCAGCGTTCGCATGGTAGGATCTCCTTGTGGCAAAAGTTAGAACGTTCCTTCATTGTAGCACAGCTTTTGGAATGTGCAAGCGGTTGACGGGCAGTGCGCGGGATGGTAGGATAAGGAAAACGGGGAGGGGTTTCCATGGCTGCGCTGGTGATGCTGGTTTTGCTCGTGTGCGCTTGCTCGCTCTTTTGTGAGCTGTTTCAAAGAAGGCTGGAGGAAGTGGTGCCGCTGGCCGCGTGCGCGATTGTGCTGATGATGTATGCCTTTGCGCTGGCGGGCCTGCTGCGCGCGGGGGCGCTGGCGGCGCTGGGGCTGTGTGCCGCGTGCCTGCCGGCCGCGCTGGTCCTGGCGGCGAAAAGACGCGGCCTGCGTGCGCTTTTGGGGCGGCTGCTTACCCCGGCGGCGCTGATCTACGTGCTTTTGTGCCTGGCGTCGCTGGTAGCGAACGCGGGCAAGCCCGTGCATACCTGGGATGAGTTCACCTATTGGGCTGACGCGGTCAAAATCATGACGCTGCAGGGCGTGCTGCCTGCCGATGCGGCCGCGCGGTCGCTCTTTGCGTCCTATCCGCCGGCGCTGCCCCTGTGGCAGTATCTCGCCCAGACGGTCAACGGGCTGCTGGGCGGCGGGTTTGACGAGGGACTGTTGTTCACCAGCTACCAGTGCCTGATGCTCGCGTTCTTCATGCCCTTCCTGCGCGGGGCGCGGCTGAGGCGTCCGCTGGAATGGCTGGCCCTGGCAGCGGGCGTGCCGCTGTGCGTGCTCGCTGCCTTTCCGCGCGGGCTGGACCTTTTGCATGCGGATATGATGGTGGGTGTGCTGGGTGGCTTCGCCTGCGCGTGGCCGCTGCTGTTTTCCGTGCGGGATCGCTTTTCGCTGCTGACGCTGTGCGCGTCGCTGGCGGTACTGACGCTGTGCAAGGATGCGGGACTCCTCTACGCGTTGGCAGGAGCTGCGGCGGCTTACGCATGCCTGCGCACGCAGGGAAGCGAACCGGCTCTTGCGCGCGGAAATGCGGCCCGGCGCGCGTTGTGGCCGCTTGTCTGCGTGGCGGCGGCGCGCCTCACATGGAGCGCATATGCAACGGTCATGGGCGCGGCGGCGCAGGCCACCTTCTCCGATCCGGTCAGTTTGAGCGTGTTGCTCTCGCCGGAGGGCGCATGGCGGCGTACCACACTGCGCAATTTTCTCTACAAATTTTTTGAAGCCATCGTGCCCGTGGGCGACTCGGATATGAGCATCAGCTATTTTCTGGCCTTTGTGCTCATCGGCGCAGGGTTTGCGCTTCTGTATGGCGCGGTGCGAGAGAGCAAGCAGGCCCTGCGCCTCAGACGCACGGCCTGGGTGGTCTTTGCCGCGGCGGCCCTGTACATCGTTGGGACGGGACTTACATATGTATTCAAGTTCTATGAGGACGAGGCGGTTCGCATGGCCTCCTATGAGCGGTATTTGAGCATCGCGGTGCTGGCGGCAGGATTTGTGCTGTTTGCCTGCGCCGCCTGCCTGCGGCGGCCCCAGATGCAAGGCGGCATGGGACGGCGCGCATCAGCGCTGGCACTCGCGGCGCTTTTGGCGGTTTCGCCAGTGGAGAGCGCGCTCAACGCAGTGACTCGTCTGGACGCGCAGGCCGCCATGCAGAAGCAGGCGGTCTACCTGCACGCGGAGGCCCGTGTGCGCAAATTGTGTGAAACGGGCCGGGAGCGGATCTATGTACTGGCACCGGGATCGGGCGGGTTTGAATATCAGGTGATGCGCTACCGTCTGCGTCCCCTCGTGGTGCTGGACGCGCCCTGGAACCCGGTGGACGACCCTGCCGCCGAGGACCGTTTCACGGCCTGTCTGTCCCCTGAGGAACTGATGGAGGAGCTTCTGGAAAGCGACCTGGTGCTGGTTTTTGGGAGCACGGAGGCATTTGCGGAGACCTACGGCTTGCTCTTTGCCCAGCTGCCGCAGGAGGACGGGGTACAGATCTACCGCGTGGACAGGGAAAACCGCCTGCTCGTGGCGGCCTGGTAAGCTCCTACAGGGCGCACACCTTCTGCCTTTGCATCATCCCCTGCGCAAGGCCTGCGCCCAGCGCCCACAGGTCATAGGCGCGCAGGTCCAGCGCCGCCAGCGGGTCGTCCGAACTCAGATCGGCGGCTCGGGCGGGCAGCGGAAGGGCGCTGCGGCGCAGCTCCCCGCTGAGCGCCCCGCGCCGGATCCCCAGCAGGCGCGCATAGGTGGGCAGGGGATACGCGCTCAGCAGATCGCCGGTGATGTCCAGCAGCGCATGGCAGCACAGTCGGCTCAGGCGCGCATGAGCGTACCGCCGGGTTTTGAGCAGGGAAAGCAGCTCGTCGCGCGTGGCCGCGTGGGCCGCGCAGGCTTTGAGGCGGTTTTCCAGCCCCTCGGTGCAGTCGGGCAGGCGGGCAAGCGCCTGCGCACTCTGCGTGCGCAGCTTGTAGAGCAGCACGGAATCCAGCGCGTCCGGGCGGCAGATGGGCGCGGCGGGCAGATCGTAGCCGCAGGCCGCGCGCGCCGCTGCCAGATCGCCGCCGAGAAAGGCCGCGCGCACCGCCGTGGCGGAGGGCCAGCGCTGGCCTTCCAGCACGGGGGCGTGATAGTCTCCCTCGCGCCGGACCGGCAGGGGAAGGAGCGGGCTTTGCAGCCGGCGAAGGGCGCGCAGATAGCACAGGGCGAGGATGTTGTTGGGCTTTTCCCAGGGCGCGGGGCGGGGAGTCGGGAGGCAGGCCGCAAGGGCCTCGCCCTGTGCGGCGGCAAAGCTGGCCCCCCGCGCCAGCGCGGCCCGGAGCGCCTCCTGAAACGCGGGTGTGGGCGCATCCAGCAGCGCGGCCGCGGGCAGAAGCGCGTCCAGTCCGTCCTCCGCGCCGAAGGAGAGATGCGTGACAAACCCAAGACGGGTGAGGATGCTTACGCCGCCCAGCGCAAAATGCTCGGCGTCGCGCACGCTGAAGGCGCAGGGAAGCTCCAGCACCAGGTCGCATCCACCCTCCAGCGCGGCGCGGGCGCGCACGGCAGGCGCGTGAAGGGCGGGCATGCCGCGCTGGGTGAACGGCCCGCTCATCAGGCACACGATGCGCGCGCCGGGCAGCTGCGCCCGGATCAGCTCAAACTGCCGCCGGTGCCCCCGGTGGAAGGGGTCGTATTCACAGATGATGCCCACGATGGCTTCCATGCCTCCGCCCATGCGCGCAAAAGGGTTTTCTGGCGCGCTTTTTTGGGCTTTCCCCCTTCCCTTTAAAAAGAAAAAGTTGTATACTATAAGGGTTGAAAACAGATACACCCTCTGTATTTTAGCACATCAGGGAGGAAAAGAACATGTCCGCGATTGAGAAAATCAAAGCCAAGGCCAGGGCTGACGTAAAGCACATCGTACTGCCGGAGGGCGCTGAGCCCCGCACCGTGCAGGCCAGCGCGAAAATCCTGAAGGAGGGCGTGGCCCGCGTGACGCTGCTGGGCAACCCCGACGAGGTGCGCAAGGTAGCCGCCGAAACCGGTACCGACCTCACGGGCGTCGCCATCATCGACCCCGCGACCAGCGAAAAGAGCGCCGCCTATGCCGATCTGCTTTACGAGCTGCGCAAGGCCAAAGGCATGACCCCCGAACAGGCCACGGAGCTGGTGACCAAGAACCCGCTGTACTACGGCGCGGTGATGCTCAAGGCGGGTGACGCCGACGGCATGGTGGCCGGCGCCATCAACTCCACCGGAAACGTCCTGCGTCCGGCGCTGCAGATCATCAAGACGGCCCCCGGCATCAAGGTGGTGTCCAGCTGCTTCATCATGGAACTGCCCGATCCCAAGTGGGGCGACAATGGCGTGATGATCTTCGGCGACTGCGCCGTGATCCCCAACCCCACGGCCGAGGAGCTGGCCGCCATCGCCATCGCCAGCGCCGCCTCCGGCAAGCAGTTGGTGGACATCGATCCGCGCGTGGCCATGCTTTCCTTCTCCACCAAGGGCAGCGCCAAGCACGACAACGTAACCAAGGTGCAGGAGGCCACGAAGATGGCCCACGAGCTCGCCCCCGACCTCCAGCTCGACGGCGAGCTTCAGGCGGACGCCGCGCTGGTGGAAAGCGTGGGCCAGCTCAAGTCCCCCGGCAGCACCGTGGCGGGACATGCCAATGTGCTGGTGTTCCCCGACCTGCAGGCCGGCAACATCGGCTACAAGCTGGTGCAGCGCCTGGCGGGTGCGGAGGCCATCGGTCCCATCATCCAGGGCCTGGCCAAGCCCGTGAGCGACCTGAGCCGCGGCTGCTCCGTGGATGATATCGTAAGCGTCGTGTCCATCACCGCTGTCAAGGCGCAGGCGTAAGCAACAGATAAGGAGAGCGACCAATGAAAATTCTGATCGTCAACGCGGGTTCTTCCTCTTTGAAATACCAGCTGGTGGACATGGATGGCGAAAAGCTCATGGCCAAGGGCCTGGTGGAGCGCATCGGCATCGAGGGCAGCAAGCTCACCCAGAAGGTCAACGGCCAGGAGATCGTCTTTGAGCAGCCCATCAAGGACCACACCGAGGCCTGCTCCCTCATGATCAAGGCCCTGACCGACCCGGAGAAGGGCGCGGTCAAGCATATGGACGAAATCGGCGCGGTGGGCCATCGCGTGCTCCACGGCGGCGAGGCGTTCACCGCCAGCGTGCTTATCAACGAGGAGGTCAAGGACGCCATCCGCGCCAATATCCCGCTGGGCCCGCTGCATAACCCCGCCAACCTCATGGGCATTGAGGCGTGCGAGAAGGTCATGCCCGGCACGCCCAACGTGGCCGTGTTCGATACCGCTTTCCATCAGACCATGCCGCCCAAGGCGTATCTCTACGGCGTGCCTTATGAGTACTACGAGCGCCTGCATGTGCGCCGCTACGGCTTCCATGGAACCAGCCACCGCTATGTGAGCAAGCGCGTGTGCGAGTTTTTGGGCCTGGACCGCAGCAAGACCCGCGTCATCACCTGCCACCTGGGCAACGGCAGCTCCATGGCCGCCGTGGACTGCGGCAAGTGCGTGGACACCAGCATGGGCATCACGCCACTGGAGGGCGTCATCATGGGCACCCGCTCGGGCAGCATGGACCCCGCCGTGGTGCAGTACATCGCCAATAACGATCACATGACCGTGGACGAAGTGCTCAACATGTGCAACAAAAAGAGCGGTTTGCTTGGCATCAGCGGCCTGAGCAGCGACATGCGCGACATCGACGCCGCCGCGGACAGCGGCCACGAGCGCGCCATCATCGCCCGCGATATGCTCATCCATGGCATCCGCAAGTACATCGGCAGCTATGCCGCCGTGATGAACGGCGTGGACGTGATCGTTTTCACGGCCGGCATCGGCGAAAACGGCGCGGAGCTGCGCGAGAAGGTCATGGAGGGCTTCGAGTTCATGGGCGCCAAGCTCGATCCCGTCAAGAACGTCGAGGGCAACCGCAAGGAAAGCGTCATCTCCGCCGACGACAGCAAGGTCAAGATCTGCGTCATCCCCACGGACGAGGAAATCGTCATCGCGCGGGATACCCTGTGCATCGTGACCGGCAAGCCGATCGAATAACCTTTTGGAAAACCAAACCGGCGCGGGTGCGTAGGCATCCGCGCCGGATTTGGTCTTGGACAAAACGCGGTGAGGTGCGCCTATGATAAGGGGATGGATCAGGCGGGCGGGAATGCTGGGCTGTGCGGGCCTGATGGCTGCCGCGCTCCGCGCAGCTTGACAAGGCAGCACAGCCGTCCCTATAATGAAAGACGCGTGCAAAACCGCGCTTTTAAAACGGAGGTGGCAGTATGGAACTGGATGTATCCCGCGGCTTTGTCCACCCGGCGACGCCGTTTCCCTTTGAGGCGAGGCTGATGCTGGAGGCGCAGGACGTGGGCGGCGAAGCGGTGACCTTTGACGCAGTGACGCTGGAGGGAACCTATTTTGTGGCGGATGACACCGTTCGGCTGGAGGGAAGGCTGACGACCACGGCACACGCCGCTTGCGCCGTATGCCTGGCACCGGCGGAAAAAGCCATAGAGATTGACTTCGACGAAACTTTCCGCAAGGACGCCAACGAAACCGAGGATGAATGCTTTCGCTACGAGGGCAAGTCTGTGCCGCTGGACCACATGGCGCTGACGCTGGTGATGCTCAGCCTGCCGATGCGCTTTGTATGCGGCAGTGCGGATTGTCATGCCTCCACGGAGCTGAAGGCCTGGAACGAGGCCGGAAAAGTATGGAACGAGGAGCCGGAGGACGAAGGAACCTACCGTCCCTTTGAGGGACTGGATGAGCTGCTGGATTCGCAGAAGCAGATGCACTAGGGCGGAGGGGAAATATGCAAAGGGTCCTGGGCAGGGGGATGCGCCTGGCAGCGCTGCTGCTGGCCGCCATTTGTCTGTATACCGGCTTGATGCTGGTTGCCTATTCCTTTCCCGACGAATGGATCAGCGACAATGTCGGGGCGGCAGTCGGCATGCTCACGGAAGAGAGCAACATGGTGGGCGGGTATGCCAACTATTTCTGGCATACGGGCTTCAGCATCACGGACAATCTGACGGATATACGGATCTATGAGGGACTGCTGCGCGGCGGCCGAAGCGTGACGGAGGCGGCGATGCGCACGGATTATGCGCGATACTGGCACGGCTACGCCGTGGTGCTGCGGCCGCTGATGATCGTGCTGAGCATTGTCAACATCCGGTATTTGAACATGATGAGCCTGATGGCGCTGTTCCTTGTCTGCGGATGGAAGTGCCGCGAGCGGTTCGGCTGGAGAACCGCGGCGCATTTCTGCGGCGGGCTGCTGATGTCGTTTCTGCTGATTGCGCCGTTTTGCCAGCAGTACATGTCCGTAAGTTTCCTTGCCCTGGCGGGCAGCGCCGCCGTGCTGTGCGGATGGAAGGCCGTTCGCAGCCGTGTGTACGAGTTTTTCCTTCTTCTGGGGTCGCTGGTGTGCTTTTTTGATTTCCTGACGTTTCCCGTCCTTGCGCTGGGCTATCCGCTGGTATGCTGCCTCTTGCAGATGGTTGGGGACGGTGAGGGGGCGACTCCGGTCTGGAAAAAGACATTCCTGCTGTCCGCAGCGTGGGTCCTGGGGTACGGGCTTACCTGGTTTGGAAAGGGCGTAGTCGGCACGCTGCTGACAGGCGAAAATGTGCTGGGAGAGATCCTGTCTCAGGCCGCTTTCCGAACCACGGGGGCCTTCTATACGGAAACGGGCGCTGTTGACGTGAGCATTCGCAGCGCAGTGCTCATCAATCTGGAAACCTTCTTCATGGGGGCCAACGTCGGCGCATTTGCGCTGATGCTGCTGGTGGAAGGCATTTATGCGGTTCGCAAAGGAAGCCTGAAATGCTGGCCGCAGGCGCTTGCGCTGGCGGCGGTCGCCCTGTGGCCGGTTGTGTGGTATTGCGTTTTGCAGAATCATTCGCGGCTGCATTTCTGGATGACCTACAAGCAGCTTTCGGTGACGGTGTTTGCCGCCTCTTCTGCGCTGAGAGTGCTCAGCGGCATCGGGGAAGGCGGATCGTGCAGAGACGTTCAAAAAAGGGCTTGACAAAGAAATTGCTCCATCATATAATACAAATTGGTCACGTTGTGGACAGGCGTTTGCGCAAGGAGGCGCCGCCGCAGCGTTGCAAAGGATGAATACCTTGTCTATGATGGCCGGGATCGGGCGCAGGAAGCGGCAAACGCATCTGCCTCGTCATTCCCCGGAAGGCTGGTTCGCCTCCCCAGGCGAACGATTTGGAAAGCCCCGTCAGCGACGGGGCGCGGAATGAGGAGGTGTAACCATGGCTCTTCCCAAGGGAAAAGTATCCAAGGCCCGTGGCCGCAAGCGCCGCGCAAATTGGAAGCTCAGCCTGCCCGGCATCGTCGAGTGCCCGCAGTGCCACGAAAAGAAGCTGTCCCACCGCGTGTGCAAGCATTGCGGATATTACAACGGCGTTCAGGTCATCGACATGACCGAGAAGAAGGAGAATGCGTAAGCATCTCTTCCATGGCTGCAAGGCTGCCTGACAGTTCGGGCGGCCTTGCGCCGTATGGCCCTGAGAACAGGAGGAGTACCCTGCCCCGTCGCCCAAGAGAGGACCGCTCGCCGGCTGAAAGGCGGTTCGGATGCACGGGAAGGGGAAGGTCGCCTGGGAGGGCGTGGGGTGAATGGCACTGGTCATAGCCTCGCCGTGCGCGCACGTTACAGCGCATTGAGGCGGCCCATCGGGCCGCGAAGTAAGGTGGTACCACGGAGCTGCTCCGTCCTTTGGACGCGGGCGGCTTTTTTGGTTTCAGGCTTGCCAGGAAAGGATGCGATTGCCGTGGATTGGGAAAAGGTGCTTTCGCGGCTGAGCGTGCCGGGCATTACGCTGCTGCTGGCGGGTGCGGTCCTGTGCGTGCAGGCGACCCGGCTGTGCAGGTTCGTGCTGCGCGACCGCGGCGAGCGCGCCGTGCTGCCGGTGAGAATCGCGGGGCTTGTGCTGGCGCTGCTGGGCGCGCTGATTCTGCTGGATGTGTTCCCCGGATTGTAAGCCGGATGAGAAAGGGAGGAAACCCCATGGATTTTGAAATGGAAAAGGTGTATAACCCCCAGGCCATTGAAGATAAGCTCTACCAGATGTGGGAGGAGAGCGGCGCGTTTGTGGCGCACCGGGTGGAAGGCAAAAAGCCCTTCACCATCGTCATGCCCCCGCCCAACATCACCGGCCAGCTGCATATGGGCCACGCGATGGACTGCCTCCTGCAGGATGCGCCCATCCGCTATCACCGCATGAAGGGTGACCCCACCCTCTGGCTGCCCGGCACGGACCACGCCTCCATCGCCACCGAGGTCAAGGTGGTGGAGCAGATGGCCAAGGAGGGCCTGACCAAGGAGATGCTGGGCCGCGAAGGCTTCCTTGAGCGCGCCTGGGCCTGGAAAAAGGAATATGGCGGTCGCATCAACCGCCAGCAGCGCCGCCTGGGCGCCAGCTGCGACTGGAGCCGCGAGCGCTTCACCATGGACGAGGGCTGCAACCGCGCCGTGCGCGAGGTGTTTGTCAAGCTCTACGAAAAGGGCCTCATCTACCGCGGCAACCGCATCATCAACTGGTGCCCGGAGTGCCAGACCGCGCTTTCCGATGCCGAGGTGGAGTATGAGGAGCAGGCCAGCCACCTGTGGCACATCCGCTATCCCGGCGCGGACGGCAGCGAGGGCGTGGTGGTGGCCACCACGAGGCCGGAGACCATGCTGGGCGATACCGGCGTGGCCGTCAACCCCGACGACGCGCGCTATACGGATCTGGTGGGCAAGAAGGTGATTCTGCCCATCATGAACAAGGAAATTCCCGTGGTGGCCGACAGCTATGTGGACATGGAGTTCGGCACCGGCGCGGTGAAGATGACCCCCGCCCACGATCCCAACGACTTTGAGGTGGGCAAGCGGCACAACCTGGAGGTCATCCGCGTGACCAACGACGACGGCACCATGAACGAGAACGCCGGGCGCTTCCAGGGCATGACCGCGCTGGAATGCCGCGAGGCGGTGGTGGAGCAGCTTAAGCAGGAGGGCTATCTGATCAAGATCGAGGACTACACCCACAACGTGGGCACCTGCTACCGCTGCCATCACACCGTTGATCCCGTGACCAGCACCCAGTGGTTCGTCAAGATGGAGCCGCTGGCCAAGCCCGCCATCGAGGTGGTGCGTTCGGGCCGGACGAAGTTTGTGCCGGAGCGCTTTGCCAAGACCTATTACAACTGGATGGAGAACATCCGCGACTGGTGCATCAGCCGTCAGCTGTGGTGGGGCCACCGCATCCCCGCGTGGTACTGCGACGAATGCGGCGAAACCATCGTGGCGCGCGAGGCGCCCACGGCCTGCCCCAAGTGCGGCTGCACGCATCTTCATCAGGACGAGGACGTGCTGGACACCTGGTTCTCCTCGGCGCTGTGGCCCTTCTCCACGCTGGGCTGGCCGGATGAGACCGAGGACCTCAAATACTTCTATCCCACCAGCATGCTGGTGACCGGCTATGACATCATCTTCTTCTGGGTGGCGCGCATGATCTTCTCCGGCATCGAACAGATGGGCGACAGCCCGTTTGATACCGTGCTCATCCATGGCCTGGTGCGCGACGCACAGGGCCGCAAGATGTCCAAGAGCCTCGGAAACGGCGTGGACCCGCTGGAGGTCATCGACAAGTATGGGGCCGACGCGCTGCGCTTCTCGCTGGCCATGGGCGTCAGCCCCGGCAACGACACCCGCTACTCCGACGAGAAGGTGGAAAGCGCCCGCAACTTCGCCAACAAGGTGTGGAACGCCTCGCGCTTTGTGCTGATGAACACCCAGACCCGCGAAGCCATCGACCCGGCGCTTTTGCAGCTTCCGGACCAGTGGATTCTCTCCCGGCTGAACAAGGCCGTGGCCGAGGTGAGCGCCCACATGGAGGACGGCGACTTCGGCATGGCCGCCAACAAGATCTACGACTTCGCGTGGAGCGAGTTCTGCGACTGGTACATCGAATTGTCCAAGGGCCGCCTGATGGGCGAGGACGAGGAGCAGAAGCGCAACGTTCGCGGCGTGCTGCTCTACGTGCTGGAGGGGCTTCTCAAGCTCCTGCATCCCTTCATGCCTTTCCTGACCGAGGAGGTGTACCAGCACCTGCCGGAGCATGACGGCATGCTCATTCTGGCCCGCTGGCCCGAAGTCAAGGCGGAATACGCCTTTGAAACCGAAGAACGCCAGATGGAAGGGCTGATGGAGATCATCCGCGCTATCCGCAACCTGCGCGCCGAGATGAACGTGCAGGCCGGAAAGCGCACGCATGTGACGCTCATCCCCGATGCGGGCTGGGAGAGCACGCTTGCCATCGCAGAGCCCTATCTGCAGCGCCTGGCTTACGCCAGCGACGTGGCCATCGGCGGCAAGGATGCGCTGGCAGGCGAAAAGGTGGTCAGCGCCGTATGTGCCGCGGGCGAGATCCGCATCCCGCTGGGCGATCTGGTGGATTTGCAGAAGGAGCTTGCGCGCCTGGAAAAGGAGCGCAAGAACCTGGAGGGCGAAATCGCCCGCGCGCAGGGCAAGCTGAACAATCCGGGCTTCCTGTCGAAGGCCCCGGCCCAGCTGGTGGAGCAGGAGCACGAAAAGCTGAAAACCACGCAAAGCATGCTCGAAGCCCTGGATGCGCGCATCGAGGACCTGAAGCAGGCATAAGAACGGACGGCGGGCCGGGGAACCGGCCCGCTTTTACGGAGGAAGCATGGACAACGCATTTCATCATGTGCCGGTACTCTTTGACGAGGTTATGGAATGGATGGCGCCCCGGCCCGACGGCGTCTATCTGGACGGCACGCTGGGCGGCGGCGGCCACAGCGAGGGCATTTTGCGCCTTTCCGGCGGCACGGCGCGGCTGTACGGCATCGACCGCGACGGCGAGGCCATTGCCGCCGCCTCGGCGCGACTGAAGGCGTATCCCGGCTTTCAGGCGATTCACGGCAACTTTCACGATGCAAAGGCGCTGCTCTGCGCGGCGGGCGCGCCGCCCCTTACCGGCGCGCTGGTGGATCTGGGGGTGAGCAGCCATCAGCTGGACGAGGCTGCGCGCGGCTTCAGCTACCACGAGGACGCGCCGCTGGACATGCGCATGGACCCCTCCCAGGGACCCACGGCCGCGGAATACCTGGCTGGCATTTCGCAGGAGGAGTTTCGCCGCATCCTCACCGAGTATGGCGAGGAAAAATGGGCCGCGCGCATTGCGCAGATCTTTGTGGAGCGGCGGGCGAAAGCGCCGATCCTGACCACGGGCGACCTGGTGGCCGTGGTGGATGCGGCCATCCCCAAAGCCGTGCGCCGCAAGGACGATGGGCATCCTGCCCGCCGCACGTTCCAGGCCGTGCGCATCGCGCTGAACGACGAGCTGGACCCGCTCCGGCAGGCGCTCTGCGACTTTGTCGACCTGCTGGCCCCCGGCGGGCGGCTGCTGGTGATCACCTTCCATTCGCTGGAGGACCGCATCGTGAAGCAGACGTTTCGCCAGCTGCAAAACCCCTGTACCTGCCCGCCCAAGGCCCCCGTATGCACCTGCGGCAAAAAGCCGCTGGGCCGCGTGCTGACGGGCGGCGCGGTCAAGCCCTCGGCGCAGGAGGTCGCAAGCAATCCCCGTGCGCGCAGCGCCAAGCTTCGCGTGTTTGAAAAGAGGTAAGCCATGCCGACTTTGTATGTGGTCGCAACCCCCATCGGGAACCTGGGCGATATGACGCCCCGCGCCATCGAAACGCTCCAAAGCGTATCGCTGATCGCTGCCGAGGACACGCGCGTGACCCAGAAGCTGCTCAGCGCCTTTGACATCCACACGCCGCTGATCAGCTGCCACGAGCACAACGAGCGGGGCAAGGCGGCGGGAATCGTCCGGCGTATGCTGGAGGAAGGCATTGACGTGGCCGTCACCACCGATGCGGGCACCCCCTGCATTTCGGACCCAGGCAGCGTGCTGGTGCGCGAGGCGGTGCAAAACGGCATCGAAGCGGTGGCTGTGCCGGGTCCCACGGCCATGGCTTCGGCCCTGAGCGTGAGCGGCTTTGCGATCAGCGAATTTACCTTCTTCGGCTTTCTGCCCCGTCAGAAGGGCGAGCTGAAGGAAAAGCTGCTGGACATGGCGCGCAGGTCGCGCCTGGCGGTGGTGCACGAATCGCCGCATCGCGTGCGGGATCTGCTGGACGCCGTGGCCGAAACGCTGCCCCACACCCGGGTCAGCGCCAGCTGCGATCTGACCAAAAGATACGAAAAAACCCTGCGCGGTCCGGTTGCGCAGGTGCTGGAAGCCATCGAGCAAAACCCCAAGGCGGAAAAGGGAGAATACTGCCTGGTGTTTGAATGGGCCCAGGAGGACATCCCTGCGCCGCAGGCGCCCCCGAGCGAGCTTTCGCTGGAGGCACGGCTGTTCGACGGGCTGGCGCGGGGGCTAAGCCTTAGGCAGAGCATGGAGGAAGTGGTTGCGCAGGGTGAGCGGAAAAACGCCGTGTATGCGGCCAGCCTGCGCGTGAAGCAGCTGATGGAGAACGCGAAATAAAACGATAAGGCGCCCGGGGCCGTATGGCAGCCCGGGCGCATTGATTTGACGGCTTTTGCCTGCCGCGCGCTTGCGCCAGGCGCATCCCTCCGATATAATAGCAGCGGATGCGCCGCTGTCATTCATATTGATGGTCCTTATCCGCGGCGCAGGATAAAGGCCGAAAAGGGGGCTTGACAACCATCAAGACGGTTTGGATCACGGGCGCGTCCAGCGGACTGGGCCTGGCCACGGCGAAGGCGTTTGCCGGGCGGGGCTGGCTGGTCGTTGCCGGGGCGCGGTCTTTTGCGGACGGCACCGCGCCTGAAGAAGAAAAGGCGGAGCACTGGGTCCGTCTCCGGCTGGACGTGACGGATGGAGAAAGCTGCGCGCACTTTGTCCGACGGGCGCTGGAGATCAGCCCCCGCGTGGACGCGCTGGTATGCGGCGCGGCGGTGCTGGTGCTGGGCTCGTGCGAAAAGACAGGAGCGGACGAATACAACCGCGTGCTGGACACCAATTTTACCGGCGCGGCGCGCATGGTGGGGCTTGCGCTGCCCTATATGCGGGCGCAGGGCAGCGGACGCATCGTGCTGTTTTCCTCCATCAACGGACTCTTGGGTATCCCGTTTCAGAGCGCCTATACAGCCAGCAAGCACGCACTGGAGGGGTATGCGGAATGCCTGGCCATGGAGACCGCTCCCTGGGGCGTGCAGGTGTGCCTGGTGGAGCCGGGCGATCACCGCGGCGGCAGCCAGCGCACGCGCTTGAACGCCCGTGAGGAAAACGGGGCGTCGCCTTATCACGAGCGCTTTGACGCGGCTGTGGCCGTCATCCACAGCGACGAGGCGAACGGGCTTTCCCCGGACCGGCTGGGCGAGAAACTGGTCCAAAATGTGGAGCGCAGGCATATGCGCTTCCGCCTGCGCGTGGCCAAGCCGGATCAGCATCTGGCGGTGTGGCTGCACGCGCTGCTGCCTCCGTGGCTGAATGGACGGGTGCTGTGCGCCTATTATCAGGGAAAAAGGAAGGCGTGAGGCGCGTGAAAAAGAAAACGGAATGCGCAGCAGAAGCCTTTTTTCTCACCTTGAGCGGACCGGAGAAATGTGGTATGATGTTGGTTGAAAAGTGGAAAAACGCCGCATGCAAGGGGGCGACGGAATATGAAAATCATCAAGGCATTGCTGCTGGTACTGGGGGTTCTGGTGCTGGCGGCCGGCGGGCTGGTGGGCTATCTTACGCTGACGGAGTACCGTCCCGACGATATCGAGCAGCTGGAGGTGACGCAGGCCGCGCGCAGCGATAATGTGCGCGTGGGCGAGCGGCTGGACGTGCTCAGCTTCAACACCGGCTATTGCGGGCTGGGCCGCGATCAGGATTTCTTCATGGATGGCGGCACCATGGTGCGGCCGGAGAGCGAGCAGATTGTGCGCGACAACATGAACGGCATCCTCAGTGAGCTGGCGCGCCAGGATGCGGATATCTACCTTCTCCAGGAGGTGGACTTCGATTCCTACCGCAGCTATTATGTCAATCAGGCCGATACCTACCGCCATGGCCTGTCGCTGAACATGGCCGTAGCGTACAACTACAAATGCGATTTTGTGCCCTTCCCCTGGCCGCCGCTTGGCAAGGTGGAAAGCGGCCTGGTTACCTTTACGGACTTGAACGTGACGCAGGCCACGCGCGAAAGCCTGCCTGTGCCCTTCACCTGGCCCATGCGTGTGGCCAACCTCAAGCGCTGCCTGCTGGTGGAGCGCGTGCCCGTGGAGGGCACGGAGAAGGAACTGGTCATCATCAACCTCCATCTGGAGGCGTACGACGACGGCGAGGGCAAGCGCGCCCAGACCGAGCAGCTGATGCAGATCATCGCCGCCGAATACCGCAATGGCAACTATGTCATAGCCGGTGGCGATTTCAACCAGACCTTCGAGGGCGCGGACACCTTCCCCGTGCTGGACGAAAGCACCTGGCAGCCGGGAAAGCTCTACAACAGCGAGCTTCCCGCCGGATTCAGCTATGTTTTTGACGCCTCCAAGCCCACCTGCCGCCTGCTGGACAAGCCATACGACGGCGACCGGGAAAACGCGCAGCTGTATGTGATCGACGGGTTCATTGTATCCGATAACCTGAAGGTCAACCTTATCCACACTGTGGATTTGAATTTTCAGCACAGCGATCATAACCCCGTGCTTTTGCAGGTGACGCCCCAGTGAACGGCGCACGCCTGCTGATAGACGCGGACGCCTGCCCGGTGGTAGAGATCGCCCTGCGCGTGGCAAGGGCGCGCGGGGTGGAAGTGCTGCTGGTGTGCGATGATGCGCACGAGATGCGCCGCGAGGGCGCTCGTACCGTCACCGTCGCCCGCGGCGCGGACAGTGCGGATCTCCGGCTGGTCAATCTGCTTGAGCCGGGCGATATCGTGGTGACGCAGGACTATGGCCTGGCGGCGCTGTGCCTGGCCCGCGCCGCCCGTGTGCTGGACCAGAACGGCCGCGTCTATGACGAAAGCAACATTGACGCGCTGCTGAGCATGCGCCATCTGGCAGCCAGGGCGCGCCGGGCGGGCGGGCGCGTGAAGGGGCCGCCCAAGCGCAGGCCGCAGCAGGACGAGGCGTTCCGGCTGGCGCTGGAAGAGATGCTGGATGGGGCCGGAAAAACCGCGCTTCATCCCTGATGGAAAAACAGAAAATTGTTATTGACATATGCCGGAAATGGGTGTATTCTGCTCATTGATGGCATATGTCAATTATTTTTGAGGAGGCGAAGCCATGCCAAGGCCCTGCAAGCGAAGGCGTGTCTGTGGCCATCCGTCCTGCGGGCGGTTCGGTCCGGCGGAGCAGGCGCACGGCCAGCCGGAGGTGCTCATGGGGCTGGACGAGTTTGAGACCATCCGTCTGATCGACCTGGAAGGCCTGACGCAGGAGCAGTGCGCCGCGCAGATGAACGTAGCGCGCACCACCGTGCAGGCCATCTACGGGACGGCCCGCCGCAAGCTGGCACAATGCCTGGTGAACGGGCGCGCGCTGGTGATTGAGGGCGGGGACTATGAGCTGTGCAGCGCCGCCTCGGCGCAGGAATGTCCCGGATGGGGCTGCCGTGGACGCTGCCGGTGGAGCAACTGTCAAACCGATAAGGAGGAAAATATCATGAAAATTGCAGTCACCTATGACAACGGACAGATCTTTCAGCATTTCGGACATACCGAACAGTTCAAGCTGTACGATGTGGAGGACGGAAAGGTAACCGCCCAGACCGTGGTGGACGCCGGGGGCGAAGGTCACGGCGCGCTGGCGCAGGTGCTCAAAGCGCATGGCGTGGATACGCTGATATGCGGCGGCATCGGCGGGGGTGCGCAGCAGGCGCTGGCGCAGGCGGGCATTCGCCTCTACGGGGGTGTGAAAGGCGAGGCCGACGCGGCGGTGGAGGCGCTTCTCAGGGGCGAGCTGACCTACGACCCCAACGCACGCTGCGATCATCACGACCATGCGCACGGCGAAGGTCATTGCGGACAGGGTCATCATGGCGAGGGACATACTTGCCGCCACGGGCATTGCAGCGACAAATAAAACAGATTCCTTTGCGGCGCACGCTTCCTTTGAGGCGCGCGCCGCTTTTTTGTGTGAAACGTATCCATCTGCGCAGGGCATATCGCTCACAGACGGCGCATAAGGTTGAAGGACCAAAGCGAAGGGGGCGCGGGCATGGCAAAAACATGGAAGCGGCCGGTCGCAGCGCTGTTGCTCTGTGCGCTGCTGGCGGGGGCCGGGAGCCTGGCCGCCGCGCCGCCAGGCGGGGAGAGCGGCAGTTTGACCCCGCAGGAGCGCGCCCGACGCGCCAACGTGCCGGAAGGCCCCTGGATCTGGATTGATATCCCGCAAAAGTCCCTGACCCTCTATGAGGGCACGGAGGTCAAAAAGCGCTACGCCGTGGCCACAGGCACGGGCGATACGCCCTCGCCCATCGGCACCTTTCGCGTTACCAGCCGTTTTGCGGGCGATCTGGGAGGCTTCGGCACGCGGTTTTTGGGGCTGAACGTCCCGTGGGGGCAATTTGGCATCCATGGCACCAACAAGCCCGGCAGCATCGGCAGCAACGCTTCGCATGGCTGTATCCGCATGTATGTGCGTGACTCCGAAGAGCTTTACGGCCTGGTGCCCAACGGCGCGAAGGTGGTCATTCAGGGGGGGCCTTACGGGCAGCTGGACAGCTATCTGCGCTACCTCATCCCCGGCGACCGGAACAGCCACGTGGCCGCCGTGCAGCGCCGGCTTACGGTGTTGGGCTATTACACGGGCCAGGCCGACGGCATCTATGGCAGGGGCACGCAGGCGGCGGTCACCCGCGCACGGAAGGATCTGGGCCTGCCCGCCCTCGATGCCGTGGACGAGGCGTTTTACCGGGCCATCGGCCTGATTTTGTTTGAATGAAGGATGGGAGGAATGGCGGCATGACCTGGCAGGAAACCATCAGTTTTTTAACCGGCTGCATGCCAAGGCCCGTGGCGCGGGCGCTGATGCAGCAGCAGGAGGGCAGCGTGCGGGAAATCCGCGTGCGCGCGGGGGGAAAGGTGCGCATCCTCACTGCGGGAGGGGAAATCACCTGCGCCTGTACCCCCACCCAACCGCAGGTGGAGCAGATGGCCGAGGCGCTGTGCGAACACGCCCTCTATGCGCGCGCCGAGGAGCAGCGACAGGGATTTGTCACCTTGCGCGGCGGGCACCGCATGGGCCTGTGCGGCCGGGTTGTGGCTCAGGGGCAGAGCGTGCGCGCACTGCGCGATATCAGCTCTCTGTGCCTTCGCGTGGCAGGCCAATGGCGCGGCGCGGCGGATGCGCTCATGCCCCATCTGTGGGACGAGCAGGGCCGTGTGCGCAGCCTGCTCATCGTGGGCCTTCCCGGCATGGGCAAGACCACCATGCTGCGGGATGCCTGCCGCCGCCTGTCCGAGCGGGGCGCGCGCATGTGCGTGGTGGACGAGCGCAGCGAAATCGCCGCCATGAGCGGAGGGGTGCCGCAGCTGGATGTGGGGCCCAATACCGACGTGCTGGACGGGTGCGCCAAGGAGGCGGGCCTTCGGTGGATGCTGCGCGCCATGTCGCCTCAGGCGCTCGTCACGGACGAGCTGGGCGGCGCGATGGATGCGCAGTCCGTGCTGGACGCGGCGCGCAGCGGCGTGAGCGTGCTGGCCACGCTGCACGGACGCGACCTGCAGGCGGCCCTGTCGCGGGGAATCCTCTACCATCTGGCACAGAACCGCGTCTTTGACCGCTATGCGCTGCTGGATGAAAATGAGGTGGGCTGCGTGCGCGCCGTGTGCGACGAGCAGCTTCGTCCGCTGGAGACGGCCCCGTGATGGGCGCGGCGGGCGCGCTGTGCTGCCTGCTGGCGGGCACGGCGGCGGGCAGCTGGCTTCGGGACCGCAGGCTCAGGCGGCTACACACGCTGCGCGCGCGGCTGGACGTGGTGGCCAGCCTGCGGCTGATGCTGGAACAGGAGCGCATGGGCCTGACGGAGCTTCTGTGCCAGTGCGCGCACTATGCACCTACCGGTTCGGGGGGCGAGCAGGTGTCGCGCAGGCTGCTCTGGGTGGCGCACGCGCTGGCGCAGGAGCCGCTGCTGGGATTGGGCGACGCGTATGCGCAGGCGTGCGCGCAGATCCCCATCCCCTGGGAAAAGGCCGAGGAGCGCGAGGCCATGCGCGCGCTGTTTTTGCAGCTGGGAAGCGGGACCGCCGCCATGCGCGCGCAGGCTGCCGCCGCGTGCTTGAGACGGCTGCGCCCCCTGGAGGAGGATGCGCGGCGCGAGGCGGAAAAAGGCGGCGGGCTGGTGATGCGCCTGGGGCTGCTGCTGGGGCTGATGGCAGGCATCGCGCTGTGGTAGCGCAAAGAGGGAGGCGAAACGATGGTCCAGATTGATCTGCTCTTTAAGCTGGCGGGTCTGGGCGTGGTGGTGGCGGTTTTGTGCCAGGTGCTCACGCGCGCGGGGCGTGAGGAGCTGAGCACGCTGGTGACGGTGGTGGGACTGGTGATCGCGCTGTTTCTGGTGGTGGATCTGGTGGCCGATCTCTTTTCCAGCCTGCAAAGCATCTTTGCGCTGTACTAGGCCATGGCATTCTGGCAATGGATGGGCCTTGCGGTGACGGCGGCGGTGTTGTGCCTTCTGGTGCGCCAGCAGCAGCCGCAGTTGGGCGGGCTGTGCGCGGCGGCGGCAGGGGTCATGCTGCTGTTGGCCGCGCTGGAGCAGCTTGCGGACGTGCGGGAGGTCTTTGCCCGCCTTACAGGGATGGCAGGCATTGAGGAGGGATACTTGAACACGCTGGTCAAGGTGCTGGGCGTGAGCTATGTGGCCGAGCTGGCCGCCCAGACCTGCCAGGACCTGGGCGAGGGAGGACTGGCGCTCAAAGTGGGCCTGGTGGGGAAGCTGTGCGTGTTTACCCTTACCGCGCCCATGCTGCTGAGCCTTTTGGAAATGATTCTGGAGCTGACGCCATGAGAAGAAAGACCGCGCTGCTGGCGGCTTTGCTGGCGGCTCTGTTGCTGCCCGCCCCCGCGCTGGCCCAGACGGTGAGCGAGGGCCTCATCGAGGTGGTAGGCACGCTGGATCTGGATGCCCTGGCCGCCGCGGCGGAGGATGTGCCCTGGCTGGAGGGCGGCGTGGAGCAGGTTATCACCCGGCTTGCCAGCGGGCAGGCGGCGCTCACCGCGGACGAGGCGCTGCGCTGGCTGATGGACGAGGCGGCGGGCGTGCTGCGCCGGAGCGTGTGGCGCATCACGCGCCTGCTGGTTCCTGCGCTGCTGGCGGCGGCGGCGGAGCTGATCGCCGCGCCGGGCAAGGCGGCCGGAAAAGCCGCGCGCTACGCGGGACTGATCATGACGATGGCGTTTCTCGTTGTGGACTTGCGCGAGCACGTGGCCCTGGCGGAGGAGAGCGTAGGCCGCATGTCAGAGATGATGCAGGCCATCTTCCCGCTGATGGTTACGCTGCTGGCGGCGGTGGGCGGCACGGCCAGCTCGGCTTTTTATCAGCCGGCGGTGATGGCTGCGGCCGGTTCCATGACCACGCTGATCAGCCATGTCACGCTGCCCTTTGCGGTCAGCGTGGCGGTGCTCACCATGGTGGGGAGTCTCAGCGACGGGCTTCGCATATCGCGGCTGCGGCGCCTTCTGCGCCAGGTGGCGGAGTGGACGCTGGGCTTTGGATTCACGGTGTTCATCGGGGTGATGACGGTACAGGGCGTAAGCGCGGCGGCGGTGGATGGCGTGAGTATCCGCACCGCCAAGTACGCCATGGATAACTTTATTCCCATCGTGGGCGGCATGTTTGCCGACACGGTGGATACGCTGGTGGGCTGCTCGCTCATCGTGCAGAACGCCGTGGGCGTGCTGGGACTGATCCTGCTGCTGGGCGCGCTGGCTGCGCCGCTGCTTCGCACGGTGGTGACCATGTTTCTCTACCGGGCGGCTTCGGCCCTTTTGCAGCCCATCGGCGACAGCCCGCTCGCACGCGGCATGGGGGATTATGCGGAGGTGTTTTCACTGCTGTTCATCATCCAGCTCAGCGTGGGGGCAATGTTTCTGCTGCTGGTGGCACAGCTGCTTACGGTGGCCAATCTGACCGTGATGTTGAGGTGAGGGGGATGGATGCGTTTGTCAGGCAGCTGGCGGTGTTGTCGGTGCTGTGGTCGCTTTCGGAGCTGCTGCTCCCGGAAGGAAGACTGCAAAAGATGGCGCGCATGACGGTGAGCGTGCTGGTGATGGCTGCGCTGGTGTCGGGCCTGGGCAGCCTGATGGATATTCAGCTGGAAAGCGCGCTGCCCGCCGCCGCGGACGCGTCTGCCGGAGGGGACAGCTATGCGCGCGCGGCGCTGAGCGCGGCAGCCAACCAGGCGGAGGGGTATTGTGTGCGGCTGGCGCGCCGGGCGGGCTATGAGGCGCGCGCCGCCGTGTATCTCACGATGGAGGGAGCGGTAGATCACATCGACCTGTGGCTTACGCCCGGGGAAGCGCCTCTTTTGGACGCGGAGGAGGTAGCCCGGACCATCGCCGATGAGCTGGCCGTGCCGGTGGAACGGGTGCTTCTGAAAGAATACGAGGCGAGCGGCCCATGAACCTCAAGCGCTTGATGGAGCCCAAAATGCTTCCCTGGCTGGCGGCGGCGCTGCTGGTGGCGGTGCTGCTGCTTATGGGCGGCGGCGGGGATAAGGGCATGGCCAGCCAGGAGGAACAGCGGATCGCGGAGGTGCTGGGTGCGATGGCGGGCGCGGGCAAGGTAGAGGTAGCGCTGTTTTACGGCGGGGAGACAGACGCCCTCGGCGCGCGTACGACAGGCCCCACGGGCGCGGTGGTGGTGGCCGAAGGAGCGGATGACCTGTCGGTTCGGCTGTCGCTGATCCGAGCGGTGCGAACGCTCCTGGGCCTGCCCGAAAGCGCCGTAGATGTATTTGTAATGGAGGAGGAAGGCCGATGAACGCAAAAAAAGCGTCCCCGGAGGGACGCACCAAAAAACGGACGTTTCCATGGCTGCGCCGGGGCCTGCTGGCCGCATTGATCGCGGCGGCGGCCGTGCTGGCTTGGCTGCGCCTGCCCGCGCCTGCGCCATCGGATGCGCCGGAGCCAGGTGCCAGCCTGTCTGCCGGGCAGACACCCGCGCCTACTGCCACGCAGGAACGCACCGCGCGGGAGGCCGCTTACGACAAGGACGTAGCCGCCCTCA
>UQEF01000024.1 GCA_900540045.1 uncultured Eubacteriales bacterium | reverse complement strand
GGGTACTTGGTTTTCAGCGCCGTAACGCTGAACTCGGCATATTTTTCGCAGGCCTTGCGCATGGCTTCCACGGCGTCGGGCTTATTGTCCTCGATGCCGATCATCACCCGTTCAATGCCCAGCACCTTCTGGATGATGCGCGCGCCGGAGATAATCTGATCCGCATGCTCCAGCATCAGCCGGTGGTCGGCCGACAGGTATGGCTCGCACTCCGCGCCGTTTAGCACCAGGGTATCCACCTTTTTGCCAGCGGGTATATTGAGCTTCACCGCCGTGGGGAACGTAGCGCCGCCCAGACCAACGATACCCATGCGCCGCGCCAGATCGGAAAGCTCCTGTACGGTCATGGATTCAGGGTTGGCCACGGGAGTCAGCGGCACCCACTCGTCCTTAAAATCATTATCGATGATGACGCACATCTGCTGGGTGCCGTTTGCCAGAATACAGGGCTGGCAATCGACGACATGACCCGAGATGGAGGCATGTACTGCTGCGCTCATCGCGCCTACCGGCTCGCCGATCATCTGACCGGTTTTGACGGCATCCCCTTTGGTTACCAACGGCTTGCAGGGTGCTCCGATATGCTGCTGCAAGGGGATGGCCACGCGCGACGGCTGCGGCGCTTCCACGATGGACAGCCCGGCGGTAGCCGCCTTTCCGCCTCTTCCCTCGTGCGGATGGATTCCGCCGGGAAAATTGTGTACGGTGCTCATGCTCTCTCGTCCTTCCTGAACTGTTTTACCTGTGCGATTACGCCATACATTAGTATAGCACATTCTGCTTGATGGGAAAAGGTTTTTTTGAATTTCCCAAGCGCTTTATCCGCCATTTTTCCATTTTTGGGCCGCCAGGAGCAGTGCGCGCGCGTGCGCCATTCCGCTTTCCTGCTGGCTTTCGGTCACGCCGATCAGCCGGGCGACCTCCTCCACGCGTCCCTCCTCGTCAAGCAACCGTACCGTGGTGCGGGTACGTCCCTCTGTCACCTGCTTCTGCACCAGGTATTGTGCGTCCGCCATGGCGGCGATCTGTGCCAGATGCGTAACGCACAGCACCTGGTGATAGCGCCCGATGGAAGCCATTTTCTCCGCGACGGCCTGAGCCACATGGCCGCTGATGCCGGTGTCGATCTCGTCAAAGATCATGCAGGGAATGCCGTCGTGTTCCGCGCCCGCCGCCTTCATCGCCAGCATCAGGCGCGAAAGCTCGCCGCCGGACGCCGTTTTATCCAGCGGGTTGAGCGGCTCGCCGGGGTTGGGCGCGATATAGAAGCACACATGGTCGTCCCCTCTGGAAGTAGGCACCCGCTTTCTCCCTGGCTCCGGGGGCTCAAAGACGCAGGCGAAGCGCGTATTTTGCATGCCCAGGTCGCGCAGCTGCGTTTCCATCAGGCTTTCAAACCGGACCGCCAGGGTCTGGCGCGCCTGCGTCAGCAGCGCCGCCTCGGCACGGTAGGCCTTGAGCTTTTCCTTATAATCCGCTTCGGCGCGCCGCAAGCGGTCCTCCATGCTCTCCAGCCGGGTCAGTTCGCTTTTCATTTCCTCATGGCGCGCAGCCAGCTCGTCCGCCGGCATGCCGTAGCGGCGCTCCAGGCGGCGAATCAGATCCAGACGCTCCTGCACGGCCTCGCTGCGCTCCGGGTCGAAGTTCTCGCTTTCCAGCACGTCGCGCAGCTCAATGCCAAGCTCCTCCGCTTCATAGAAAGCTGAGGAAAGCCGATCCGCCAGCGCTTTATAACGCGGGTCCAGCTCCTCAATCCTGCGCAGGGCCTCCATGGCGTCCCGCAGCTGATCCATGGCGCTGGCCTCCCTGCCGCCACCCATCACCGCGGCGTATGCGGTCCGTACTGCGCCGTCGATGCGCTCGGCACTGGCAAAGCGCGCCCGTTCGGCTGTCAGGCGTTCCGTCTCCCCCGGCGTAAGCTGAGCCGCATCCAGTTCACGCACGCGGCTTTCCAGGTACTCCTGCCGCTGGGCACGCTGTTCGTTTTCCTTGCGCAGCGCAGAAAAGCGGACGCTGCTTTCACGCCACAGGCGGTAGCGCTCCTCTACCCTTTGCCGTTGCTCCTGGAAGGCCTCATCCCCGAAGGAATCAAGAAACGCCATATGATTTTTGGCATCCAGCAGGCTTTGATGCGCATGCTGGCCGTGCACATCCACCAGCAGCGCCGTCAGCTTCCTCAGAAAAGCCAGCGGAACGATGATCCCGCACACACGGCACAGGTTCCGTTCCCCTGTGGAGATTTCCCGCTGAATGCTGATCAGCCCGCCTTCGGCCTCAAGCTGCTGCTCCGCCAGCACCGCCGCAGCCTGTGGGCAGTCGGAAATATCCACCAGCGCTTCCACGGAGGCCCGGTCGCACCCGGAGCGGATCAGCCCCCGGTCGGCGCGCTCACCCAGCACCAGGTTGATGCTGTCGACGATGATGGACTTGCCTGCGCCGGTTTCGCCGCTGAGCACCTGCATGCCTTTTTGAAATTCAATCTGAAGCTGCTCGATCAACGCGATGTTGCGCACCGTCATGGATACAAGCACAGGCCGTATCTCCTTTCCCCATTTTTCGGGTGCCTACCGTCGAATCATGGCGTTAAGCCGCTCCATGACCGGCCGTACCTCCTCGACAGAGCGCACGATCATCAAAATGGTGTTGTCGCCGGCAATTGTGCCCAGCACTTCGGGCCATTGCAGGCTGTCGATGGTCTCCGCAGCGATGTTGGCGCTGGCCGGCAGCGTGCGAATGATGATTTGATTGTAGGCGCTGACCATGCTGACGACCGTTTCGCTGAACATGCGGATCAGCCGTTCATTCAGCCCGTTTTCGCCCTTTTCGGCAGTGGCGTACCGGTAGGTGCCATCAGGAGCGAGTGCTTTGACCAGCCTCAGCTCCTTGATGTCCCTCGAAACGGTGGCCTGCGTGACCTGAAAGCCCCGAAGGCGCAGCGCATCGGCCAGATCCTCCTGTGTTTCGATGCTTTTTTCCGCAATGATTTCCAAAATGGCAATTTGCCTTGCAGACTTCATTTGCTTCAACGCTCCTTATGAACGGGTCCATTCGGACAGTTTGATTCGAATCGTATTGAAAAAACTTTTGGAGCCCAGCCGGATAAAACGCGCCGCATGCTCCGCCTTTGTGATGGTCAGCGTCTGGCCGCTGGAAAATCCCCAAGGTTTTCGGCCATCTACGGACACCATGGCGCTGTATCCCCCATCCAACCGCACCGTGATGGTCTGGGTAGCCGAGGTGACCACGGGCCTGTGCTGCAGCGAGTGGGCGCAGATGGGCGTGAGCACCATGCACTCCACCTCCGGACAGACCAGCGGTCCGCCCGCCGACAGGGAGTAGCCCGTCGAGCCCGTGGGCGTGGATACGATCAGCCCGTCCGCGATGAAGGGGCCGACCCGGTCCCCGTCCACCCAGGCATTGACGCCGATCAGGCGGGAATAGCCGCCGCGGCTGAGCACCACGTCATTGAGGGCGTAATCCGTGCGGTCCCCCATGGAGGCTTTGAGCATCATGCGCGTCTCCAGAGTGTATTCATCATTGGCCAGGCGCGCACAGGCTTCTTCCAGCCTGTCCAGTTCTACCTCCGTCAGAAACCCCACCCGCCCTACGTTGACGCCCAGCAGAGGCAGGTTGCAACGGACAGCCAGCGCGTTGGCACGCAGCAGCGTGCCGTCGCCGCCGACGGAAAGGACCGCCTCGCACTGCTCCGGCGTCAATTCGGACAGGGACGCAAGGGCTTCTTCATCGAGCCGCTCCCGGATCCAGGGTTCGGCCGCGACCGCGATGTGCGCATGTTTCAGCGCCTGCAACACCCGCGTCGCAAGCCCGTTTGCATCCGGCTTTCGCTGGTGCATGAGCATGTAGACTGATCTCATTTGCGGCTTCCCCGCCTTTCCGCGCATAGTATAGCACATTCTGCATAAATATGCAAGAATGCATGTTTATGCAGAATGGTCCTGTGTTCAGTTCAATGTCGCGTGGGCCTGCTCCACCACCTGCGCGATACGCTCCTGCGTCACCGCAGACGCTCCGGACGCGTCGGGAAGCAGCTCTGCGATATATTCGATATTGCCCTCCGGCCCCGTGACCGGCGAAAAATCCACCTGTGCCATGAGGTAACCAAAGCTGGGGGTGAAAGCGGCGATTTCTTCCACCACCTGCCGGTGAATGCGTGGGTCGCGCACAACGCCCTTCTTCCCCACGTTTTCCTTTC
This sequence comes from uncultured Eubacteriales bacterium, assembly GCA_900540045.1. Classification (GTDB taxonomy): domain Bacteria; phylum Bacillota; class Clostridia; order Christensenellales; family Aristaeellaceae; genus Limiplasma; species Limiplasma merdipullorum. The sequence continues at coordinate 29,281 of UQEF01000024.1, read as the reverse complement.
CCGCCTCAAACTGCGGCTTGATAAGGATGTAAAACCGCCCCCGGTGCTCCATCAGCTCCGCTGCCACCGGCAGAATGAGACGAACAGAAATAAAGGAAACATCCATCACCGTGATATCCGGCACGCAGGGCACCTCGGCATGGGTCAGATAGCGTGCGTTGGTCCGTTCCAACACGGTTACACGGGCATCGTTGCGAATTTTCCAATCCAGCTGGCCATAGCCCACGTCAATGGCGTACACGTGCCGGGCGCCGTTTTGCAAAAGCACGTCCGTGAACCCGCCGGTAGCCGCGCCAATATCCATGGCTACCGTATCTCTCACATCCGCGCCAAACACGCGCAGCGCTTTATCCAGCTTGAGCGCCCCACGGCCCACAAAGGGGTGCGCATGGCCGCGTACCGTCAGTGCTTCGCCCTCCTCCACCTTTTCAGAGGGCTTGAGAACCTTGACCTCCCGGCGGTAGACCTGCCCCGCCATGATAAGCGCCTGGGCCTTTTCACGGCTGGAGGCCAGCCCCTGCCGCACCAGCGCCTGATCCACCCGCAGCTTATCGGACACTGCACACGCCCGCCTCTCTGACCGTAGTGCGCACCGCTTGGGCAATGCTTTCATCATCCAGGCCCACGTCCTTGAGCAAATGGGCGTGATCGCCATGCGGCACGAAGAAATCCCCCACAGCCAGCGTGCGGATGCGCACGGCTGCGCCAACGGCGGCTGCGTATTCCAGCACCGCGCTTCCAAAGCCGCCCATCGCCACATGTTCCTCCAGCGTCAGGATCGGAATGTTCCGGGCGAACAGCGCATCCAGACACGCGCCGTCCAGCGGCTTGACGGTAGAGGCATTGACCACCGTGAGGCGGATGTCCTCAGCCTCCAGCCGGTCCGCCACACGAAGCGCCGCCGCCGTCATCGTACCCGTGGCCACAAGTGCCGCATCCCCGCCGCGACGAAGCGATTGCCAGCATCCGATTTCAAACCCGTCAACCGCATAGCCGTCCGGCAGACATTCGGCGTTTTTGGGGTAGCGGATGGCGCAGGGAGCGCCCAACCGCAGCGCCGCCGGAATCATGGCCTCCAGCTCGGCCGCGTCGGCGGGTGCCAGTACCGTCATGTTGGGAATGTGGCGCAGGTAGGCAAAATCATACAGTCCCTGATGGGACTGGCCATCCTCGTTGGAGATGCCGGCCCGGTCCAGCATGAGCACAACAGGCAGGTTCTGAATGCACACATCATGCAGCACCTGATCGTATCCGCGCTGCAAAAAGGTGGAGTATACGAAGAAAAACGGCCTCAATCCCCCCGAAGCCATGCCCGCGCACAGCGTGACGGCGTGTTCCTCGGCAATGCCCACATCGAAATGCCGGCTGGGAAACGCCTGCTCAAACAGATGCGTGCAGGTGCCCAGCGGCATGGCAGCCGTAACCGCTACAATGCGCTCATCCTGACGCGCCAGATCAATGAGGGTACGCATGGCCACCTCACCGTTGGCCTGCCGGCTGCCGCCGCTGACCTCTCCGGTTTCCACCAGAAAGGGCGGGATGCCGTGAAAAGCCTCCGGACGGCGCTCAGCGCGATTGTAGCCATACCCCTTTTTCGTCGCGCAGTGAATCACCACGGGTTCATCGAGCTGCTTGGCCTGTCTGAGCATGTTTTCTACCGCGGCCAGGTTGTTTCCATCAATGGGACCCAGATAGCGAAAGCCCAGCGCAGAAAAAAATCCCTCGTCCACAAAGATGCTCTTGATCATCCGCTTGGTGGTGTGGATGAGGCGGTAGAGCGGCCGGCCCAGAACCGGAATGCGGTTCAGGCGGCTTTTGACGCGCTTTTTGGTGCTGTTCCAGCCTACGCTGGCACGCAGGCTGGAGAGGTGCTTGCTCAGAGCGCCCACATTCTGCGCAATGGACATTTCATTGTCGTTGAGCACCAGAATCAGCCGGGTTTTGGAATTGCCGCAGTCGTTGAGCGCCTCATAGCACATGCCGCCCGTCAGGGCGCCATCCCCCACCACAGCCACCACATGGTGCTTTTCTCCCCGCGCATCGCGCGCGCGCGCGAAACCCAGCGCGGCGGAAATGGCTGTGGACGCATGCCCGGCCTCAAAGCAGTCGTACACGCTTTCGCACCGGCGGGGAAAGCCCGACAGGCCGCCATAGGTACGCAACGTGTCGAAGGCTTCGTAACGTCCCGTAATCAGCTTATGGGCATAGGCCTGATGCCCCACATCAAAGAGGATTTTGTCCTTTGGCGTGTCAAATACCCGGTGCAGCGCCAGCGTGATCTCCACCATCCCCAGATTGGAAGAGAGGTGGCCGCCGTTTTGCGATACCGTCTGAATGATCTTCGTGCGGATATCGTCCGCCAGCTCCTCGCATTCCTCACGAGACAGGCCGCGAATATCCGCCGGGTCTTTGATCTGCGATAATTCTGCCATAGTGCTCCTTTGTGCGCCTCAGGCGTTTTTCAGCCCTGCTTTGCTTCCCGCCTTGCCCCCCAGCGATATGTTGCTCAGAATGTCGGAAGAATAGGCGTAGTTGCTGTCGTCCTTGTCCTTTTGCGCCTCCATGGCGCAGCGGACCATCTCGTCAATCAGCCTGCTGTAGGGCATGCCACCGGCCTCCCACAGATAGAAGGCCAGCGAGCCGGGGATGGTGTTGATTTCGGTGATGTACAGGCCGTCGGAGGCGGCGTCGTACATGTAGTCGATGCGCACCACCCCTTTGCAGTCCATGTCGTTGAAGATATCCAGGGAAAGGGCGCGGATTTTATCGCGCAGCTCCGGTTCAATAGGCGCGGGCAGAACGCGCTTGAGCGAGGCCATGCCCTTGGTGGAGCTGCCGGCCATGTATTTATCCATGAAGGTGAGCAGTTCACCGCCGGAAACGGGCATTTCAATTTCGCTGGCCTGTGCCTTTCCGTCATAGCCCAAAACGGAACAGTTCAGCTCCAGCGGATCGTCCAGTCCCTTTTCCACCAGCACCTTGCGGTCGAATTCAAAGGCCAGCTTCAGCGCTTCTTCCAAAGTGGCGCGGTCCTTTGCCTTGCTCACACCGATGGAGGAACCCAGCGAAGCCGGTTTCACGAACACAGGATAGGACAGTTCTTTCTCGATCTGGTCCACAACGGCCCTGGGGTCCTCATCCCAGACGCGGCGCAGAAACCAGCAGCTCGGCAGCACCGGGTACCCCGCGCCGCGGAAAAACTGCTTCATATAGACCTTATCCATGCCCATGGCGCTCGCGCCCACGCCGGAGGAGGCATAGGGGATGTTGCACAGCTCCAGAAGTCCCTGAATGGTGCCGTCCTCACCGTGCATGCCATGGAATACGGGGATCACGCAGTCCAGCCGGGCTACGATCACCTCGCGGTCCTTGCCCAGCAATCCCTTGCCGTGCTCCAGGCGCGTCAGCGCGCCGGACCCGGCGGTGATATCCAGATTGACGCGCACCACGCCTTTGCGGCTTTCGTCAAAGGGCGTATAGGCGGAGATCTCAAGCAGCGCGTCACCGGTGAACCATTCGCCCTTTTTGCTGATATAGATGGGGATGACGTCATAGATCTGGCGGTCGGCGGCTCGCATGAGCTGAACGGCGCTGATGATGGACACCTCGTGCTCGCAACTTCTGCTGCCGAACATCACACCCAGTTGAATCTTGCTCATATCCAGTTCCTCCAGTCAGGCTTCCTGATAGTGATCGGGAAGGTCGTTTTCATACAGAACCGTATCCGTGGGACGGACCAGGCTGTGAAGCAGGCGGGTGGAATCATCCAGGCTGTCCACACGATGAATATTCCCTTCCGGGAACCCGGCCTCCTTCAGCCCCTCAATGATGGGCAGGGCGCGGTTTTTGCCCACGATGATGGCGATATCCACACAGGCCGCCATCTCCCGGCCAAATTCGCGGTTGTATTCCGTTTCGCGCTCGCCCAGCTCCACCATGCCGGGAGTGATGATGATGCGGCGCGCAGGAAAGCTCCTGAGCACCTCCAGCGCGGCCTTTGCGCCCACGGGATTGGAATTGAAGGCGTCGTTGATGATGGTGAAGTTGCCGGGATGGCTGAGCAGCTCCAGACGGTGTTTGATGGGAGCCAGTTTCTCCACGCCATGGGCGATCTGGCGCAGCGTAAGCCCCAGATCGGAGGCGACAGCCGCGGCCAGAAGAATATTCTGGATATTATGCTCGCCCAGCAGCCGGGTATGACACTCTACGCTGCCTGCTCCGCGGATATGCAGCATGAATCGGCTTCCCTCCGCGGATACGCTCACCTCGTCACACCAGCAATCACAGGTGGCGGGGTCCCGGCCGCAAAGCGTCTTGGGCTTCTGCGTACGGTCGTACATCTTCCGTACATAGGCGCCGTCGTCATAGAAATAGGCGTGGGACCCCTCCGCTGGCAGGGCCTCGATCAGCTCATACTTGGTGGATGCAACGCGTTCAATGGTTTTGAAGGTTTCCAGGTGCTGCGGTCCCACCGAGGTAATGATGCCGATGGTGGGATGTACCAGCCGGCACATCTCCTTGATGTCCCCCACATGCCGCGCGCCCATTTCCCCCACAAACACCTGATGGGAGGGCGTGAGCTTCTCCCGGATGGCACGGGTCACGCCCATGGGCGTATTGAAGCTGGCAGGCGTAATAAGCGTGGGATATTTTTCGCTCAGGATGGCGCCCAAAATGTGTTTGACCGACGTTTTGCCATAACTGCCCGTAATGCCGATGCGCACCAGTCTGGGATTGGCAAGCAGCTTCCGGCGCGCGTCGCGGAAATAGCATTCGCTGATCGCCTTTTCAATCGGCCAGGCCAAAAGGCCGCTCAGGGCCACCACCAGCGGCAGCGCCAGCGGCCACAGCGCAGGCAGAACCGCCCAGGGCGTGGCGGCACACAGCGCGCTGATGCCCGTCATCACCAAAAAAAAGACCACATACAGCCGTTTGACCCGGCCGGTAATCACAAATTTCTTTTTGGCGCGGCGCGGCGAAAACGCCCTGCCAATCACCAGGCCAGCGCCTGCCGACAGGGGCAGAAGCAGCACTGCCGCAAGGATCCCGGTCCACCGGGCTTCTCCGCGCAGCGCCAGCACATCAAACCCGTACAGCAGGACCAGCACGGTCACCGTTACACACAGACCCGGCAGCAGGCTGTGAACCCGGTTGCGCTTTAGCGAACGAAAATACCCCGGAAACTGATAGCTTTCCAGCTGAAAAAAATGCAGGATTCCGCGTGCGGCGAACAGGCAGCAGCACACCGGAGAAAGCAGCGTGAGCCAGCGAAGGAGCGGCGTTGCCAGATTCATGCCGTCTGACCTCCCCAAAAGAATTGCCTGACAATTGTCAGGAAGCGCTGCCATTCCTCGATAAATGCAAAATGCGTCCGGCCTTCAAACACCACCAGGCCCGCATCGGGAATGGCTTTCTCTATCTGTTCCCCCATCCAGAGCGGCGTTTCGGTGTCCTCGCTGCCCCAAATCAGCAAAGTGGGGGCCTGAATGTCCTTCAGAAACGGATACAGATCCTGTGAGATCACCTTGGAAAAAGTCCTGCGCATGTTTTCATTCAGCCGCGCATAGTCAGCGGAGCCATACCGCCTGCGAAGCGCGGCCTGCCAGCGCTCCACCATTGCGCGCAGCAGGCGCAGCCGCTTGAGCGCATTGAGTATGGCGTTCATTCGCTTAAAGCGGGCCTGGCGTTTTTTCTGCGTTTCCGTCAGCGGTTTACGTATGCCGGCGGCTCCGGTAAGGACCATTTGCTCCACCATTTCCGGGCGATGCGAGGCAAGGTAGACGGCGACGCGGCCGCCGAAGGAATGCGCCACCACGCGCACCTTCGCAATGGAAAGCGATTCAAGCAGCCCGGCAATCTGCCCGGCGTATTCGGGAACCCCCCAGGGCACCGGCGGTTCACCGCTCTGACCGTGGCCGGGAAAATCCACCGTGAGCACGTCGGCCTGCTCGCTGAGTCCTTTTTCGATAAACGAAAAAATGGAGCCGTCGCACCCCCAGCCGTGCAGGAGCAAAATGGTGGAGCCGTTTGCCTTCTCCGCTTTCGTATAGCGGTAAAAGATGCGGCAGCCCTGAATCGTCGCCTCCAAAGAAGCACCACCCTTCCAGAACTTACCCCCGTATTTTACCCTATCTTATGCAAAAAGAAAAGCCGTTACCGCATTTTATCGTCTTTGGACCGCCGCGGGGTCGTATACGTAACGCCTTTTGCGCTCGCTGATGGAAAATTCCTGACGGCACCACAGCGGGACATCCACGCTGCATTCCAGGGTGCAGCCCAGCCGCTCGCAGGTCAGAATGCTGGGAAGGTTGTCCTCATCGGTGGTGATCACGAAGGTCCTCATCCCAAGTTCGGCAAGGACGGACACGCATAGCCGGCAGGCGCGCAGCGCGGCGCCATGCCCCCGGAAGGGCGGGTCAACATGGTACCCGATATGGCCCAGATAGAACAGGCTGGCGTCCTCGCCCACCCTCAGGGCAATTTCGCCCGCAGGTCCGGGGGACAGGCCGGGCATGACGATATCAAACACGAGGGACTTTGCGCCGCCCAGCTGCGCGACATGCCCGGCATATTCCCGCGGGACAAGGGCGATCAGGTCATCCTGCAGCAGCCTCTGTCCGCGCCGGCCCGCACGGATGAATGCCCGCTCAAAGTCGGTTTTCATACTTCCTGTACGGTTACCTTGGGGAGCAGCGCCTCAAAATCCGGCCGGCGCAGCAGCTGCGTCCCGTCCGTCATCACGCTGGCCGCTCCTGCCGCCACACCGCAGCGGAAGGATTCCTCAAGCGATTCCCCGCGCGACAGCCCCGCCAGCACTCCGCCGATCATCGCATCGCCTGCGCCAACAGTGGATCGGGCTTCCACCATCAGAGCGGGAGCAAAGAACGTATCCTTGCGGCTGACGAGCATCGCGCCGTATTTTCCCATGGAAATAATCACGTTTTGCGCCCCATATTCGATCAGGAACAGCGCCGCGTCCCGAAGGCCCCGCAGCGTGCGCAGCTCCTTTTTCATAATGGCTTCAATTTCCGGCAAATTGGGCTTGATGAGAAACGGTTTTTCCTTGATGCCATGCAAAAGGGTTTCCCCGGCGCAGTCCAGCACGCACCTTTTGCCTTCCAGCACTTTCAGGCAACGCTGGTAGGTGGTTTCCTCGCAGCCTTCGGGCAGGCGCCCGCTCAGCACCACATAGTCGCTCTTCTCGGACTTTTCTTTCAGCAGGGTCAGGAAATCTTCCAGCTGACTCTGATTCATTGAAATGCCCGGCTCGTTAAACTCCGTAACGGTCCGGGTACTCTCATCCACCAGCTTCAGATTGGTGCGCACTTCTCCGGGCATGGGCAGATAGTCAAAAGGCACATCCTCCTGACGAATCATTTTCAGGAAAGACTCCCGTCCGCGTTCGCCCAGGCAACCCACACAGCCAACCGGCACGCCCAGCCGCTTCAGAACCACGGCCACGTTGACGCCTTTTCCTCCCACATCCACGCGCACATCGCACAGCCGGTTCAGGTCCCCCGGCTTGAGCGCCTTAACAGATGCCGTTTTATCAAAAGAAGGGTTCATGCATACGGTGGTAATCATCGCGCTGCCTCCTTATGGTGCATTAGCTGATAGCACAACGGGACCGATGCGATGCGCGCATCGGTCCCAAAAAGATGTGAAACGGCGGGAATTATTCCTCCTCGTCCTCGTCCAGCTTTGCGTTTTCGATGATCTTCTGGGCCACGTTGGAGGGAACCTCCTCATAGCGTTCAAAGGACATCGTGAACCATCCGCGCGCCTGGGTCATGGAACGAAGGTCGGTCGCGTATTTGAACATTTCCGCCTGCGGAGCCTCGGCTACCAGCTGCTGCATGCCGTCCACCTGGTTCATGCCCATGATGCGGCCACGGCGCTTGTTCATATCGCCCATCACATCGCCCATGTACTCGTCGGGCACATAGACCTCCACGTGCATGATGGGCTCCAGCAATACGGGGTTTGCCTCCATGCAGCCCTTCTTGTAGGCGATGCGGGCCGCCGTCTTGAAGGCCATTTCAGAGGAGTCCACGGGATGGTAGCTGCCGTCATAGAGCTTTGCATGCAGACCCACCATCGGATAGCCAGCCAGAACACCCTTGCGGATGTTTTCACGCAGGCCCTTTTCCACGGAAGGAATGAAGTTGCGCGGCACCACGCCGCCGACCACAGCATCCTCAAACTCGAAGTCAATGCTGGTGTCTCCGATGGGCGAAAACTCGATCCATACGTCGCCGAACTGGCCATGGCCGCCGGACTGCTTCTTATGACGTCCCTGGACCTTGACGGTCTTTTTGATGGTTTCACGATAGGGAATGCGCGGGTCCTGCAGAACGGCATTGGCGCCGAACTTGCTGGCCAGCTTGTTTCGAATCACGTCCAGGTGCAGCTCGCCCTGACCGGAAAGAAGCGTCTCGGTGGTTTCCACGTTCTTTTCCAGCTTGATGGAGGGATCTTCCTCCATGAGACGTGCCAGGCCGCTGAAGACCTTGTCCTCCTCGCCCTGCTTGGCGGCGAACACGGCCTTGCTGATGCAGGGAGCGGGGTACTCGATGGGCGGATACTTGATGGGGTTGGCAGGATCGCAAAGCGTATCGCCGGTATTGGTGAACTGCAGCTTGGAGAATGCGCCCATATCGCCGGCGTTGAGCAGCTGGGTACTGATCTGCTTCTTGCCGCGCAGCACATAGATGCCGGTGACCTTTTCGGTCTTGTCACAGCTGGCATTGTAAATGTTGCCGCTGCCGGTGGCCGTGCCGCTCATGACTTTGAACAGGCTGAGCTTGCCCACGAAGGGGTCGGCGATGGTCTTGTATACCAGGGCGCTGAAGGGCTGCTCGCTGTTGCAGGGGCGCTCGATTTCCTCGCCGGTCTTGGGGTTGACGCCCTTGTATACCGCACGCTTGGGAGAGGGCAGGAAGTCCGCCATCACGTCCAGCAGCTTGGCCACGCCAACGCCGGTCAGCGCGGAGCAGGGTACCACGGGGCAAATCTGGCCGGAGAACATGCCCATCTTGAAGCCTTCGATCAGTTCTTCATGGGTGAGGGTTCCTTCCTCCAGATACTTCATGGTGAGTTCATCATCCGACATTGCGGCGGCTTCGGTGATTTCTTCCATGGCCAGGGCGATTTCATCCGCCATATCGGCAGGCACGGGGATTTCCTTGGGCTTGCCCTTGTTGACGCGCTCGTAGGCCTTGTTCTCCAGCACGTTTACCACGCCGTGGTAGCCGGGGCCCTCCCCGATGGGCAGCAGGATCGGCACCACGCTGTTGCCGAAACGCTCGCGCAGCTGGGTCTGAACCTTCATAAAGTCGGCATGGTCACGGTCCATCTGGTTGACGATGAACATTTTGCCCACGTTGTTCTTGGTGGCGTAATCCCAGGCCTTTTCGGTGCCGACAGCGATGCCGCTGACGGCGCTGACCAGAATTGCGGCGGTTTCCACCACGCGCAGGGGGCCCATCATCTCGCCCACGAAATCAAAATAACCGGGTACGTCGATGACGTTGAGCATCTTCTGGTTCCAGTCGATCGGGGCAATGGCGGCGCTGATGGAGATTTTTCTCTTGATCTCCTCCGCGTCGTAGTCGGTGACGGTGTTGCCGTCCTCGACGCGACCCTGGCGGTCGATCGCTCCGGCAGCGAACAGCAATGCCTCCATCAGCGTGGTTTTTCCTTCGCTGCCATGCCCCATGAGGGCGATGTTCCGGATGTCCTTGGTTTGATAGCTTGCCATTATGGATCCCCCTTGTTCTATTTGATTTTCGCATCCCTGCACGCCGCGCTGCGGGTTTTTGAATAAGAACGAGTACCGAGCGATGAATTCCATAACACGCAGGATGCATATGAACCGTTTTTCAAACGTTATTGATTATAACAGAAACCGCGCAAAAAGAAAAGCATAAACCTTCAAATTGCCAGTTCGTTCCTTCAGGCCTGTCCGCCATACAGGTATTTCACCTTCAAATAGCCCTCCAGGTTGCCATATTCACTCACGGTAATGGCGGGCAAATCCAGCTCCTGCATGCAGGCAAGTAAAATGGCGACGCCATGTACTACGATATCTGCGCGTTGCGGCTGCAGGCTGGGAATGGCCAGCCGCTTTTCCATGGGCATGGGAGCAAGGGTTTCCATGGCGGCAAGCACTCTCTCCTGCGTGAGTGAGAAGCCATGGATAAGCGAGCGCTGGTTCCAGGGGATCTCCTGGACGAGCGCGGCGGTGGTGGTAAAGGTTCCGCCCACGCCTACCCATACCGGGGGCCGGATCGCGGCAAAGGCGGGACCTTCGGGGGCGATCAGCTCCCGCGCAATCCGGACGGCGGCATGGGCTTCCTCCATGCTTTGAATCGGGTGGCACCGGTACAGCCTGACCGCACCCATCTGCAGGCTGACCGCCCTTTGAATCTCCATTCCCTTTCCCACCACGATTTCCGTGGACCCGCCGCCGATGTCGATCAGCCCGGAAGGCTCTCCATCCGTAGCGCCGAGAAAGGAAAGCTTTGCCTCCAGAGCACCGCTGCAGATTTCCAGCGAAAGACCGGTCGCTTCCAGCAGCGCCTGGGAAAAAGCCGCCTGATTTGCCGCGTCGCGCACGGCGCTGGTGGCAAACAGGTGGATCTGTTCCGCCCCCTGCGCAGCGGCTTGCCGGCGAAAGGCTTCCACGCTTTGGCAAGCCTTGCCGATCATGTCCGCCATGATGTTTCCCTGGCGGTCCAGCGCGGCAAAGACCCGAAGTCCCTCGCGGTAGCGATCCAGCCGCAAAAGCCGTCCTCCATCCACATCCGCAACCAGCATGCGCAAAGAATTAGAACCGATGCCAATGGCTGCAACCCGCATTCCAAGCACCTCGTTTGTATCTGTTTTGGCTGTCTGTCGTTGATCGCATGACTGATAAAAAACGGAAATACCCTCGCCGCTTTACCGCGAAGGTATTTCGTCCTCGCCATATAGCGCTTCGGGATTGGTGATCACGAAGCGGATTTCATCGGGCATCATATATCCGTACATGGTACGCGCCTGATTTTCAATGAAGGCATCGGTCCCGACGGTTTCCAGCTGGGTTTTCAGGTCCGCTTGATCGCCCTGCAATTGCGTCAGGCGCATCTGTGTCTGATCATAGGTATCATTGAGCTCGTCGATGGTCTGGGAAAGCGTGCCGCTGTACCAGAAAAAAGCCACCAGCACACAGGCGGACATGGCAATCCACACCCAGATATTCATCGTCTTGCGCATAGCAGGTCGTTCCCTTCCAAAGCGGTTTGACTTGTAACATTCTGCGTCGGATCTGAAAATTCCTGCCGTCATGACGGTGTCAGGCCGACTTTTTTCTTTTTTTCAGCCACGCGCCGGCCAGACGCACAAGCCTGCCGATTCCCTGGGTGTAGAGCAGCGCGCCCGTGAGGATGGCCAGCAGGTGATACAGTCTGAGGGCCTCATCGCGTGAGAGAAGCATCATTCCCATCAGCGCAAAGCCGGCGGTGAGCATCATCAGCACATCCGCCAGCGGGCGCAGCGGCCCCGCCAGCACGGACGCATCCAGACAGGCCGCAAGCACCAGTCCCAGCGGCACGGCTGCCAGAAAGGCCTGCGCCTGTCCGGCCGTTTCAAAAAACAGCTTCATTTTTTGCGCCACTTCCAGGCAAAAGCCCGCCTGGCGGCCGTTTTCGGCGATTCATAGATGATCCCGTCGATATGGCCGTCCACTTCCAGCCGCCCGTCTTCCAAAAGCAGCTTGGCAATGTGCAGGCTGTCTCCTGTCAGAATCATCACACCCGAATCAATTTTCAGTACGACCTCGGTTTCATGAAAGCTGCAAACATCGGTTACGCCGGTAATCGCCGCGTGTCTGCGCTTGTCTATGGCCAGCGTGTGCACGCTGCGCGCGCCTCCGTCCGCGGCGTTGGTATTCGTCATGACTATGCCCCCTTCCATGGAAGGGTATGCGATGCGCTTTTCAAAAAGAAGTCTTGACAGAATGCATGCTTTGACGTATCATGCGTATACTAATTTATTTTTTTGGTATACGCATGATGGATGGAGGTTCTACCGATGACAAGGCAGGTACGGCTGTTGACCCTATCGGCGCTGATGTGCGCGCTGATCATCGTTTCGACGCTATGGCTGAAGTTTACCATTCCCGGAACAGACGTGATGTTCAGCTCGCAGGTGTTTTTTGTGCTGCTGTGCGGGCTGCTGCTTCCGCCACGTTACTGCTTTTACACGCTGGGCGCCTACCTGCTGCTGGGACTGGCAGGACTTCCGGTGTTTACCGCCACCGTCGGCCCCGCCGTCATCGCCACCCCGTCCTTTGGGTATTTGATCGCCTTTCCGTTTGAGGCGGCGGTCACCTCTGCAGCAGCCGGAAGGCTGGTGAATCAAAAAGGGGGACGCTACATATCCGTGCTCATCGGTGTGGCCGTGAGCTACGTCATAGCGCTCCCCTATGTGGCGCTGCTCAAGGGAGTGTATCTCAACGCCCCCGTTTCCCTGGGCGTTTTGCTCAGCGCCTACTGCTTTGCCTTTCTTCCGCTGGATATCGTAAAAGCGCTGCTGGCCGCCGCCCTGGCAGGCCGCCTAGAAAAGCCGCTGGGGCTGACGAAGTCTCGCTAACCCCCGCGTCAGGCGTTCTTCTCCTTGCTTTTCTCTTCCTTCGCTATCTTTTTCCGGGCCGTTTCAAAAATGGCGCCCACCACGCGGGGACCGGCGTTAATCGCAACGGCCGCGCCAATCTGAAACTGATACACGGGCGGATATCCCACCTTTTTGGTCAGTTCCTCGGCCAGCTCGTCGCGCACGGTGGTGTCGCTGCCATAGACAAGGCTGTAGGGCGTGTTGGGCTCCATGTCGTCATCCACCATTTTCACAAGTTCCTTGATGAGTTTCTTTTCTCCCCTTGCCTTGCCCACCGTTGTAATGGCGTGATCCCATACCTGCATGATCGGTTTGATGCCCAGCGCCTCTCCCACAAACACGGCTGCGCTGGGGATGCGCCCCGATTTGCCCGCGTATTTCAGGCTGTAAAGGCCAAAATACACGCGCTGCTTTTTGAGCTGCCGCTCAATCAGCGAGAGCACATCCTCGATGGGAGCGCCCATTTCCAGCTTCTGCGCCGCCAAAATGGCCGCATAGCCGTATCCGCCCGAATAGCTGCCGCCATCGAAGAGATGGATGTGCAGCTTTTCCTGTGCGCCCTCGTTTTCCTGATAGAAGCGCTCGCGGGTGCTCACGGCGTTGAAATACGTGGCGGAGCCTTTGGAATTGATCAGTAATAAAATCAGATCTTGCGTGCCGGCGGCAAGCTCCTTCTGAAAAAGTTCTTCAAATACATAGGGGGTAATCTGCGACGTGACGGGAATGCCGTCATAGGCGTCCATCATGGCATAAAATTCGTCGTTGGTAACCTCAACGCCGCTTTGAATGGTGCGCTCGCCCATGGTTACCGGAATGGGAAGCACCTCTATGCCATACCGGTCGCGCAGTTCCACGGGAATGTCCGCCGCTGCGTCGGCGTAGATTTTATACTTGCAGATCATCCTAACCCCGTCCTTTCGATGCATATCAAGAAGATGTGGAAATAATCAAAAGCCTCTGACCAGGACGTCGAACCCGGTCCCCGTCATCAGCCGGATCAGAATCAACACGACCAGATGGATCGGGTACAGCCAATATCCCAGCCTTCCCGGAAGGCGCAGCCCCGTCCTGGTAGGGCACAGAATCAGCGGCAGCGATAGCCAGATCATGCCCTGGAGCCGGAAGAAAGCCGCCAGCACGGGTCCCAGACCATCCCACGTCAGGAAGGTGAGCGGATAGCCAAACAGGCTGTTCACCTGCGAGGAGGTGCTGCCCCAGAAAAGCGCATAGGCCAGGTAGGCGGCAGCCAACCCGCCCCTGGAGCCGCGCGCCATGTAGAGAATCAGGATAAAGGTAAGCCCGCGCCAGCCGTAGTCCACCTGGACAAATCCCAGCAGCACATAGCACAGCGCCGGGACCCAGATCTGACTGCCCATGAATCTGGCGCGGATGCCCTGCAACGCCACCTGCGCGATAAACAGCAGAAACAGGATGTTCAAATCCGTCCAGGTATGATTGAGGGCCATCATGTACAGCGGCTGCGACAATACCGCCAGTCCCAGCAGCCTCAGTGCGTATCGGGGCGCATTGTGGGTTTTGACGCTGCCGACCACCAGGCACCAGGCGTACAGCGGCAGGGCCATCCGGCCGATCATCCGCAGTTCCCCCACGCGGGGAAGCACCGCCGCCCCCAGGTGGTCGATGAACATAAAGCACAGAGCCAGCACCTTGAGAAACGAGGTGTCCAGGTTACCGGCCAGCTCACCTGAGCGCCTTTCCTTCACAGTGGTTTCTCCCATGGCTCGCATACCTCCTTTCGGTGCGGTTTTTCCATTATAGCATGTTTCTTACGGGCTGTCACGGGGAAATGCGCACCCCGCGCCGCCCATCCCGTCTGGCGAAAACGGCCATTCAAAGCATATTGACAGAAGCATGGAAGTGATATAAAATGTCTTCGATATAGAAGGGAATCTATATCAATGCCTTGGACGAGGAGGTGTCCCATGGACTGTTTCAAGGCGTCCATTCCCATTTTGAAACTGCTTTGCGACGAAACGCGGCTGAGTATCTTAAGCATGCTCTCCCAGGCGGATCTCAATGGTTGCGAGATCACCCGCGCGTTTTGCTTTTCTCAGCCAACCATCAGCTATCATATGAAGCAGCTGGTAGACGCGCAGCTGGTGATGTCCCGCAAGGAGGGCTGCGCCGTGATCTACAGCGTCAACCGAGATATCTGGCCCCATGTCCGCGCACTGCTGGATGTGCTGTGCGCTGCTGCAAAAAAGAAGGGAGAGAAAGCCGATGGCTGAACCCATTTTGCGCCTGGAGGGACTGTGCAAGGATTATGGCGAGGGCCTGGTGCTGAGCGGACTGAGCCTTGATGTGTATCCGGGTGAATTTTTGACGCTGCTGGGGCCCAGTGGATGCGGAAAGACAACCACGCTTCGCATCATTGCGGGGTTGGAGCGCCCCACGGCCGGCCGCGTTTTGATCGACGGGACGGATGTAACGGGGCTGCCGCCCGAAAAGCGACCCGTGAATACAGTGTTCCAAAACTATGCGCTGTTTCCCCACATGACCGTATTTCAGAACATCGCCTATGGCCTGAAAGTGCTGGGCATCAGCAAAAGCGAGCAGAAGGAGCGGGTGATGGCGGCGCTTTCGCTGGTCCGTCTGGCCGGCTTTGAGCGGCGCATGCCTTCCCAGCTTTCCGGCGGTCAGCGGCAGCGCGTAGCCATCGCACGGGCGGTGGTGCTCCAGCCCAAGGTGCTTTTGCTGGATGAGCCGCTGGGCGCGCTGGATCTCAAGCTGCGACAGGAGATGCAGCAGGAGCTCAAAAGCCTGCAGCAGAAGCTGGGCATCACCTTCGTCTACATAACGCACGATCAGGAGGAGGCGCTCAACATGTCCTCCCGCATCGTGATTCTCAACGCCGGCCACATCGAGCAAATCGGTACCCCGGAGGAGATCTACGAACACCCGCGCACACTGTTCGCAGCGGATTTTATCGGGCAGAACAACCTGCTGCTGGGTACGGTCACGTCCGTAACACCGGAGGGCCTTACGCTGGAGGTAAACGGCGTGTCGCTCCCCGCACTGCCAAACGACTTCTTTTCGCCCGCCGTGGGCGAGCGCGCAGCACTGTGCCTGCGTCCCCAGCGCATCCGCTATGGCCGCGAGCCGCAGCACCGGATGGCGCTCAAGGGCATCATTCGCAGCAAGGAGTATGTGGGCGGGATGCAGCATACGCAGATCGCCCTTAAGGACGCGCTGCTGCTCAACGCCGTCACCCAGTCCGCCGAGCTGGACAGCTTTCCCGTAGGCAGCGAGGTGTACGTAGGCTGGAATCAGCGGCATGCGCCGCTCGTGCCGTGCGCTCCCAAGGAGGCGGTATGATGGATGCCTCCCAGAAGCAGGACCTGCGCTTTTCGAGACTGCTCAAGCTGCCCATGTATCTGTGGAGCATCGTGTTCGTGTTCGTGGCGCTGCTCTATGTCATCGGTCTGAGTTTCCTCAGCCGGGGCGAGATCATGGGCGTAACGGGAGAAGTCACGCTGAGCAATTATGCGCGCCTGGCTTCCCCGGACTATGTCAAGGTCCTTTTGCAAAGCCTGAAGCTGGCGGCACTGACCACGGCCATCTGCATCGTGGTGGGGTATCCCTTCGGCTACCTGATGGCGCGGCTGTCGCCGGTGGCGCGGTCGGTGGTGATGCTGTTGATCATCGTGCCGTTCTGGACCAACGCGCTCATTCGCATCTACGGCTGGCGCATATTGCTCATGGGCAACGGTCCTATCAATACCGTGCTGATGAATCTGGGGCTGATCCAGGAGCCGCTCAAACTGCTCTATACGGATGGCGCGGTGCTGTTGGGGATGGTCTATGCGCTGATCCCCTTCATGATCCTGCCCACCTTCACCACGGTGGATAAGCTGGATTTTTCTGTGGTAGAAGCCGCGCGTGATTTGGGCGCAAGCCCCCTGCATGCCTTTTTCACCGTCACCGTGCCCCTGACCCTGCCAGGCCTGATGGCAGGCTGCGTGCTGGTCTTTATCCCGTCGATGGGCCTGTTCTTCCTCAACGACCTGCTCGGCGGCTCCAAAAGCGTGCTGGCGGGCGGGCTGATTCAGCAGCTCATCAACAGCCGCGACCTGCCCATGGCGGCGGCGCTGAGCGTGCTGCTGCTGGCCGTGACCGGCGCGGTGATCGCCGTATACCGCAAAGTGGGCGGCACAGGCGATATGAGCATGTTTTAGGAGGGAGCTATGAAAAAACACTCGATCGGTTCCCTGCTGTTTATCGGACTGGTGCTGGTCATCATGTACCTGCCTATCGCGGTGGTGGTGGTCTACTCGTTCAACGCCAATACGGCCCGCATCCCCATTGACTTTACAGGCTGGACCACGGCGTGGTACGGCAAGCTCTTTGAAAACCGGAGCGGGTTTGGCGACGCGCTTTTGCTCAGCGTGCGGGTGGCGCTGTGGGCCGTGGTGATCTCCTGCGTAATCGGTACGCTGGGAGCTATCGGCATGGCCAATCGTGCCGGCGGCCGGCACTCTCGCCTGGATACGGCCATGGAATCGCTGATGTCCCTGCCGATCATGATCCCGGAAATCATCCTGGGCCTGGCTTTTATGGTGGTATTCAACGCCATGGGCATCCGGGGAAACGACCTGCGCCTGGTGCTGGCGCACGTCACCTTCTGCATCCCCTATGTATTCCTGAATGTCAAAAGCCGGCTGGTCGGGATGGACCCTGCCCTCCTTGACGCAGCGCGCGACCTGGGTGCCAGTCCCGCGCGCGTAGTGCGTGATATCACGCTGCCGCTGTGCCGTCCCGCCATCCTGAGCGGCGCGTTTCTCGCCCTGGCCATGTCGCTGGATGATTTCGTCATCAGTTTCTTCGTCTATGGCGCGGGCGAGGGCACATTGCCCATCAAGATCTACTCCAGCGTGAAGGTGGGCGTTTCGCCGCAGGTGAACGCGCTGTGTACGCTCATTATGGGCGTGGTGTTTATCGCCGTGGCCCTTAGCCGTTATCTGTCTTCCGTGCGTGCCGCGCGCCAGCGGAGAATGGAACGTCAGGTCCACGCCGCGTAAAGAAAAAGAGGATGTCTATCGCATGCCCTGCGCTGCGACCGGCATAGAGAAAAGAAGGATTCAATCAGGTACCAAACCCCGGAAAGGAGAAATGGCATAATGAAAAAACTGGTTGCTCTCATGCTTTGTGCGCTGATGGTCATTCCAACCTTCGCCCTCGCGGAGGAGGAAAAAGTGCTCAACATTCTCAGCTGGGAGGGTTACGTGGACAGCGATACCCTTGCCGCCTTTGAGGAAGAAACCGGCATCGATGTGATCTGGTCCCCCATGGACTCCATTGACAGCATGCTGCTCAAGGTGACCGAGGGCGGCGGATCGGATTATGACCTGATTATCTCCAGCGACTACTCGCTGGACATTCTGCGCAAGCAGGGGCTGATTCAGAAGCTGGACAAGAGCAAGCTGTCCAACTACGGCAACCTTGACCCCGCCTTCCTCTCGCAGACCTATGACCCGGACAACGAATACGTGATTCCCTACATGGCGGGCTGCCCGCTGATCATCTATGATCCCGAACGTGTGCCCTTTGAGATCACCGGCTATGAGGATCTGTGGAACGAGGCGCTGGTCGACAGCGTAGCCGTGCTGGAGAATGCCCGTGTGCTGTGCGGCATCACGCTCAAAACCATGGGAAAGAGCATGAACGAAACGGACCCCGACGTGCTGGCCCAGATGAAGGAGAAGCTGATGCCGCTCTATCCCAACATCCGTACCTTCGGCGATATGGAGTCCTATAGCGCCGTCACCACGGGAGAAGCCAGCGTGGGCTTCATGTTCACGCCTTTCGTCTACATGGTCCAGCTGGATCACCCGGAATTCAAGGTGGTCTATCCCAAGGAGGGGCTTGGTTACGGCATCGACGGTCTGGTTATCCCCACGGGCGCCAAGCATGTGGACGCCGCTCATCAGTTCCTGGATTATCTGATGCGTCCGGAAGTGGCGGCCCACAATGCTGAGATGCAGTACTATATGTGCGTCAATCAGGCGGCCCAGGAGTATCTGAGCGATGCCTACCGCGGGGCCAGCGTGATGAACGTGCCCGCCGAGCTGCTCGCGGATGCTGAATTTATCGAGGATGTAGGCGCGACGGAAACCGTTTATCAGGAGATTTATACCGCCTTTAAGAACCAATGAGAACCGTTGCGGAAAGGAAGAGTCCCATGCTTATCAGAAATGCAAACGCCTTTATCAACGGAGAATTTCGCGAGAACACGGACATTGTCATCAGCGAGGGAAAAGTCGCGGCGATCGGTCAGGGCCTGATGGTTGAAGGCTCGGAAACCATCGATCTCAAGGGCGATCTGCTCCTTCCCGGCTTTGTGGATGTACATATCCACGCCTTCATGGGACAGGATACCATGAACGGCGAGGAAGCCGTGCGCCACATGAGCCGCGAGCTGAAAAAGTTTGGCGTGGCCGCATTCCTGCCCACCACCATGAGTGCAAACCCGGAAGATACGCAGGCTGCGCTCAAGGGCATCAAGGCGGTGATGGACCGTCCGGAGCCGGACGGTGCCATCGTGCTGGGCGCGCACATGGAAGCGCCCTTCCTGCAGGAAAGCAAGGCCGGCGCTCAGCTGAAGCAATATTTCGCGCTCCCTGACGAAAAGAACTGGGTGGCCTACGCAGGACCGTACGCCAGCATCGTGCGCATGATTACCATGGCTCCTGAAAAGGAGGGAGCGCTGGACTTCATTCGCCGCCTGACGGACAGCGGCATCACCGTCAGCCTCGGCCACACCAGCGCGGATGCGGAGACTGTACACGCTGCCGCCGATCACGGCGCCACGCATGTAACCCACACCTTCAATGCCCAAACGCCCCTCAACCACCGTGCGCCCGGCGTGCCCGGTGCAGCGCTGGTAGATGACCGTCTCAACTGCGAGGTCATCAGCGACGGCATTCATCTGCATCCCGATGTGGTCCGTCTTCTGATGCGCTGCAAAGGCAAGGAGCACACTGTGGCGATCACGGACGCGATGGAAGCCGCCGGTATGCCGGACGGCAAATATCAGCTGGGTGGCCAGGATGTGTTTGTCAAGGAAGGCGCGGCGCGCCTGGCAGACGGCACGTTGGCCGGCAGCACGCTGACCATGATTCGCGCCTTCCAGAATCTGATTCGCTTCGGCGCATCTCCCGAGGACGCAGCCCTCATGACCACCCGCACGCCCGCCCGGTCGATCCAGAATGAGGAAATGGGCGAAATCGAGCTGGGCGCTCCTGCGATCTTTGCCCGGTTTGATAAGGACTATCAGTTCATCGGCACCATCGGTTAACGGCGTGCAACAACAAATCGCCCTGTGGCACTTCAAAGGAGCCGCAGGGCGATTTCATTTATACGTCACTACATGCCATAAGTGGTTTTCAGATTGAAGCTGACACCCCACACATAATAGGTCACAATCAGCTCGCGCACGGAGTGGGTATCCTTCGGGGCCAGAATCTGTACCGTCAGGTCCCCTTCGCTTTTGGCGTCGAGCGACTTGACGCTCAGATCGCCTATTTGCAGGATGTCTGTCGTCTGCGGTACCACCTGCACTTCGATCATGTCGATGGGCACGAGACAGTCATTTCGAATGCGAAGCGTGTAAGTCAGATAGACATACTCCGAAGGGTCCTTCCATTCCAGCGGCTTTTGGTATAGCGTGCCCTGAAAGGTTTCTTCCTCCACGGCGTTTTTCAGCGCCTCAAAGGCTGCCGGGTCCTGGGCGGCCGAAACGCCCACCACTTCAACGCCGGTCACGCGCACCTCAGCTGTCAGAAACAGGTATCCCACCAGCAGCACCATCACCGCCAGCAGAGAAACCGAGGCGATGGCCGCAATTTTCAGGCCGCGCATGCTGCACCGTCCTTCCTTATTGATTGACGCCAGAGCCCAGAATGTTGCGAATTTCGTCGATCATTTCCGAATCCTTCATACGGAATTTGAATTCCACGCGACGGGATGCATCCATATTGATGGTGCCGTCCTCGTTATAGATGGGATCGGAATAGCTGCGTCCCTTGGCGGTGAGGATTTCGCGCAGCTTTTCCAGCTGCTCCTCGCTCAGGGTCGGCATTTGCAGGCAGTAGGTGGCCACGCTGAGCGCGCGCTCCTGGGACAATTCGAGGTTAACCAGGTAGGTACCCTGCGTGTCGGTATGCCCTTCAATGATGATTTCCCCGAGATAGTCCACATATTCGGGCTGCAGCAGCACGCCCAGATAGACGGGAATGAACTCATCCAGCAGGGCACGTCCGCTGTCCTTGATATTGCTCTTGGCCACATCGAAAAATACGGCGCTTTCCAGCATGATATCGCCGGTGTTGCCATCCACCGTGGCCTTGAGGTCCGCCTGGCTGAGCGCAGTAGTGAGGTCCCTCACGATCTGCGTACGCACACCCACCAGGTCGTCGAGCTTTTGCTGCTGGGCGTTGAGCGTGTCCTGCTGCTGACCCAGCAAAATGGTGGCATCCGCCAGCTCCTGTTGCTTGCTGGTCAATTCCTGATTCGCGGCGTTCAGTTCTTCTTCCTTTTGGCTCAAGGCAGTCTGGGCAGCCAAAATGATCTTTTCCTGCTCCTCCAGCGTCAGGCTCTGGTCGTTGAGGAGGCTTTCCTTCTCATCCAGCTGTGTCAGGGCGGCCGTCAATTCATTCTGCTTGTCGGTCAGAGCGGCCTGCTGGGCTGTAAGCTCCTCGCGCTGCTCATCCAGCGTAGCCTGCTGCTGGGTCAAAAGCGCGCTCTGCTCGTCCAGCTCGGCGGTCTTGGTTTCCAGCATCAGAAAATATTGATACACGCTGTAGCACAAAACCAGCACAAATACCAGCAGCAGCGCCGCCATCATATCCGAGTAGCTGATCCAGGACGCGCCGCCGTCCGCCTTGCTCGCGCCGCGCCGGATATACCGTCTGCGTGCCATCTGCCACTCTCCTTACAGCTCCGCCGCCGGGGCCTGCGCGTCTTCGGAGGGAAGCGTGTTCATTTCATCCGTCAGCAAGTCCGCGGCTACCTGCATGCGACGGAAGGATTCCGCCAGCGCATCGAGCTGGTCGGCAAGGGACTGTCCTGCGCTTTCCGCTGTGCCCAGCGCTTCGGCGCGGCTGTCGCGTTCTTTTTGCATCTCCTGAGCGAACGCCTGCATTTGCCGGGCGATTTCCGCGCTCGCCTCCCGGATCGCCTGCGCGTCGCCCGCCATGGCGCGCGCGGCGTCCAGCGTGGTCTGCAGATTCTTCTGGGTTTGCAGCTGACCCCGGTTAACCGCGTTCATCGTGTCGCCCAGCGCTGTCATCTGGCCGCTGAGCGATGTGTTCATCTGCTGCACGAACTGGCCCACGATGCGCCGCACGCCGTCCACCTGCTCACGCGTCGCACACTTGATAAACGTATCCAGCGACTGCGTAAGCGGCGCCATGGCGCGTCCAATGGCCATTTCCAGCGAGGCCGCCACGTGATTGCCCACGTTTTCGGCCAGTCGGGCCATACGGACTTCCTCGTCCTGCTTCTGGCACATCAGCTGCACATCCGGCTGGAGCGGACGGGGCATGGCCAGTTCATAGAAAGCATCCTCGAAATTGTCCAACGCCCGCACCGCCCGGCCTGCGGCCATGCGGTTAAACATATTGAACAGAAGCGAGCAGGAGATGCCCGCCACCGAGGTGGCAAAGGCGAAACGCATGCCGCTGAGCAACTGGGGAATGCTCTGGATGGTTCCCTCCGCGTTGCTGAAATCCACGCTGGTAAGGCCCTGCATCAGGCCGACGAACGTGCCCAGAATACCCAGAGAGGTCAGCAGGCCCGGAATGAGCTCCGCCAGCTGGGCGTGACCCGGCTTGTCCACCACGGTTTCCTCGTTGATATATTCGCGCGTATCACAGGGAATGCCACGCATGTCCAGCTGTCCGGCGTTAAGCAAAAACTGCTGCCACTCGTTGCGCAGCGACCGGCCCAAAAAGCGCGCCTCGCGCCAGATGGGACGCTCCCCCGCCGCAGTGCTCTTCTCCAGCTTGATGACCGCGCGGTTGAGAAGTGTGGCATTTCGTAAAAGGGGATAAATGCACTTGCACAGACCCGTCAGGGTAACCAGCGCGATGGCTGCATAAATCACAATTTCCGTCAGATTGGACGAGAGCTGGGTCAACGTGGGCACTTGCGGCACCTCCGGTCCGTATTGATAAAAAGATTCATTTTGTATTGTAACGCTTTTTTCATACTTTGTAAATACGTATGGAATAAATGGGAAATGTTTGTGAAAAACACAGGCAGCGGCGCGTCATCCCGAAGATGACCTGCCGCTGCCTGAGAAATGTAGGCCTACGTTATGCGGCGCTTTCCTCAACGGCCTCGGGGCGCAGGCTGTCGTCCTGGACGACACAGATGCTGCATCCATTCCCCCACCCGCTTTGCTCCAGCACAGACTGGAATAACGATTCCACATTGCGCACCGTTACGCCCCAGGCGCCGGCGCGGTACTCCTCGTTTTCGCTGCATTGGGCAAAGAGGCGCTCCTCCGTCTCCTGCTGGATCTGCGCATAGCGCTCCGGGGTGAGGGGATAAAGCCAGTCGGATTTTTTCACCTCGTTCTCCTGCACCGTAAGCCTTGGATAGGCAGGCGATGGAGAAGGAAGCCGGACCTCCACCAGGCCTTCCCCTGCGGAAACCACTGCCTGGCTCAGGTCAACAGTGAAGCTCATTTGGAATGTATAGGGCATTTCCACCTTTTGCACTGTGCCCAGCAGCCAGGCATCCTGCGATACCGTTTCCTGCCCCGTAATCTCCACCTCATAGACGACCAGTTCATTTTTTTCCCGAAGCGTTTCCGAAAACCGTTCGCTGATCCATTGCGTGTTGCCGCCGCCAAAAATCCGGACCCAGAGCGTGGGGCCGAAGCGGACCAGCACCAGCGCAACCACAATGCATGCGGCAAAGCCGATCAGCCGTTTTGCAAATCTGATCAACTGATTTCCTCCGTCAGGGCATCCATTTTCCGATTTCCACCAGCAGGCGCACCGCCAGCTGCAAAAGCACATACAGCGTCGTCAGCGCACCCACCATCATCAAATAGCCACGAAAGAAACGTACGGCGCGCCCACGACGGCGGCGCCTTGCGCCCGGCACGGCGGCAGAACCTTCATGGGCATTGGGGGCAGCAGGGCTCCACATGCGCTTTCCTCCTCTGGCGCATTCCGTTTTCCGGTCGAATGGCCGATATCAGTATACGACAAATTTCGCAAAAAGGCCATAGAAAGGCGCGGCATTTTCCCCGCATACTTGTAAAACCCGCGTTTACGGCGTTTCCGCCGTCAGATATTCCTCCACCACGTAGCCTTCGGCCACGTCAGTGCGCACTTTGACCCATCCCTCCTGGGGGCAGCGCTCCAACACGAGCACCTGCTGTCCCTTATAAAGGCGCATGAGAATCTCGCCGCCCAGATCCGGCGTTTTGCGCAGGTTAAGCGAGCTGTCGTCGTCGATTTCGGTCACAGTAGCCAGCCACTGGCCTTCCCCGGGCGTCAGGGTCATAGGCATGAGCGTGGGCCGGGGGGTGGGAGTGGGTGCGGGGCCGGGGGTGGCGGCCAGCGCCGCCTCCGGCTGAATCATCTGCGCGGGCTGGTCCTCATAGCGCATGAGTGTGAGACCCGGATAGTAGAATGCGATGATCTCCTGATAGGTTTTGCCATACTCGGAAGCCATCCACTGCGCTCCGCGCTGACTCATCCCCACGCCATGGCCGAAGCGGCGCGCCTCAATGACAAAGCTGTCGCCGGTTTCACGCACGCTCCACAGCTCGTTGTCATAATGGGCGGTAATATCCAGTCCCAGCGCCTGTTCTGCGGTCGGGAAGATGTCCAGTTCCAGCGTGAAGGGTTCTTCAATGGGGGTAAAGGGACCATAGACCGGGGTGGGCGTGGGGCTGGGGGTAACGGTGACCACCGGCACGAAGCCCGTTGCCTGCACGGTGGGCGTGGGGCTGGGCGTTTCCTCCACCACCTCAAAGAGGCTGACCTCCTCGGCGTTGAGGTCCACGACGGGGGCAGGGGCGTTTTTGCGGGTGCGGCCGCTGATGGACACGGTCAGCGTGAGGCGCGTCATGTACTTGTTGTCCTCGCTCGCCGCCCCGGATACGCTTACAGCGCTCACCCCGTCCACGCGCACGCTCTCCGGCGTGGGATCATAGCCGCGGGCTGTCAGCTGGTCAAAAAGCTGCGTGGCCAACAGGCTGCGGAGGGCATAGGGCGCGGTTTCCTCCTCCCCATAGGCCTTTTTCATTTCAAAGGTGCGCACCACGCTGTCGGGATTGGCCACGTCGTAGGGGTCGTCGCCAAAGGCATAATAGCCGAAATCCTCATCCGTGGGCCACACGGTTTCCACCAGCTCAGTCTGTCCGCCGTTGCTGGCCGAATAGTAGCACTGGGCCAGCTGGTCGCGGTAAAAGCCGCACACACCGCGCGTTTCGCGGATAGCCCGCTCGGTCCGATCGTTTCCGGGCACATAGCCGCGGTACACCTGATCGTTGGTGGTATCCACCAGATCATAGGGCTGCGTGGGATTCTGGCTGCGCAGCGCATAGGTGCGGGCCGCCACAGCCTGGGCCTTCAGCGCCTCCAGAGGAAAGGAATCGCTCATTTCGTAAGGCACCACGCCCAGCAGATAGTCCTCCACATGCACGCTCAATACAGGGCGGATCTTTCCGTCTATCAGGTCGATCTGCAAATCGCCCGCATAGAGCGCCGGGTAATTGGTCAGGCGGAAGCCGCTCTCCCCTTCTGCCGCGTCGCGCAGCAGCGTGACGCTCTGGCCGGCCAGCTGGCTCATTCCCTCATAATACAGGTACAGCGCGCCATCGCGCAGCAGCACGGCCACCTCGCTGCCGGCCTGAAAATGCAGCTGGGCGCCCTGCTGCGTATTCACACTATAGGCCGAAACCAGGGACAGATCCATGCGGTCCGTCAGATTCAGGCGGCTCAAATAGACGCGCACCGTCTGATCGCGCTCACCTGCGGAGGGCAGTGTCTGCTCCTGAGCGCACGCTGCACACAGCGGCAGGGCCAGCACGAGCATCAGGGCCAGGCAGCGGCGAATGGACCGTCGGTTGCAAAGCATGATAAAGCGGCCTCCTTCAATAAACAGTGCGAACGCTTTCGCGCATAAAACGCGGCGGACTGCGCATTGCCTGCAGGTAAATCCATACGGCTGCGCCATCCAAACGTATGGTACCATGCCCGGCGGAAAATGGCAAGCGGCGCACGCCTGCGCGCAGACGTCATACCCTGAAAACAGGGTGGAAAGGCATTCCCCCTTTCACCCGAACGTAGAGAACAAGGTGGTGCGATCCTGATGGAACAAGCCTTTACATTAGATAGGCTCGCGAGCGGCGAAAGCGCCCGCATTGCAAGGCTGACGGGCACGGGCGCGATGCAGTCCCGCCTGTGCGACCTGGGCTTTACCGAAAACAGCCGTGTTACCTGCCTGTTTCCTTCCGCTTTTGGCGATCCCAGCGCCTACCGAATCCGGGACACGGTGGTGGCGCTTCGAAGCGGAGACGCGCGGACCGTCCTCTGCCTTGCGGAGGGAGGCAAAAAATGAGCGTGCTGCGCGTAGCCCTGTGCGGCAATCCGAACGTGGGCAAGAGCACGGTATTCAACGCCCTCACCGGGCTTCGGCAACACACGGGAAACTGGGCCGGCAAAACGGTGGATACCGCACGCGGCCTGGTACGGGGAAACACTGCGGACTGGACGCTCACGGACCTGCCAGGCGCGTATTCGCTGCTGAGCGGCTCGCCGGAAGAAATGGTTGCAAGCGATTGCCTGACCTTTGAAGCACAGGACGCGGTCATTGTCGTATGTGACGCCACCTGTCTGGAGCGCAACCTGAATCTGGCATTACAGGTGGCGGAGGCCAGCCCGCGCATGGTGCTTTGCGTCAATATGATGGACGAAGCGCGTTCAAGGGGCATGGAGGTAGACGTCGAACTGCTGGAACAGCTGCTTGGGCTGCCGGTCGTAGGCATCGCCGCCCGGAACCGGCAGGGCCTTGACCGCCTCAAGCAGCGGGTGGAGGAGGCCGCGGCGGCGCGTGTTTCCACACGAACCGCGGCGGCCCTTCTTCTATCCTATCCCAAAGCGGTGGAGCAGGCGCAAAGCGTGATTGCACAGCAGATCCAGAAGGCCGTTCCCGCGATTGAATCGGCAGGCACAGCCCGTTTTGCCGCGCTTCGCGCCATGACCGGCGATGACGGCTTCCTTGCCAAATTGCTGTCGGAGGCGAACGCATCCGATCGGGACTCGCTCAGGAATGCCATACAAGAGCAGAAAAACGTGCTGGAGCGCTCCGGCTTTTTCAGGGAAAAGCTGGCGGAAACCGTTGTCTCCGAAGGCTACCGCGCCGCGGGCGAGCTATGCCGCCGCGTGGTGCGCCGTCCTTCGCAATCGTCAGCGGATCTGCGCCAGCTTCGCATCGACCGGCTGCTGGCCCGCCGGCACATTGGCATTCCGCTCATGCTGGCGCTGCTGGGGCTGGTGCTGTACCTGACCATATCGGGCGCCAACGTGCCGTCTGCGTGGCTGAGCGAAACGCTGTCCGGACTTGAGCCACGCCTTTTCGCCTGGCTCCTGGGTCTGGGGGCTCCCCAATGGCTCACGGAGGCGCTGGTATCGGGCGTATACCGCGTAACCAGCTGGGTGGTGTCCGTCATGCTGCCGCCCATGGCGATCTTCTTTCCGCTCTTTACGCTGCTGGAGGATCTGGGATTCCTCCCGCGCGTAGCTTTCCATCTGGACCGCTGCTTCCAGCGCTGCCGCGCCTGCGGCAAGCAGGCGCTTTGCATGTGCATGGGGCTTGGCTGCAACGCGGTGGGCGTGATGGGATGCCGCATCATCCAAAGTCCGCGCGAGCGTCTGATTGCTATTCTGACCAATGCTCTGGTGCCCTGCAATGGCCGGTTTCCCACACTGATCGCCTTGATTTCCATGTTTTTTGTCCTTGTTGAGGGGCCTGTGGGGTCGCTGGCAGGCGCAGCGATGATGCTTGGGCTGATCGTGCTGTGCGTGGGCGTTACGCTGGGCTGTTCCCGGCTTCTTTCCGCCACAGTGCTCAAAGGAGTGCCATCCGCCTTTGCGCTGGAGCTGCCACCCTTCCGACGTCCCAAGGTGGGGCAGGTGCTGATACGGTCCGTCTTGGACCGCACGCTCTTCGTACTGGGCCGCGCGGTCACGGTGGCCGCGCCGGCCGGCCTGGTGATCTGGCTTTTGGCGAACCTGCGAGTGGGCGATACGCAGCTATTGCGCCTGCTGGCGGACACGCTGGAGCCTGCCGGACGCTTTTTGGGGATGGACGGGGTGATTCTGCTGGCTTTCATCTTAGGCTTTCCCGCCAATGAGATCGTGCTGCCCATCATGCTGATGACCTATCTGTCCCAGGGAACGCTGGTGGAGGTGCAGGGACTGGACAGTCTGCGTGCGCTGCTGGTCGCCAACGGCTGGACGCTGACAACCGCCGCATGTGTGGCGTTGTTTTCCCTGTTCCACTGGCCCTGCTCCACCACCACCCTGACGGTTTACAAGGAGACTCACAGCCTGAAGTGGACGGCCGTCTCAGTGCTTCTGCCTACGCTTACAGGGGTTACCCTGTGCGCGTTGGTATCGGCGCTGAGCCGGCTGCTGGGGGCGTAACCGCATCAAAGAAAGAGCGGAAGGGACTGGTTTTACACCAGGTCCTTCCGCTTTGAATGTTTCGATTTTTAAAGTCACGCGGTTGTATATGCGCCGGTCTTTTGATTTTCGAGAAGGCGCATGGCCCGGTCAAAATGGCCCTGTCCGTCGCTGAGCGCCTGCGCCGCTTCCTCGCGTGATACTCCATGAAGCGCCATGAGCACCGCCACGCTCAAACCGCCATCCGCTTCATCCATCATTTTTCTGGCATAGTCCAGGTCAGGATTGCCGACCGCCTGCACAAACAAGCGAAGCATCCGGTGATTTGCTTTCACGTTGCGCGCCTTGATCATAATCATCAGATTGCCGCATGTGCGCCCCATCCGTACCATCACGGAGGTGGAAAGCACGTTCATCACCATCTTCTGGGCGGTTCCTGCCTTCATGCGTGTGGACCCCATGATAACCTCGGGTCCCGTAACCACCTCAATGGCGACATCCGCATGACGGGCCATTTCCGAATTGCGGTTGCACACAAGCGCCACCCTGCCGCATCCAAGGGACTGGGCATAGTCCAAAGCGCTTACACAGTAGGGCGTACGGCCGCTGGCCGACGCCGCCACCACGGTGTCGGCAGGTCTGAGGCCCCACTTTTCCAGATCCATGCGCGCAATTTCCCCATGGTCTTCCAGCGCCTCCTGGGCATGGAACACGGCATCGCGGCCGCCTGCCATAACGCAGCTTATGGCTAAGTAGATGTAATCAAGAAAAGAAAGGAAAAGCACAATCCAGACATAACCGGCGGTTGTGTCAAGAAATGTTTGTGAGTTGGCAAGAATTTTGATATAATGGGAGCAGAAACTCGGAATCGGGAGAAAGGCAGGAGGATAAATGCGCATAAGCTATAAACCCCTCTGGCACACGCTGGTTGAGCGCGACATGAGGAAAGAGGACTTGCG
>UQEF01000023.1 GCA_900540045.1 uncultured Eubacteriales bacterium | reverse complement strand
CATCGGACATATCGTGCCGTCGATAGCTGTTCTCCATGAAGAAACACCCCTGTGCTTTTTTCTTCATTATACCACAAAACAACACTTTTGTCGACAGTGTCTAGTAATATCGAGCATTTTTTTGCGCTCAACAAGGTCCCTATCCAATGCCGACGCTGTCTTTTGGAAGCGGATATTTGAATGAAAAGCATATGTAGACCGCGCGCATTGACAAAAACCCCTGATATGCTACAATGAAAACAGGGCGCCCGGCTTTGGACCGGGAAACCCCGCAAGAAAGGGGGAGAACAAGTGCGAAATGGCGAAATCGCAGTGGAGATTGCTACCGAACCGCTGCTGTGGAAAGATAAGAAGCGGATTTTTGGATTGGCCATATCTTTTACGCGCTATGAGCTGACCGAGAGCCGTCTGCTGGTGAAAACCGGACTGCTCAATATCCATGAGGAGGAACTGCGGCTCTTCCGCGTGCGGGATCTGTCTACAGAGGAATCCCTGCTGGATCGGATATTTGGCGTGGGGTCCATTGTATTGCACACATCGGACGCTACTTCCCCTACGTTGAAGATTCAGCATGTGAAGAATAGCATGAAAGTAAAGGAACTGCTTTCGGCGCAGGTGGAAGAAGCACGCATGAAAAACCGTGTGCGCTCCATGGAGGTAAGCGACAATGTGGGCGAAGATGAAGTGTGCGACGACGGCCATGAATAGCCGAAAATAGCGGCGGACTGCGGCGAAAACGTCTCTTGAAACAGGGAGCGGCGGGATTTTGAACCGCCGCTTTTTGCGTATCCGGGGCAGAAGAAAAAAGTGGATGTCATTCGCTTGACATTCCATGGCTGCTCCGATATACTAGGCCTCAAACAGCACTACCCAGGTTTGACGAAAGGTGGTCTCTGCAGATGAGGCAAGATACCTGTTTTCAGCAAGCTACGGCATTTCAGCTGATCCCATCGGAGGATGGGGTATTTTTCGAACAGGACGGACGGACGCGTTTTTGTCTGAACGCGCCGAAGGCAACCAGCCTGGCGATCAGTTTGCCAGGCGGTCCCTGCTGGCCGTTGGAAAAAGGCGAGGATGGCCGCTGGCGCGGTACGCTGGAGCTGGAGGGAGGATTCCGCTATGTGGACATCCTCATGGACGGGGAAACGGTACTGCTGCCCCAACTTCCGATCGGTTTCGGATACTCTCGTACCGTGAACTTTCTGGACGTGCCGGCCGAGG
Source organism: uncultured Eubacteriales bacterium (assembly GCA_900540045.1). GTDB lineage: Bacteria > Bacillota > Clostridia > Christensenellales > Aristaeellaceae > Limiplasma > Limiplasma merdipullorum. The sequence goes on along the minus strand of UQEF01000023.1, from coordinate 32,280 downwards.
AGGACGGGTATTATCAGTTGCAGGATGTGCCTCACGGCTCTGTGGCGCGCCATTATTATCCCTCCACTGTGACAGGAAACACCGAGAGCTGTCTGATTTACTGCCCGCCGGACAGTGAGGGCCGGCCCTTGCCCATACTCTATCTGCAGCATGGCTTGGGTGAAAACGAAACCGGCTGGGTCCATCAGGGACGCATAAACTTCATCATGGATAATTTGCTCGCCCAGGGACGGGTGAGGCCCATGCGGATCGTGATGGGCAACGGCATGGTGCAAATTGATGGCGGGATAAGCACCAGTGCGTTTCCCCGCGTGCTTGTGCAGGATTTGATCCCCTATGCGGAAAGCGCATACCCCACGATGAAGGGAAAATGGAACCGCGCGGTGGCCGGACTGTCCATGGGCAGCATGCATGCCAGCGCGGCCTCGATGACGCATCCGGAGCTTTTCGGGTATGTGGGGCTGTTCAGCGGCTTCCTGCGCATGCTGTGGGAGAACGAACAACCGCACCTGAAAGCACTGGATGATCCGGAGGCTTTTGCCCGCAATTACCGGGTATTTTTCCGCGCCATGGGCGATCGGGACGAATTTTTTTCCGTCTTTGAGGAGGATGACCGCTTGCTTGCGTCCAAGGGGGTGCAGGTAATGCGTAAAGTATATGCCGGCAAACATGAATGGCAGGTATGGCGTGAATGTGCGCGGGATTTCCTGCCGCTGCTGTTCCAGTGACGTGGGGGAATGGGTATGGAAAAATTGCGGGAAGGGCTGTGGCGGCTGAACGACGAGGCAGGTTGCACGGCTTATCTGGTCATCGGCCTGAATCGGGCTTACATGATCGATACTGGGATGGGGCGCCCGCCGTTAATGCCGCAGATCCGCGCATTGACCGGACTTGCGGTGGATCTGTTGCTGACACATGCCCATCCGGACCATTTTGGTGCGGCAGGCGAATTTGAACGCATATGGCTTTGTGAGGACGATCGGGAAACGCTGGCCTGTTCAGAGCCATTGTGCCACCGTTTTGGCGTGCCGACCCTGCCGGTGCAGCGGGTGCGTTTTTTCCGGGACGGGGACAGCTTTGATGCCGGAGGCATCCGGCTGGAAGTGCTCCAACTGCCGGGGCATACGCCGGGTTCCTGTGTCTTTGGCGTGCCGGAGTGGAAAGAACTGTTTACGGGGGACGCGATCGGCAGTGGCGATATCGTGCTGATGACCCTCCCCGGGGCGCTGAGTGTGTCGGCCTACTGTGCGTCGCTGGAGCGCTTCGTGCAGCGGGCGGGAGTCTATGCGGACACAGAATGGCGAGGCGGCCACTGCGGCCAGGCGGGAATACCGGGTACGCCGGCCTATAACCCACCCCGCATGCAGGTGGCACGGGACATGATTGTCCTTTGCAAACGGCTGCTGGCGGGGCAACTCTCCGGCGAACCTGTCCGGGAACCCAACGCCCCGGGGGGTCATGCGCTGCGGGCGCGATGGGGGACGGCAGGGATGGTATATACGGCTGTGGTATGAAGATGTCCGGAGAAAGGCGCTTGGATTCGGGTTTCATTTGGAGTGCCGGGACCCTTCAAATATCTTCCAGAGACTTGTCAACAACCTGCACGCGGGGCCTGGGCCCCCGCGCCTTTTTGTGTGCGCTCATACCCATCTATCCATAAAAAGACAAACGCTTTCATTTTTCTAGCAAGGAAAAAATAAAACTTTGTGGGGAAAATTGGACGAATTGCCCATTTTGAATGGAATATTCGACTATTACAAGAACTTTTTATCCATTTTTATATGTCAAACGGTTGACATTTTTGAAGGACGATGGTATACTTGTCTCAATCCGTAAGGGACGGAAATTTGAATCGAAAGGGAGACCCAAACATGCTTAAGAAACTGGCTGCGCTCCTGATGGCGGCTGCGATGCTGCTGTCCATGACGGCCGCCTGCGCGGAAACCGCGCAGGCCCCCGTGACCATCTCCTTCTACTCCACGCAGGCGGGCGTGGACGACGCCACCGTGGCGCTGCTGGACGAGTTCATGGCCCAGCACCCCGGCATCACCGTGGAGTACTATCCCTGCGGCGACGATCAGCTGGCCGCGTGGCTGGCGCTCTACTCTGCCGGCACCGCTCCAACCGTGTCCCTGCTGGACGTGGGGCAGATCCTTAATTACAGCGACTATATGTACGACTTTAATCAGGGCGACACCGAGTGGATGAGCCATGTGCTCAGCGGCTGGGAGTACTGCCAGAAGGAAGGCAGCGAGGCCATCTACGGCATCCCCTCCAGCTATCAGGGCTTCGGCCTGATGTACAACAAGGACTTGGTGGCCGAGGTGCTCGGCGAGGACTTTGACGTCAACACCGTCAACACTGTGGACAAGCTGGTCGAATTCTTTGACGCCTTCGAGGCCGCCGGCACCCCCGCGACCGTGGTGTTCAGCGCCGACTGGGCTCTGGGCTCCCACTACCTGGCCTGCCAGCTGTTCTCCGAGTGGCTGGGCGACAAGGAGACCCAGCGCGCCATCCTCAACGGCATGTACACGGGCGAAACCAAGCTGATGGAGCTGGAGCACTTCAACAACCTGATGGACGTGTTCGACATCCTCAAGCAGTACAACATCAACGACGCCGACCCGCTGGCCGATACTCAGGAGGGAGATCTTGAGATGCTGGCGACCGGCGAGGTGGCCACCATGTTCCAGGGCGACTGGAACTGGCTGCAGATTCAGACCTTCGCCGAGCGCGACGAGCTGGGCATGATGCCCCTGCCCCTGACCAACGACGAGACTGACCCCCGCAACAGCAAGATTCTGGGCTCCTGCCCCAAGGCGTACTGCGTGGACGTGTACCAGAACACCCCCGAGCAGCAGGCCGCCGGCGTTGAGCTGGCCAAGTGGCTGGCGCTGAGCGACGAGGGCAAGGAATTCATGGTCACCAACCTCGGCTCCACCCTGCCCTTCGACGAGGTGAACGTGGTCAACGAGAACCCGCTGGCCGTGGAAACCCAGAAGTACCTGAACGAAGGCCGCATCTTGGACATCAGCACCTGCCTGTGCGAAGGCCCCACCGATTTCTGGCTGGTGTGCGGCCCCTACATGCAGGCCTACCTGGCCAACCAGATGGACCGCGCCACCCTTGCGGCCCAGATCGAGGCGTATTTCCAGGATATCTGATCCATCCTGTAACAACACTGTCTGCGGACGGGCAGGGCTTATGGGCATAGGCCCTGCCCGTTCCTTTATCATCCGAGCGGAGGGAGGAAACGCCTGTGCTGAGCGCGCAGAAGCGGGATACCTGGAAAATGATCCTGCTGTTCTTCATGCCGGCCGTGTTCGTGTGGCTGACCACGATGGTGATACCGTTCCTGTACGGCATCTTCATCTCTTTTCTGCAGTGGGACGGCATCGGTAACAATTACGAATTTATCGGGCTTGAAAACTACATCAAAATCTTCTCCACCCCCAGATTCATGGAAACGCTCGGCCGTACTGCTGTCTATACCATCGGCACGGTGGTGCTCAGCAACATCCTGGGTATCGCGCTGGGCCTGCTGCTGACCAGCGCGCTCAAGGGCCGCAACCTGTTCCGTACCGCCATCTTCGTTCCCAACGTCATCGGCGGCGTGGCCATGGGCTATATCTGGAAATACATCTTCCACTACGGCTTCACCGCCGTGGGCAAGAGCCTGGGCATCGACTTCCTGAGCACATCCATGCTCTCCGACCCCACCAAGGCCATGATCGCGCTGATCGTGGTGTCCTCCTGGCAGCTCAGCGCGTATTTGATGATCATCTACGTGGCGGGCTTCACCAACGTGCCTGCCGAGCTGGTGGAGGCCGCCCGCGTGGACGGCGCCAGCGGCTGGTCGGTGCTGCGCAACGTGCGCCTGCCCATGATCCGTTCCTCCATCACCATCTGCCTGTTTTTGGCCATCGTGCGTTCGTTCATGGTGTTTGAGGTCAACATGACCCTGACGGACGGCGGTCCCTTCAACTCTACGGAGATGATCGCCCTGCGCATCTACAACCGCGCCTTTGTCAGCCTCAAGTTTGGCGACGCGCAGGCGCAGGCGGTCGTGCTGTTTGTGATCGTTGCGGTGATCTCCGTGCTTCAGGCCTACTTCACGTCGCGGCGGGAGGTGCAGATGTAATGCTGAAACAGAAGCGTTATACCGCCGTGGTTTTGCTGGTGCTGGCGCTCATCGCCACGGTGTTCTACCTGTTCCCGCTGGTGCTGGTGCTGACCAACTCTCTCAAGACCACCGGCGAATTTACCAGCAATCCCTTCAGCCTGCCTACGGTGCTTCAGTGGGGCAATTACAGCTATGCCTTCGAGCAGATGCACTTCCTTACCTCGCTGCGCAACTCGCTGGTGATTACCGTGTGCGTATGCGCGCTCATCGCGCTGCTGGGCGCCATGGCCGCCTACGCGGTCAGCCGTGTGCGGCATAAGTTCGTTTCCACCATCTATTACCTGATGCTCGCCTCCATGTGCGCCCCGTTCCAGGCGTACATGATCCCGCTGGTGAAGATCTACGCCTCTCAGCTGGGCTTGACCAACAGCCTGATCCCGGTCATCTACATCGGCCTGGGGCTGAACATCTGCTTTTCCATCTTCCTGGTGCGCGGCTTCCTCAACTCCATCCCGCGCGAGATCGACGAGGCCGCTCTCATTGACGGGTGCAGCAGCACCAAGCTGTTCTTCCACATCATCCTGCCCATGCTCACTCCCATCCAGGTGACGCTGCTGGTGTTCGTGGCCATGGGCGTGTGGAACGACTACCTGCTCTCCAGCCTGTTCCTCAACACGCAGGACATGCGCACCCTGCCCATGATGATCCGCGTGTTCTGCGCGCAGTACTCCAACGACTACTCGCCTATGATGGCCGGTCTGGTCATGAGCATTCTGCCCATGCTGGCCTTCTACCTGGCCGGTCAGAAGCAGATTCTGGAAGGCGTTGTGCAGGGCAGCGTCAAGGGCTGATCCTGTCAGGTAGTCTCGCGCGTTACCAGCGTGACGGGGAATACCGCGCAGATGGGTACGACTCCTCCGCTGGAGGCATGCAGGATGCTTTCCACGGCATAGCGGCAGATGTCCTCCACCGGCTGATGAATGCTGGTCAGCTGCGGCGAGCACAGCGACGCGAGGCGCGTGTCGTCGTAGCCGATCAGCTTCAGCCGGCCGGGGATGTCGATCTCATGCCGCCGGCAATACTGAATGATCTCGGCGGCAATCACGTCGTTGGAACAGAGAATGCCGTCCACGTCCGGGTGATTGCGGAAGATCGCCGCCACCGTTTCCTGATAATCCATGCGCACAAATTGCCGCTCGGCGGCGTCCACAGCACTGGGCTTGTCCACGCTCAGGCGGCGGCATGCATCCTGAAAACCGAGATAGCGCTTGTTGGCGTCCATGTCCAGGTGCGCACTGCCGCTGACGTACAAAAGCCGGCGGCAGCCGCGCGCGATCAGGTGCTCAGCGGCGATATAGCCCCCGTAGTAGTTGTCCGCGCAGGCGGAAGGGATGCGGGGGCTGACCGTGCGGTCAATGGTGATGACGGGTGCGTCCACGTCCGCAAACTCCTCCAGGTTCTGGGTATGGCTGGCCAGAATGATACCGGCCACCTTGTTTCCCAGAAGCATGCTGAAGAATTCCTTCTCTTTTTGAATTTCGTGATTGGATACGCAAAGCAGCAGCTTATAGCCGCCGGCGCTGGCATATCGCTCTACGCTGGCGATGACGCAGCTGAAAAAAAAGTTGTCCGCCGAGGGAACGATGAGGCCGATAAAATGGCTGTTTTTCTTGGCCAGCGACCGGGCCAGTTCATTGGGATGATAATCCAGCTCCTCCATGGCGGTCCGGATACGAAGGCGGGTCTTCTCGCTGACGCGGGCGCGGTCGTTGAGCATGCGTGAAACGGTGGTCACCGTAACGCCCGCGCGCTGGGCAACGTCCTTGAGCGTAGCCATTGCCATTCCTCCTTGGTTTGTTTCCTGTGCACTATGATACCTTTTTTTTGGGATAAGTCAAACCGGAAATAACGCAGCAAGAGGTGATTTTCCCATGGCAAACCTCCACCTGAACTTTCGTTCGGACATGTTGATGCGCAGCGTCTATCCGCGCGTGTTCCTGCCCGACTATAACGACTGGAACGACGTGCCCCCGCCGTATCGCACGCTGTACTTTCTGCACGGATATTCCGGCGGGGCGTTGGAGACGGCCACGTTTACCAACTTCGCTCTGTACGCCGCGGTGCATGGCATCGCCATTGTGATGATCGACGGCGACAATTCCTTCTACGTCGATGACGAGCAGCGCAACGCCTACTACAGCCGCTACGTGGGCGAGGAGATCGTGGAGGTGACGCGTAAGCTGCTGCCTCTGTCGCACCGGCGGGAGGATACGTTCATCGCCGGCATCTCCATGGGCGGCTATGGCGCGCTGATCAACGGCCTGCGCTACAGCGATACGTTCAGCAAGATCGGCATGCTCTCGCCCGCGCTGGGCATGTATCCCGAGAACGGAAAGATGCAGCCCGGAAGCCCGCTTCACAGGGAGTCCATGCTGGCGCTGCTGGGAGATCCGGAGCACTATCACGGGTCGTACCGCGATTATGAGGCCGCGACGCGCAAGGCCCTTGAAAAACCACAGGATATGCCCCGGCTGTTTTTGGCCTGCGGAACGGAAGATCCGCTGGTGTATCAGGCGGGACGCGATTTCGCACACCGCATGCAGGCGGAGGGCGCGCCCATGACCTATTATGAAGCGCAGGGTGGACATGACCACGTGTTCTGGAAGCACGCCATGACGCCGCTGTGCGAGTTCCTCACGGCGAAGGGAGGCAAGTGAGATGTACCTTCGGATCAGCTTCAAGTCTCAAATGCTGGGGCGCGGGGTGGGCGTGCATGCGTTTTTGCCCTTCCACGACGGATATGAGGACGCACAGGCCCCCTATCCCACGCTGTACTTTCTTCCCGGTTACTCCGCCAACGCCGAGGAACTGGCCACGCTGTTGCCCCTGCGGCGTTTCTCGGCCGAATATGGGGTGGCCGTGATCATCCCGGACGGTGAAAACTCCTTTTATACCGACCATCCCGAACGCTGCGCGCTGTTCAGCAGCTACGTGGGCGACGAGCTGGTGCGCGTCACGCGGCGGATGCTGCCCTGCCTGTCCACCCGGCGGGAGGATACCTGGATCGGCGGTATCTCCATGGGCGGCTATGGCGCATGCACCAACGGGCTTCGCTGGCACGACACGTTTTCAAAAATCGTGATGTTCTCGCCCGCCATCGATGTGACCGACCTCTTGAGCGGGCGGGACGGCTCGTTGCCCAACCAGCTCTTTTCCGCCTGGATGGGCGATGAGGACAGCTACCGGGAATCCTGGATGAATCCCCGCTACAGCCTGCTCAAGGCCAAGGAGCAGGGCATGGATGTACCGCCCATGTTCCTGTGCTGCGGACGTCAGGACGCGCTGGTATATGATATGTGCAGCCGCTTTGCGGATTTCGCCCGCAAGGAGGGCCTGCCGCTGACCTACCTGGAGGGCGAGGGCCAGCACGACATCCCCTTCTGGGATGGAATGCTGGAGCCGGCTTTCCGCTTTATGACCGAATCCCACTGAATGACCGGAGGAATGGCAGATGACGGACTTGGAGAGGTTGACCGCGCCATGGCAGGAGCCGGCGCTTTCGGGCACGATCGCGCAGGGCGACATGCCGGGTGACAAAATCTGCATTACGGAGGAGCACATCCAAAAGGCAAGGACGATCTATCCCGTGCTGAGGGAGCTTGTGGCCCGGCAACTGGGTGAAAGTTCCTGCGGGCGCGCCGTGATAACGGTGTGCGGTGGCTCGGGTGTGGGTAAATCGGAGATTGCCTCGCTGATTTCTTATTATTTAAACGCCGAGGGAGTAGGGGCGTATACCCTGTCGGGGGACAACTACCCCCGCCGCTACCCGGAACAGAATGACGCCGAGCGTCGCCGTGTGTTTCATGACGGCGGGTTGAAAGGGCTGGTTGCCAATGGCATGTACCGCCCGGAACAGGCGCAGGCGCTCAGGGAGCTTTGGCCCGAGGATGGCGACGCCGCGCCCGCGAACGTAAGCCGCTACCCCTGGCTGGCCGTTTACCAGCAGGCGGGCAGAAATGCCCTGCGCGGATATCTGGGCACGGAGAAGGAAATCGACTTTGACCAGGTCGGCCATATCGTGAGCGATTTCAAGCAGGGCGCGCCCACGCTGTACCTCAAGCGAATGGGCCGCACGCCCACCGAGCTGTGGTATGACGCAGTGGACATGACCGGCAAAAGCGTGCTGGTGATCGAGTGGACGCACGGCAATTCCGACTGGTATGAGGGCGTCGATATTCCCGTACTGCTCAACAGCACGCCCGCGGAAACCCTGGCTCACCGCCAGGCGCGCAACCGCGATGGCCGCGCGGACAGCCCCTTTACCACCATGGTGCTGGAGCTGGAACAGCAGATGCTCAAGGCGCAGGCTCACAAGGCCAAATTGATTCTTTCCAAGGCCGGCGAGATCATGACCTATGAGCAGTATACCCGCCTGATGGCGCAGGCGTGAGGAGGAACCGCGATGAATCAGGGCGTGATGCTCAATGCTTATCCTGATAGCCTGGGCGGCAACCTGGCGGCGGAGGCGGACTTTCTGGCCCGTCCCGAATGCCGGGGGGCATTTCGGTCGTTTTATATCCTGCCCAGCCTGTTCAACAGCGATCTGGACCGCGGCTTTTCCGTGGCCAGCTACGATCTCAACCGCCTGCTGGCCGATGAGGGCAGTCTTAAGCGTGTGGGCGAGCTTGGGCTGGATCTGAAGCTGGACTTTGTGCTCAATCACCTTTCCGTGCTCAGTCCCCAGTTTCAGGATCTGCTGGCGCGGGGCGATGAATCGCCCTACCGCGACTTCTTTATCGACTGGAACCGCTTCTGGGCGGGAAAGGGCGAGATGACGCCGGAGGGATACATCCAGCCAGACCCGGCGCTGATTCAGGACATGTTCTTCCGCAAGCCTGGCCTGCCCATCCTGATGGTTCGCATGCCCGATGGCAGCAAGAGGCCGTACTGGAACACCTTCTATCAGGAGGTGCGCTATCCGGTGCTTGACGCGCAGGATCTGATGTCGCCCTGCGGCCTGCAATATGCACAGGCAGACAGGCTGGCCGGACGAATCAATGCGTCGGTACAGGCGGGCAAAGGGCCTGCCGGGGCCGACTTCACCGGTTTTGAAGGTTGCCGCGAGGCTGCGGTACAGGCGGTAGAAGCCCGCTGCCGTTACCTGGGGCAGATGGATCTCAACCTGAAATCGTCCCTGGTGTGGGAGTATTACCGTGAAACACTGAAAAAGCTGGCTGGCTATGGCGCGGCCATCGTCCGGCTGGATGCTTTCGCCTACGCTCCCAAGGAGCCGGGACGGCGCAACTTCATGAACGAGCCGGAAACCTGGGACCTGCTGGAGGAGATTCACCGCATGGCTGAGCCTCTGGGCATGAGCCTCCTGCCGGAAATCCACGCCAGCTATGCCGAAGGCGCATACCGCACTCTGACCCGGAAGGGTTACATGACCTATGACTTCTTCCTGCCGGGGCTGGTCATTGATGCCATCGAAAACCATACCGGCGAATATCTGGCCAGGTGGGCCAAGGAAGAACGGGACGAGGGCATCCGCACGGTAAACATGCTGGGCTGCCACGACGGCATCCCGCTTCTGGATCTCAAGGGACTGCTGCCGATGGAGCGCATCCAGGCGCTGATTGACCTGGTGGTATCCCGCGGAGGGCTGGTCAAGAGCCTGCACGGCCAGAAGAACCTGTATTACCAGGTGAACGCTACCTATTACAGCGCCTTGGGCGAGGACGACCGCAAGATGCTCCTGGCGCGCGCTTTGCAGCTGTTTATGCCGGGCAAGCCGCAGGTTTGGTATCTGGACCTGTTTGCTGGCAGAAACGACCGGGAGGCCGTGGCCCGTGGCGGCGAGGCCGGGCACAAGGAGATCAACCGAACCAACCTGACCGGGCGGGACATTGCGGCGGGGCTGGAGCGTCCCATCGTTCGTGACCAGCTGCGTCTTATGCGCATGCGCAACGCATGCGGTGCCTTTGAGGGCGGCACGCTGACCGTGGAGCAGGCCGCTCCGGACCGCCTGACGCTTGCCTGGGAGCGCGATGGAAGCCGGGCCAGGCTGGAGGCCGATCTCTCTACCTATGCTTTCCGAGCGGTGACCAGCGAAGGCGGAGAAGAGAGCGTATTTGAACAGTGATGCCTTGAAACAGGAAAAGCGGGAGGACCTCTGCGCGGGTTGCGCAGCGGTCTTCCCGCTTTTTTACGGTTTCTCCTCAGGCCTTTTCCTTGGGAGAAGGCGGCATGGTATCCAGATGGACGTTCAGGTGGGGATAGGTCATGGAGATGCCGGCTTCCTCAAAGCGTACCCGCACGTTTTCGACGATGGCGAAGTACACGTCCCAGTAGTCGGTAGCCGCAGTCCATACCCGCAATACGTATTCGATGGCGCTGTCGCCATACCGGTTGACGGCGGCGAAGGGGGCGGGGTCCTTGTAGACCTGCGGGAGATCGGCAGCCTTGAGCAATGCGGCCTTGACCGTCTCCGCCGCGTCGTCATAGGAGGCGGTGAAGGTCAGGTCCACCCGGCGATTGGTGACGGCAGTATAGTTGATGATTTTGGCGGCGGCCACCTCGCTGTTGGGCACGAAGATCTCCTTCTGGTCGGGTGTGACCAGCGTGGTATAGGTCATGCCGATTTCCTGCACGGTCCCGGAAACCGTGCCCACCTCCACAAAGTCACCTACGCGAAAGGGGTGGGTGGACAGAAGCATGATGCCGCCTGCCAGGTTGGACAGCGCGCCCTGCACCGCCAGCGTTACAGCCAGGGAGGCCACGCTCAACAGTGCGATCATGGAACTCACATCAATGCCCAGCGAGCCCGCCACAATCAGGAAGATCAGCGCCCACATCAAGATGCGCAGGGCAGAGCGCAGGAACTTCTCGATGGTTTTCTCCATGCGGGAGCGGGCGAACAGCTTGTCCGCCACCTTGAGCACGACCCGGGAGGCTGCATAGGCGATAATGAAGGTGATGATGGCGGGCGGCAGCTTTGCCAGCGTAAAGGAAGAGAAAAAATGTGTGATCTGCGTCGTATCCACAGAGGACATGATGATACAGCCCCTTTCCTTCGGCCCCGCCACGGCGCGAAGAACAGGGCTGCGCCGGGCTTGGTTGCAGCCGGATTATACCATAGCGGGTGGGTGGAGGCAAGCGGAGACAAAATTCTGAAAAAGGTTGCCGCCCTGACAGCTTTCGACAAACACTGTCATTGCAAAACCGCGAATGAGCGCGTATGCTGAAGATGAATCAATGCTCGTGGCGATTTGTCCATTACAAAAGGAGGGAACCACGATGGAAAGACACAACCCGATAGGATTCGCCTTTATGCGCAGGCGCGCAGAACAGCTATTTGAAGAGGGAATGACGGCAGGCGCGATTCGACTGCTTAAGGCAGTGGATGACGCGCAGGTCCGGCGCTTTGAGGCCGCTTCCGGCCAGAAAGCGGCGGAAGAAACGGCCGAACGAAATTTTGTTAGCACTCATTATAGATGAGTGCTAATTTTTTGTTGCTTTTTCCCTTCTCCTCTGCTACAATAGAATCCGCGGAGCGCTTTGCTTCCGCACCATAGCATTTCAACCCGGCCGCGGGCCGGTTTTTTCAGGAGGCAGAATCATGACCAGTCAACAGGGCAATATTTCTATTCATGCGCAGAACATTATGCCGATCATCAAGCGGTGGCTGTATTCCGACAAGGATATTTTTATCCGTGAGATGGTGTCCAATGGCTGCGACGCCATTACCAAGCAGAAGATGCTTTCCCCCGGAGCCGAAGAGGACTGGCGTGTAACGGTCACGCTGGATGCCGAGAAAGGGGAGCTGACCTTCAGCGATAACGGCATCGGCATGACCGCCGAAGAGGTGGAAAAGTACATCAATCAGGTGGCCTTCTCCGGTGCGGAGGAATTCCTCAAAAACTATGAAGGCGATGAAAAGGGCGGCATCATCGGTCACTTTGGCCTGGGTTTTTATTCGGCGTTCATGGTGGCCGACCGCGTAACCATTGAAACCCTCAGCGGCACGGAGGGCGCCTCGCCCGTCAGGTGGACCAGCGAAGATGGCATGGCCTTTACCATGGAGGACGGCAGCCGCACCCGGCGCGGCACGGATGTGATTTTGCACATCAGTGAGGAGGAAAAGGAATTTCTCGAAGAATACCGTGTGCGCGAGGTGCTCAAGCGCTATTGCGGCTTTATGGCCACGCCTGTGTATTTTGACGTGGTAAAGAAGGAAGAGCCTGCCAAGGAAGGCCAGGAGGGCGAGAAGGCCGCCGAAAACAAGGAGCCCAAGGGCCCGGAACTGATCAACGATACCCCCGCCCTGTGGCTCAAGGCTCCCAAGGACTGCGCCGACGAGGAATACAAGAAATTCTACCGCGATGTGTTCCACACCTTTGACGATCCGCTGTTCTACGTCCATCTGAACGTGGATTACCCCTTCAACCTCAAGGGAATTCTCTACTTCCCCAAGCTGACCAACGACTTCGGAACCCGCGAGGGCGAGATCAAGCTGTTCAGCGGCCAGGTATTTGTGGCTGATAACATCAAGGAGGTCATCCCGGAGTTCCTGATGCTGCTCAAGGGCGTGATCGACTGCCCCGACCTGCCGCTCAACGTCAGCCGCAGCTTCCTGCAAAACGACGGGTATGTGAAAAAGCTGTCTGCCTACATCACCCGCAAGGTGGCGGACAAGCTGACCGGCCTGTTTAACTCCGAGCGCGATAATTACCAGAAGTACTGGGACGACATCCATCCCTTCGTCAAGTATGGCTGCATGCGTGACGCAAAATTCTTTGGCCAGGTCAAGGATACGCTGCTGTACAAGACCACCAAGGGTGAATACCTGACGCTCCAAGAATACCTTTCCAAGAATGAGGGCAAGCTGGGCGGCAAAAAGGTGATTTACACCAATGATCCCACCCGTCAGAGTGCCAGCGTGGCCATGTATGATGCCGAGGGCATCGACGTGGTGGTGATGGATGCGCTGATTGACTTGAACTTCCTGAGCTTTATGGAGTATTCCTCCGGGGTTGAGGGACTGACCTTTGCCCGCGTGGACGCCGACAGCCAGACCTTCCAGAAGGAAATGACCGAGGACGAAAAGAAGCAGAGCGAGGAAGATGAAAAGAAGCTGGCCGACGTGCTGCACAAGGCTACCGGCAAGGAGGATCTCACCGTCAAACTGGCTTCCCTCAAGGATGAAAGCCTGCCCGCTATGCTTACCCAGGAGGAGCAGGGCCGCCGCTTCAGCGAAATGAGCCGCATCTATGGCCAGAACTTCAAGCTGCCCGAAACCCATACGCTGGTGCTCAACGCCGCCAATCCCGTGGTCAAGAGCCTCATCAGCGGAGAGGCAGACGAGGAAACCCGCGGCCTGATCGCAGCCCAGCTCTACGATCTGGCCCGCATGAGCACCCGTCCTTTGGAGAAGGAAGAGGTCACGGCCTTCCTCAGCCGCAGCAACAAGCTGCTGGAGCTGCTGAGCAAGCGTTAACAATCATGTAACATTTTGCCCGGAAAAAGCAGGGTTTTCTTCTCTGGTCGCGTATACCTTGTATGGTGGGTTTTGCGGACCGCATGTCCGCACCCCCATACGGGGTTTTTTTATCAACAAAAAGAAAACGCAGGGCCGCTTCCGGCGGCCGGAGGAGGCGCAGATGGCAAAGCGGATTGTGTGCTGGTTGGCGGCAGCGGTGCTGCTGTTTATGGGCACGATGGCTGGCGCGCTGGCGGATACGCCGCGCGAGATCTATCCTTTGGATTACGATACCCTGCCGGAACCACGCGCAGGCCAGTACCATTACCTGATGGCCTGTGTGGACACGTGGGAGGGAAGCGCCAGCAACCTTGGTAACACCGATGGTGTGCTCATGGTCACGCTGGATGTGGACGCCAAGCGCGTGATGCTGACCACCTTCACCCGCGAAATGCTGGTCAAGCGGCCGGACGGCGGGATTGGGCGGTTCACCTACATCGCCAAAAACTATGGGCCTGAAGCGCTGTGCGAAACCGTCAGCACGCATTTTGGTACAAAGGTAGACAAGTACATTATCTTCAGCATGGATAACGTGCAGACCATTATCGATGCCATGGGCGGCGTGTACATCACCGTGACCGACGCGGAGGCGGACTACCTCAATCGCTACCGCATCGCCCGCGACGCCACCACCCCCAGCATGGATAAGGCGGGCACCTATCTGTTTACGGGGCATGCGGCGGTGATCTACATGCGCATCCGCAAGGTGGGCGGCGACGGCGATTCGGGCCGCACGCGGCGCATCCGCACGGTGCTGAGCACACTGGCGGGCAAGTATGCCCAGGCTTCGCTGGACGATGCGTTGCAGTTGATTACCACCGTATCGGAAAACATCGTCACCACCAACATGAGCATGGCCGACCTGCTGGAAGCGGCGGGGTATGCTCTGGAACTGCGGGGCGTGGAGCCGGAAGGCATTCAGATGCCCCCGGAGGAGGCCATGCAACCCATCACGTATGCAGGAATGGCTACACGTCAGGTGGATTTTGAATACAGCCGTCAGGTGCTCAGTGAATTTTTGGAAAGCCAGAGCTTTGACGTGGTGGAATAGGGAACAGGATACCTCAAGCTATTGAAGGAAAACAGGCGAAACTGCATCTTCTGCAAACGTCGCCGGATATAAAACGGCCCGCGATTCCTGAATGAATCGCGGGCCGTACTCTTTGGTTGAGTTGAGCCTGTTTTATTCCTCGTCCGGCTCTTCGGGCAACTCGGCGTTGTGCCAGACATTTTGCACATCGTCGTTGTCCTCCAGCATCTCCAGCAGCTTTTGCACCTTCTGCAACGTTTCTTCGTCCGCGGGGACCACGGTATTCTGCGGGATCATCTGCACCTCGGCGCTCAGGAAGGTCAGCCCCTGCGCTTCCAGCTTCTCACGGACGGCGGAGAACTCATTGGGGTCGGTGGTGACCTCAAAAGCGTCGTCCATGGTCTGCATGTCCTCGGCGCCCGCGTCCAGCACGGTCATCATCATTTCGTCCTCATCGGAATCCGGAGTGCGCTCGATCACCAGAACGCCCTTCTTGTCGAACATGAAGCTCACGCTGCCCGTTACGCCCAGGGAGCCACCATTTTTTGCAAAGCAGTGACGCACATCGCTGGCGGTACGGTTGCGGCTGTCGGTAATGGTTTCCACGATCACGGCCACACCGCCGGGGGCATAGCCCTCGTAGGTGATTTCTTCGTAATCGACATTGCCCAGTTCACCCGCGGCCTTTTTGATGGAACGCTGGATATTATCGTTGGGCATATTGTTGCTTTTGGCCTTGGCGATCACATCGCGCAGCTTGGAGTTGCTGTCCGGGTTGCTGCCGCCCTCGCGTACCGCGATGGCGATTTCACGCCCGATCTTGGTAAAAATCTTACCGCGAAGAGCGTCCGTCTTGCCTTTCTTGATTTTAATGTTAGCCCATTTGCTATGTCCGGACATCGTATCAGCCTTTCTCTATCGAATCAGGGGCGGGAACGGGCCCGAAAGGGCGCAACCCCACCGCTATGCCGTATGCGGCTTACTATTATAGCACATTCTGGGCCTGCGGTCAAATAAACGGGGCCGGCACGCGAGGACCCGTAGCTTTCTACCTCTGCGCTGCCCACGGCAGGACGCAAAGCCTTGGCTTTCGATGATAGGAACCCGGCATGCGTTCAGCAAACCGGAAGGGCATCCGACCATGGACCAAACGCCGGCACCGTCTCCCGGTCCTTGTCCATGAACTGGGCAACCCTCTCCCTGAACGGGCATTGATACCCTCCCGCAAAGGACAGAGGCGGAACGCATGGATTTCCGGACACATAGCATGAGCGGGGAAACACTTGAATGGAAGGGGGTCATTTCTATGTATTGTCATTGCAAGGGGTGTGTTACGAGCTGCTGCATACCATGTCAGCAGATCGGTACGGTCACCGGGCCTACCGGCCCCACAGGAGCTACCGGACTTCCCGGCCCCGCAGGTCCGACGGGCGCAACCGGGGCGACGGGTGCGCCCGGCCCGACAGGTCCCGCGGGAGAAGCCGGACTTCCGGGCCCCACGGGGCCTGCAGGAGAGGCCGGGCTTCCCGGTCCTACGGGCGCCACCGGAGCCAGCGGTTCTACGGGGGCAACAGGCGCTACGGGGCCCACGGGCGAGGCCGGGACGGAGGGACCCACAGGCCCCACCGGCGCGACAGGGGCTACCGGGCCGACGGGCCCTACGGGGGCGACCGGGAGCCTGGGCGCAAACCCCTATGAGCTGTTTGTGCAGGCGGATGCGGCGCCGGGCGGAGACGGAAGTCAGGCGACACCGTTCCAAACCATCCAGCAGGCGCTGGCGGCCGCTCCGCCCAACAGCGTGATCCATGTTTTGCGCGGAACCTATCCCATTTCGCAGCAGCTGGTGATCAGCACGCCCGGACTGACCATTCGGGGCCGGGCCGGGACCATGATCCTGCTGCAGACTCCGGTGGTGCCGTTTTTATGCAACGGCAGCGACGACACGATCGACGGCCTCACGATGACCAGCGATGCTCCCTATCCCGTCGAATTCATCCAGATTGGC
This sequence comes from uncultured Eubacteriales bacterium, assembly GCA_900540045.1. Classification (GTDB taxonomy): domain Bacteria; phylum Bacillota; class Clostridia; order Christensenellales; family Aristaeellaceae; genus Limiplasma; species Limiplasma merdipullorum. Next base: position 15,584 of record UQEF01000023.1, on the reverse strand, counting down.
GGAGATGGAAACCAGATTTTAAATTGCCAGATCTATGGTCCTGCCCAGCCGGGCGATTCCTCGACATGGGTGGTGAACAGGGGCTTTGTAACGCAGGGAAATGCGACCAACCTGCTGGTGAGGAACAATGTGTTCCATACGCTGCGCCAGCCGGCCTATCTGAATCCCGGCTCCACCGGTACGATCATGGACAATGTCGCGTATAACACCCGCGGCTATGTAGTGGACCAGGCGACGTTTCTGTTCTCGGGCAATTCCTGGGGACTTCCGGCAAATGCAGTGGATATCGCGCTGCTTTCGGGCACGGCGTCCGGAGCGCCTTACGATCCGATTTCCGCGCTGCAGAGCAGCAACAGCAGCGCCACAATCAGCGATCAGCGATAAAGGCACGACCGCCTGCAAAACTCGCGGCAGCTGAACATCGCCATCTGACGGCAGCAAAGCCGGAGCAGACTTTGCTCCGGCTTTCATCCTGCCGACCAATCGTTTTTGGGGGAGCCTGGGAAGGGGCGCAGGCCTCCAACGGGAGGCCAAATCCGGGTACCGTTTCTCCGCCAGAGCAGCGGAGACAGGGGAACAGCGCTTCCGGGCAGAAGCCAAGGGCCCATCTTTCCGCTATGCCGGGATTTTTGCTGCACGCTTCATAAAGGGCAGAGATTTCCTCATTTTACCTTTTGACGCTGCTTTTCAAGAAAATTCGCAATCGCTTCTACCGTCTGTGCCTGCTGGTCCTGTGCAGAGATGGTGGCGGGCAGATCCCCCTTCTGCGGCCCATAATTGCCGAATTGGGCATGATTGCCGCCTTCGATTTCCACGACGTTTTCCGTGTAATCGATGTGATCCTCCACACTTTGATTCAACGAGCCGTAAACCGTGAGAGTATTCTCGGCCGGATAGTCCCCATAGAGGTACGCGCCCAGAAGGATCAGCCCCTCCACCATATCAGGATGTTCCGAGGCAAACTTCGAGGCCATGGCGCCTCCCATGGAGTGTCCCGCGAGATACCAGTGGCGGATCTGGGGAAACTGCCGTATCACATCCTCCGCCGCGCCCGGATCGAAGATCGCCATATGAAAGGGCATATGAACCAGAATACAGGTGACGCCCTTGCTGCGAATCTGGTCCAGCAGCGGCAAATAGGCCTCTGCCTCCACTTTTGCACCGGGATAGAAAATGAGAGCCGTGTCCGTGGCATAGGAAGGAGAGAGAATGGTCAATCCATCTCTCGCGGAAATGCCCGTCCCCTGGGCCAGCACCTCCAGGGCCGTGTCTTGCGCGCGATAGTAGTCGGATACGTACCAGAAAAACGCCCCTGCGCCCACGGCCAGTACCAGCACGATGATTCCCGCCGCAAGCAGCAGCCTTTTGGAAAGAGACCTATTTGTGCGTTTCATGGACACATCACCTCCGATATCCTATGCGCGGCAGGCGCCATGATGAACAGGTGCGGAGAATATCGGCCCCGGCATACCGCCCATGGGAATCGGTCCGAACCGTCTCCGACCCCGCCGGCCTGTCAGGCTTTTTCCTCCTGAGGAAGATAGGGCCAAATGGTATACCGCCGCCGCCCTTCGGTGCCTTTGCCATACTGGATGGCCTGCCTGGGGCATGCGTTGATGCAGCGCAGGCACTGGTAGCACTGCGCTTTCCACACGGGTTTTCCATCCTTCATGGAGATGGCGGATGCCGGGCAGCGTTGCGCGCACAGGCTGCAGCCGTTGCAGCGGTCCGTGGCAAAGAAGGGCCTGGCGCTTCGGGCAAAGCGGTTGAAACCGGCGTTGGCTGCATAGGATTTCACTCCGGCCATGGCTCCCTCGTGGACGCGGTATACCCGCTTCTTGCGCAGGATCTCTCCGGCAATTTGCTTCAGCGTTTCCCGGGCCGAGGCGATTTTTTTGAGAATCACTTCCTCGCTGTCGGTATCCGAGCCGATGATGTAGTTGTTGGGCATCACCAGGCTGTAGCTGCTGTCGAGCGGGTAGCATTTGGAAAAGCGCTTCATGGCAAGCCCGGCCTCGCTGCCGCAGGTGCAAACGCCGAAAGCAAAGGCCCCGGTCCTTTGCATCCGCTTTGCAAAGGCGGCCATGGCCTCCGGTACGCCCCAGGCATATACCGGAAAGACAAAGCCAATCTGTTGAACGGCCTTTAGGTCCGGCACCTGCGTCAAAGTGGTGATATCATAGGCCTCGTCGTTCGTGAGGCGGGCCAGCTGACGGGCCGCCCATGCTGAATTGCCCGTTCCCGAAAAATAGAAAATCATGTTAACCCCCTCTTTTCCTTTGCCTGCCTGACGACCTTTTCGTAGGGCCCGATGATGTACTGGCTCATCCACCCCTTCATCTTTTTCTGTACCGACGGAATCGCAATCAGAGCGCCTACCAGCTGCATCTGCAGGATGCGCTTCTTCTGCTTCTGCGGGAAATCATAAATGCCATGTTCCTTGTAAAATTTATGATCGGCCTTCATCAAGCCCCGCATGACATAAATCAGGTCTCGGAAGATTTTCATGCCACCCACGCCATAGAAGTTCATGGGGCGGGTCAGGCCCTTGTCCAGCGCGAGGGCCAGCGAACCGGCCAGGGTCCGGATGGAGGATGCCGTATCGCCCTCGTCCGTGGCCACGCCGCACAGATAGTTGCCGCCCACCTCGCTGCGGGCCTCCACAATCATGCGCAGGTTGCTTTCGTAGCGGTAGTCGCCGCTGATGAGATAGGCGATGGGCGTGCCGTGGGTGACGGTGCGGTGGCCGTTGCAAAACTGCCGGTCGTCAAAGCATTTGAAGCTGGAATGCGTATAATGGTCGGAGATGGTGAAGGCATAGACAAAGGCATCGGCGTTTTGAATCCGGGTGCGCAGAAATTCGTCAAAACCATCCTTGTAGACGCATTTTCCGGTCACCGCGCAGCCGAAACAGCCCAGACAGCCGCCGTCAAAGGGAAAATCACGCAGGTTGACCACCCGGCTTTCAAAGGGCAGCGCGGCGCGGAAATCGGCGATCATATTCCGCAGGTTTTCATCCCCGGGGGCGCAGTTGGTGACGATGACCACGTCCTTCTCCCCGCTTTTGGGTACGGACGGGAGCGTCTGAGAATAAACCTCCGTTTCATGATGCGGCGCCCGGACGGGCGGCGTGACGAACAGGCCGTGCTCACAGGAGAACATAAGCTGCTCAAAAAAGTCCCTTGCGTCCCGCTGCCCCTGCTCGGTGAGCAGATCCTCCATGTCCGCCGACAGGCCCCGCACCACCTTCATGCCCAGGTCGCAGCAGTTTTCTTCCACATAGCGATGGGCGGTCACATCATAGAAGTGCTTGGAGGTGGTGATCTGCGAGGCGAACTTGCCGGAGAGATCCACACCGTCCGCCTTGATGAGCTCCATCAGCCGGTGCAGCTGATAGGGCGCGATAAACGTATACACCGGATAGCTGAACAAAATCAGCTCCGCCTTTTCCAACTCTTTTCGCAGCGGGGTAAAGTCCTTTTCATAGCTTTTTATCCGCTGGCCCACCGGCAGAAAGGTGAAGGTGTGCTCCGGATGCAGGGCCTCAAGGTACAGCGCGGTGTGCACCGTGGTGGATTGCTTTCCCTTGGGGCTGGCATTCAAGACAAGGATGTTCATGGTTGCTCCTCCAGTTCGCTAAGCAGTTGTTTGTACCAGCCGATTTCAAACGCGGCGGCGGCAATGCCGTACTCGATGGTGTATCCCTGAAAACGCAGAATCTGCGGCCAGTCACTTCCAGGCGGAAGCTGCTGACGCTTCAGCTGCTGAAAACGGTCCCGGATCGCGCACAGCGTGATTCTGGCATCCTCCATCTGTCGGATGTAGTCCCGGATGGCGGCAAGCCGTTCCTCCGGCCGGGCCAACCCGGCAAAGAACAGCCGGGACAGTTCCATATTCTTTCCCTTGTTCGCCCGCATGGGCTGTGCAACCCAGGCGAAAAAGGCAGCCCGTCCCTCTTGGGTGATGGAAAACGTTTTTTTGCGGCGCTTGCCCGCGACCGTTTCGCTGGATGCCACTTTTCCGCTTTTCTCCAGCTTGGAAAGTGCCGTCTGAACGCTGCCCGCACTGTGCGAGCAGATCAGCGCTAGGTTTTTCCGGATGAACTGCTGCACCTCGTAGCCCGTCATGGGTGATAGGATCAGCAGGCCCAAAATCAGGTATTCCATGGCACGCTCCTATCTATCGAATAGATAGATTATACGTTTGGGAAACGCTTGCGTCAAGGAGCGCTCATCTTCTGTTTGGATTGTCTTTTCTTTTCTATGCTTATATAATAGATGCACTACGACCCGATGAAGCAAGGAGGATTTGCGTGGAGGTTTCATCCTTTTTTCCCATATGGGGGAGGCTTACGCCCGGGCAGCAGGCGGCCCTGTCAGCCGCCGCTTTCAGCCGCAGGGTTCACAAGGGCGATGTGATTCATAATGCGGATGCGGATTGCACAGGCCTGCTTCTCATTCAAAGCGGGCAGCTCAGGGCCTTCATCCTGTCCGAGGACGGGCGGGAAATCACGCTGTACCGGCTGTTTGAACGCGACCTGTGCCTGTTTTCGGCCTCCTGCATGATGCGCTCCATTCAGTTTGACATCACCATTCAGGCGGAAAAGGATACCGAGCTGTGGGTGATTCCCGCCGAAATCTACAAGCAGGTCATGGACGAGTCCGCGCCGCTGTCCAATTTTACCAGCGAAGTCATGGCGGCGCGGTTTTCGGATGTGATGTGGCTGATTGAGCAGATTTTATGGAAGAGCTTTGATAAGCGCCTGGCTGCCTTCCTGCTGGAGGAAGCAGCCATCGAAGGCACCCATACGCTCAGGATTACCCACGAGCTCATCGGCAACCACATGGGCAATCCCCGGGAAGTTGTGACGCGCATGCTCAGGTATTTCCAGAGCGAGGGCATGGTGAAGCTGTCCCGCGGAACGGTGGAGATTGTGGACGAAAGCAGGCTCAGACGCCTGACGGAATAGAAAACGCCTTGCAAGCAATTTGCAAGGTTTGGAAACAACCCCTACCATGAACGTCCGACAGCAAAGCCGTTTCCTGAAAAGGCATCGCGCCGTTTCCCCCAGCCGCGCCGCGGACGCAGGGAAAATGCCCCGGCGGGAAGGATCGCCAGAGCCGGACCCTTTTGACACGCTGAAACGCCCTGTACAGGATTTCGGTACAGGGCGTTTTGCTGTGGGCCGCGCGGGCTTATTCGGTCACGATCTCGCCGGGCCAGCTGTTGATGCCGCCAAACTCGACGATGTTGGTATAGCCCAATCGGGCCAGCTTGTCCGCCGCCTGCCTGGAGCGGTTCCCGCTGCGGCAGTAGACCAGAATCAGCTGGTCCTTGTCAGGAAGCTGCAAAATTTCCTCCGTGCCGATGGTTTCGTTGGGGATCAGGATTGCGCCCGGAATATGGCCGGAGGCAAATTCCGATTCGGTGCGCACATCGAGAATGATGTAGTTTTCCTCCTCGGCCATCATCTCTACCGCTTCCTGCATGGTGATCTGGCGGTAGGCGCTGTCCTCTGGCTGCTGAGACGATGCACAGCCGGTCAGCACCAGGGCCAGGAGCGCAAGCGCCGGAATCGCTTTCTTTTTCAATCGAATCCCTCCCGGATATCACTTTGTATTCTTTGCCTTGCAAATCAGCTGGGTCATGGTTCCCATCGGGCAGTATACGCACCAGCTGCGGGGCCTGAACAGGACCATGGTGATGAGACCCAGAACCGTGGAAGTGAGCATCACACTATAAAAGCCGAAGGCGAACTGCGCGACACCGGGGTGAAAGAGCGTACCATGATAGGCCCATTGCCAGGGAAGCTTGAACGTCCACAGCAGGGTTACCACTTGTTTCAGACTCTCCGCGCCGGCGAAAACCAGATAGGTGTTCCAAAGCATCAGAAAAAACATCGCAAAGAAAAAGACCAGAAAACCGTAACGGAAGGCCTTGCTCTTCATCCAGCGCGGGATATCCCGCCTGCGGGAAAGACCGAACCGGCCGCCCAGCAGGCTGAACAGCTGTCCACGCCCGCAGTAACGGTTGCAGTAGGCCTTTGTGCCATTAGCGACGGAAAGAACCAGCGGAATGAAGAAGCACAGAAGACCCAGCCAAGCAAACAGAATATTGAAAAAACCCAATACGAGATACGTCAGGGAAGCAATCCAGAGATAGTCATACCACTTCTTTTTCATACCGATTCCTCCCGGATCTCGATTACCGACGCGGGGCATTCCTTTGCGCACCTGCCGCAGCCGACGCATCTATCCCCGTTGACCCGCGCATAAAGGCCACGAATCACCTCTATGGCGCCGATGGGACAAACCTTCACGCAGCATCCGCAGGCTACGCACTCGCTCTGTGCCACGACCGCTTTTCTTTTCCTCCGGCTTCCCGTCATGTCCATTCCTCCCCGTGTGAATATGGTTATCATGATAGGACGGACGGGCGTTTTCTTCCGTGATGAGATCACAGAAAACGCCTGCCGGGATGCCGGCAGGCTTCTTGGAGGGTTACACCCCGGTCTTCCACAGCCCGTGGAGGTTGCAGTAGGCATAGACCGCCACGGCCTTTTCACTGCCCAGTGCGAAGGTGACGCCGGGAGGATCTCCGGGTTTGAGAACCCGGCGCTGACTCCCGTTTTCCGTTTCAAGGACAATCCACTGGATGTAGTGCCCGTCAACCATGGGATGATCGGCGCTTCCGACGTTGACGTGGACTTCGCCATCTTGAACGGTGATCACGGGCAGGTGCTTTTCTTCGCTCGCCTCAACCGTATTGGGGACCAGCGCTTCCATCTTTTCTCCGCAGCAGACGACCGGAACGCCCGCGTCATGGACCTTTTCAATCACATTGCCGCAATGGCGGCAAATATAGAACCGGGTTTGCATAGCATTTGTCTCCTTTCCTTTTCTACTTCTACCATCACGTTGCCATCCTCCCGCCTGGCGCCGCCTCTCGCCTGCTTCTTGCGAAAAGGGGGCTTTTCCCATGCTTTAGAGCATGGCAAGAATGGCGTTTTTGGGCTTTGCCCCAATGGACTGATTCACAATCTTGCCGTTCTTCATGACCACCAGCGTGGGAATGCTCATTACGCCAAACTGGCCCGCCAGTTCCGGCTGCTCGTCCACATTGACTTTGCACACCTTGATATCGCTGCGTTCTCTGGAAATCTCCTCCACAACCGGACCCACCATACGGCACGGGCCGCACCAGGGCGCCCAGAAGTCCATCAGGACGGGCTTGTCCGAATGAATGACTTCGCTTAGAAAATTGGCTTTATTGATATTGACAGCAGACATGTTTGTTGCCCTCCTTGTGTTTGGATTATGGCTGTATTCTACCCGGTTTCGAGGTTGCTTTCTGTGATAAAGTCACGATCATCGACTACGCGCTGCGGATGCAAACAGGCGCTTGGTGATCTCGTCACGGAAGGAAAGCCCGTTTTGGGGTATCCTATGCCTAAACCAAACAAAAGGAGCTGGCAACATGGCAGCCAAGAACATAAACGTTCAGGAACTCAGGGATCTCATCGAAAGCAAAAAACCCGTTCTGGTGGACTTCTGGGCCACCTGGTGCCCACATTGCCGCAAGATCAACCCCGCCTACGAACAGATCGCCGAGGAGTATGCCGGCAGGCTGGAGGTGGTCAAGGTTGATGTGGATCAGGATGAAACGCTCTGGGAGGAACTGGAGCTGATCCCGACCCTTCGGCTTTATATGGAGGGAAAGCCCGTCGATTCCATCGTCGCGCCGCAGTCCAAGGCCGCAATCGAGGCATTCCTGGCGGGCGTTATGCCCAAAGAAAAGAAGGAAACCGAAAAGCACCTGTACGACACGATCATCATCGGCGGCGGCCCCGGCGGATATACCGCGGCGCTGTACGCAGCCAGAGCGGGCCTTGATACGCTGGTGGTCGAGCGGCTTTCCGCAGGAGGGCAGATGGCGCTGACCCACCAGATCGACAACTATCCCGGCTTTGTGGACGGCATTGGCGGCTATGAACTGGCCGAGCAGATGCAGCGGCAGGCGGAGCGCTTCGGCGCACAAACGCGCAATGCGCAGGTGCAGAGCGTCGATTTGCGGGGGAATCCAAAGGCTGTGGAAACCAGCGAGGGAACCTTTTACGCCAAAACCGTCATGCTGGCAACGGGCGCCAATCCCAGAGAACTGGGCCTCCCCGACGAAAAGGAGCTGGTGGGACGCGGCGTGGCCTACTGCGCGGCCTGCGACGGCATGTTCTACAAGGGAAAGACCGTCGTGGTGGTTGGGGGCGGCAATACGGCGGCGGCAGATGCGCTGCTGCTGAGCCGCATTGCCAGGAAGGTCGTGCTCGTCCACCGAAGGGACACCCTCCGGGCAACGAAAATCTACCATGAGCCTCTCATGAAGGCGGAAAACGTTGAATTTCAATGGAACAGCGTGGTGACGGCGCTCTTGCACGAAGACAGGCTCACCGGTGTCCGCATTCGAAATGTCAAGACCGGCGAAGAAAAGGACATTGCTGCGGATGGCATATTTATAAGCGTGGGCCGAATTCCCGCGACGGAGCTGGTCGCGCAGCAGCTGGAACTGGACGGGGGCGGCTACATCGTTGCAGGAGAAACCACAGAAACCAGCATCCCCGGCGTGTACGCCGTGGGTGATGTGCGGACCAAGCCGCTGCGGCAGGTGGTTACGGCTGTTGCGGACGGCGCCACGGCGGTCCATATGGCGGAAGAATTTTTGGCAGGAGGTGTCTGATCTTGAAATGGAAAAAATGGATTCGGCCCGCACTGTTCACGCTGGGCGGGGCCCTGGCAGGGTTGGCCTATTACCAATGGATCGGGTGCGCAAGCGGCATCTGTGCCATCACCTCAAGCCCTGTGGGCTCCATGCTCTACATGGGGCTGATCGGCTGGCTGCTATCCGGTCTTTTCAGAAAGGAGCGCGATAAATGCAATATGTAATTGCTTTTCTGGAAGGGGTCATCACCTTTCTATCCCCGTGTCTCCTGCCGATGCTGCCCATCTATATTTCCTACTTTGCGGGCGGCGGAGAGAGAAGCGTGCGCCAGACGCTGACCGGTTCCGTGGGCTTTGTGGCGGGTTTCAGCATCATCTTTGTGATTCTCGGGGCGCTGGCCGGAACGGTCGGCAGCTTTCTCAAGGAGCATCAGACGCTTGTGAACATCGTTTCCGGTGCGGTGGTGATCTTTTTTGGCCTCAACTTTCTGGGTGTGTTCAAACTGAACCTGTTTCACGGCGGAAGCAGGCATGTTGATACGCAAAATATGAACTTCTTTTCCGCAATGATCTTCGGCATGATTTTCTCCCTGGGATGGACGCCCTGCGTGGGTGCGTTCCTGGGATCCGCGCTGATGCTGGCCTCCCAGCAGGGGCATGTGGTACAGGGGATGCTGATGCTGCTGGCCTACTCGCTGGGGCTTGGCATCCCGTTCATTCTCAGCGCCGTGCTCATTGATTATCTGAAGGCCGCTTTCAACTGGATCAAGAAAAACTATCGCGTCATCAATGCCGTCAGCGGCAGCCTGCTGGTTTTTGTAGGCATTTTGATGGCGACCGGCACGCTGGGCCGGCTGGTGAATCTTCTGAGTTAAAGAGGTGAGGACATGAAGAATAAAAAGACATTGCTGAGCATCGTGCTGGTCTTTGCGGTTCTGATGGGCGGGGCATACGTCCTCTATGACCGCCTTGGCCGGAACGTTGGAACAGAACAGATGATCGTTCATACCGACCAGCAGCCGGCGGCATCTGCGGCCACAGAAGGAGATTCGGCTGATACGGCAGGGGAAGACGAGTCCGCATCAGAGCAGGAGCCCGAGGTCGTTCCCGCGCCCGACTTTACGGTGTATGACAAGGCCGGCAACGAAGTGCGCCTCAGCCAGTATTTCGGGAAACCCATTGTACTGAATTTCTGGGCAAGTTGGTGTGGCCCGTGTCAGAGCGAGATGCCTGATTTTAACGAGAAGTACGGCGCGCTTGGTGATGACATCCATTTTCTTATGGTCAACATGACCGATGGTGGACGGGAAACCGTCGAGACGGCCTCGGCATTCATCGACCGGCATGGATATGAATTCCCGGTGCTGTTTGATACCGAGGCTGAAGCGGCCCTGGCGTATGGCGCATACTCGCTGCCCACCTCCTTTTTCATCAATGCGAAGGGCCATGTGATTGCGCAGGCCGTCGGTGCAATCGACGGCGCAACGTTGCAAAAGGGCATAGACATGATTGTGGATTGATGCAGGCGCGATGCACCACGATGCCCAAAAGGCCTGCCGAACCCCCTTCGCCAGGGACGAGGGGTTTCGGCAGGCCATGGTTTTTTCAGGGGGACATACCCGGTTTCCGTTTTTAATACCAGTCGTGTTTTTCGCCGCGATCCAGGGCGTTGATGCACTCGTCCCCGTGTAAGCTGTAGGTTCCCAGGCCGTTGATGGGCATGGTATATCCGCTGTTGAGCGTCACGGTGCGGGTGCTGAAATTAAAGGAACCGGGATTCGGAAGCGTTTCATGGGTTTCAGTTGCGATCGCCTGCGCCTGCTTCCTGCCGGTCACCTCTGCCTGCGCGCCTGACCACAGCAGAGAGAGCAGCGCCAGCATGCAGCATCCAAACGTACCTGCCCGCTTCATCGTCAATCCTCCTTAACGGTACGCCTTTTCAAAGATTGCGGCGCAATCTTCGTCATTGAGTTCGCAGGGGTTGGCCAGGAACAAACCACCCATCGTCTCCCGTGCGTTCACGGCCAGCGTCCTGCATTCTTCTTTGCGCATGCCATAATCGCTCATTTTCAAATCGGCCACGCCGCAAGCCTCCTGCAGCTGGACCAGCGCCGTGAGAAAGTCCTCCGCGCTGCTGGCCTGCGCAGCACTCTGCAATTTTTGGAGCAATTTCTTCAAAAAATAGGACAGCGCAGCCCATACGTACAACACGGCCGCGTAGGAGGCGAAGAATACCGCCAGCGGTTCGCCGTATTCCAGGAAGGCGAATTCCCGGAGCATGAACAGCTCCATCCATAGTCTGCGTGTCGCAAACTCCCATGCGCCAAAAGCAATCACACACACCAGCACCAGCCGGCAGAGCCACACACCGGCGCGGTTTCCCGCCTTCCCCAGCTTGCCGAGCACGATGTGCCAGTGCAGCCCGATATGCAGTCCGGTCAGCACAAACGCCCACATGGTGGCCGGCATGTGAATGCGCCGGCCGACTGCCCGCATGCGCAGGCCCAGGAAGTCAAACACATGCCGGGAGACCAGAATCGCGCTGACAATCACCGCCACCATGGCCAGCGTCAGCAGCAGGTCCACCACTGTCAGCCACACGCGGGAGGCGGAATACCTGCCCTTGAACAGCCCCCGGTGCCAGCCGGGATTGAGCGCGTGATGCAGAAGAAACAGCACGCACAGCGTAACGCCCGTCCATTCGTGCATCCGATTGTCCATCATGTGATAGCCCATCTGGCCCAGAAAGAGCACCGTCATGGCGATATCCACGCCGGTTTTGATTCGCTGCTTCATATGCGCGCCACTCCTGTCAAAGGATTCTGCCCAGCTGGCGGGCCTGCCCCGGATAGATGCTGCTGCGCGTCATGGAGGGCGTTCCGCAGCGCTTTCCCAACACCATTCCCTGATCCTGAAGGTTCAGATAGCAGACCAGCGTATGGTAATGCGCTTTGAGTGCGTCAAAGGTCCAGTTGTCTGCGTTCCATGCCACGCTGAGCAGCGCGGACTTCATGTGTTTGCGCTGCATGCGGCCGTTGAACGCACAAAAGCGGTCGATCACCATTTTGAGCTGCGAGGACATGCCGTAGTAATACAGCGGGGTGGCCAGCACAAGCATATCCGCTTCAAGCAGGGCCGCTCCGATACGCGCCATGTCGTCCCGCTTGACGCAGGGGCCGTCATAGCCGCAGGCGACGCAGCCCCCGCAGGGGGACACGTGGGCCTTTGCCACGTCGATCATCTGGACCACGTGCCCGCCGTCCTGCGCCCCCTGCCGGAAGGCGTCCGCCAGCAAAAAGGTGGACCCCTTCGGATTGGGACTGCCCATCAAGATGAGAATCTTCATACGAGCGCCTCATACTGCGCGTCGGAAACCGGCTCCAGCCACTCGTTGCGGGCATCGGTACCCGGCACCTCAATGGCCAGGTGGCTGAAATAGCTGTCCTGGGCCGCGCCGTGCCAGTGCTTAACCCCCGCAGGGATGTTCACCACGTCGCCGGGTGTGAGCAGCTGCGCGGGCTTGTCCCACTCCTGATACCAGCCGCGCCCGGCCACGCATACGAGAATCTGCCCACCGCCCTCATCGGCATGATGGATATGCCAGTTATTGCGGCAGCCCGGTTCAAAGGTCACGTTGCAGATGCCTACCTGCGCGGTGGACAGCGGCGCAAGGTAGCTCTTCCCGGTGAAATACTGCGCGTAGCCGTCGTTGGGCGCGCCGATGGGGAACACCATCGAAGCCGCATGCGCCTGCATGGCGTTCTGCACCGGGGCGGCATCCTCCGCCCAGACCTCCTTGGCCATATTGAAGGCTGCCCAGGCCTTGGGCCAGCCCGCATAGAAGGCCGCATGGGTCAGAATTTCCGCGATTTCCTCCTTGGTGATGCCGTTTTGCCTGGCGGTGGTCAGGTGATAGCGGAAGGACGAATCCACCAGCCCCTGGGCCATCAGCGCCGTTACCGTGACCAGAGAGCGGTCGCGCAGCGAGAGCTTGTCCGTGCGGTTCCAGACCTGCCCGAAGAGCACGTCGTCATTCAGCTCGGCAAATTTCGGGGCGAAGGCGCCCAGGGCGTCGCGTCCCGCGGTTTGTTTGACAGACATGGCTTTGTCTCCTTTCATCTCATCCGTTCGCAATGCGTTTACTCCGCCGTATAGGGGGCGATGCCTTTTTCCGCAAGCCAGGCTTCCATTTCTTCCGCCGTGGTGGAAGCGGAGAAGCGTGCGCCCTCGATCCAGTTGACCGTCTCATCGGTCAGCGCAGCGAGAATCTCGCCGGTCCGGCCATAGCCGCTGCTGGCGGAGGTACAGAAGGTGAGCACGGTCTTGCCGCTCAGGTCGTGGGCCTCCACAAAGGTCTCAATCAGCCGCGGCGCCTGTCCCCACCAGATGGGAAACGCCAGCACCACCGTATCATACTGCGCCATGTTTTCAACCGTTGCGGCCAGAGCGGGGCGGCTGGTTTCATCGTTCATTTCCTGATTGGCGCGGCAGTCCGCGTCATTGTAGTTGAGGTCGGCATCGGTGTAGGGAATGGCAGGCTCAATGCGGAACAGGTCGGCATTGAGGTATGCGGCCGCGTATTCCGCCAGCGGCCAGGTATTGCCCGTCGCTGAGAAGCAGGCGACCAGCACATTGGAGTCCGTGGGCGTAAAAGCGGGCGTCTCTTCCTCGGCACGGGCGAAGGAAAGGCTCATCATCAGGGCAAGAGCAAGGATAAGCAGCTTTTTCATCGTGGTTTCCTCCTTTATTTTTGGCTGATTCATTTTTTGTTCAGTTCAATTGCATTCAACCAGTTGCGGATCGCGTCGAGGCTTGCGCCGCTGTCAAGCCGTCTGCCGGGCAGAAAGACGGCCTTTGTGGGGCAGGATTTTTTCAGAATTTCCTCCGTACGCCCCATGCCGCTGCCGCCGGAGGTGGCGAAGGGCACGACGCGCTTGCCGGAAAAATCGCAGGAGGCCAAAAACGTCTCGATGATGCGCGGGGCCTGATACCACCAGATGGGGAAGCCCACAAAGACCGTATCGTATGCTGTCAGGTCCGGCGCGCCCCCGGCGATCGCCGGGCGGCAAGCCGGGTTCTTCATCTCCACAGAGGAACGGCTTTGATTGTCGTGCCAGTTGAGATCCGCGGCGGTATAGGGCTGCGCTGGCCGAATCTCATAGAGATCCGCTCCGGTTGCCTGTGCGATGGTTTTGGCCAGTCGGGCGGTTTCTCCGCTGGCGGAAAAGTAAGCCACAAGGGTTTTCATGGCAAATGCTCCTTTCTGCTTTAGACTTTGGGCGTGTTGGATGACCAGACTTGCGGCTTGTTCGCCGCTTCCCGCGTATTTTGCGCCATCACGCCTACCAGCGCATGAGGCGTATAGCAGGCCTCCAGATAAGCAACTTCCTCCTCTGTAAGCGCCTGTTCCGTAGCGCGGGACGCACCCTCCACGTGGCTGAGCTTGGTCGCTCCGGCCACGGGAATTGCCCCCTTATGGATCAGCCAGGCCAGCGCAATCTCCGTCATGCTGACGCCATGGCGCCGGGACAGCTCCGCCACGCGCTCAATGATGCGGGTATCCTGCGCCGCGGTGGCATCATACTTGCCCTTGGCGTAGGCATCCTCCTCCAAACGCCTGGAGGTCTCCCCCGGCAGCTTTGACAGCCGCCCGCCGGCCAGCGCGCTGTAGGGCGTAACGGCGATGCCCTCCTCCCGGCAGTAGGGAATCATCTCCCGTTCCTCTTCCCGGAAGATCAGGTTGTAATGTCCCTGCACGGAAATAAAGGGAGCAAAGCCCTCCCGGCGGGCCAGTTCATTGGCCTTGCACAGCTGCCAGGCAAAGCAGTTTGAGATGCCGATATAGCGTGCTTTACCCGCCTTGACGGCATTGTTCAGCCCCTTCATGATTTCGTAAAGCGGCGTCCGGTAGTCCCACATATGGTAGATGTACAGGTCCACGTAGTCCATGCCCAGGTTTTGCAGGCTTTTGTCCAGCATGCGCCGCACATGCTCCTGTCCGCTGATTCCGGCGTCGATCTCCTCCTGGGTGCGCACGGGAAACTTGGTGGCCACCACCACGTCCTCCCGGCGGGCAAAGTCTCTGAGAGCGCGGCCCAGATACTGCTCGCTGGTGCCGTTTTGATACACGATGGCCGTATCAAAGAAGTTGATGCCCAGTTCCAGGGCGCGGCGAATGATGGCTCGTGAGTCTTCCTCATCCAGCGTCCAGCTGTGCTGCCCATGGGCGGCATCCCCAAACCCCATACAGCCCAGGCATACACGGGATACATTCAGGCTGCTTTTTCCCAGTCTGGTATATTGCATTATAATGGCTCCTTTCTTGGAATATCGCTTGCTTATGTGCCGGAAGCGCGCATCCTGTAGCGCAGGTAATCCAGCCGCTGCAGCTGCTTTTCCTTCAGGTGGATTTCGTTCAGGGCTGCATCCCGACGCTTTTCCAGCATGCGGATGCGTTCTTGGGTGGTATCGGTGCCCGAAAGCAGCAAGCGCATGTAGCCCTCAACCTCTTGTGCGCTGAAGCCCATATCATGCAGTGCCATGATCGTGCTCAGTCGCTCCAGATCCTGATCGCCATACTGCCATTGGCCCATCACCTGCTTTACGGTACTGCAAAGGCCCCAGCTTTCATACTCATCCAGAATGTCCATGGGAATGAGGTAGTGTTGGCTTGCTTCTTCCTTGGTCATCTGTCTCATGGCTCCTCTCCTTGCGTCCCTTTGGGATCAGGCGCGCACTATTGCAGCAACTTTGCCGCCTCGTGTATCGCACCTGTTCAAATGCCCGGAAGGTTTCGGCCTTCCAAACCGCCTAAAAAAGGGCGTGTTGCAGAAAGCAATTTCTGCGGCACGCCCTTTTTGCAAACAAATCAAG